>DAIQQA010000152.1:0-11598 GCA_036787045.1 Burkholderiales bacterium | reverse complement strand
CGTTATTGACACCCCGAGCGGCCGAGAGTACGGTCACGGAGCGCCGCCCAGCGTGCAGCAGGGCATGAAGGGCGTAGTACGGGAGCCCGATGGATCGCGTCACGGCGTCGCATGATGTCCTGACGCGGACATCGACCACATCGAAATCAATTACACAGGGGGAGAGTAGATGGAGTACAACATTCTTCAGCACTTCAAGGGCCTGGAGCATCAGCCCATGGACCCGTTCAACGGAGATGAAGTCGGCACCTCGATGTTCATGGCGGGGAACATGGGTGAGAAGATCTCCGCGAAGATGGACGGCTACGCCAAGCAGGCCGGGATCTCGCGTCGCAACTTCCTGAAGTCCTCTCTGGGTTTCTCGGCCGCGATGCTGGCGGCCAACGAAGTCACCGGGATGAAGTTCTTCGAGGTGAGCGCCGCCGAAGCCGCGGACTTCGACGCCAAGAAAGAGGCCATCCAGCTCGCGCGCGCCAGCAGCGACTTCGTCGTGGACGTGCACACCCACGTCTGTACGCGGCCGGGCCACTACGTCGAGGGCGTGAACACCACTACCCGCGGCATGTGGTTCGTGCAACTGCTGGACGATCTCGGCAAGGCCATGGGGCTGCCCAACGGCACTCGTGACATGAACGTCGAGAACTACGGCAAGATGATCCTGAAGGAAAGCGACACCACCGTCGGGATCTTCAACCCGTTCGGCTTCCGGGAGGACTACGGCGGCAAGGACATGATCCCGATGGACTACCAGGTCGGGGTGCGCAACAACTGGCCCGACAGCACGCTCATGCTGGCCGGGGGGCTGACCCCGAACCAGGGCCTGGGCGAGACGCTCGACCGCCTGCGCATGTATGTCCAGGACTACAAGATCTCCGGCCTCAAGCTCTACACGTTCGATTCCACCAAGAACAAGGGCTGGTGGTTCGACGACGAGAAGCTGGCCTACCCGATCTGGGAAGAGTGCCGCAAGCTGGGCATCAAGAACGTCGGTTGCCACAAGGGCATTCCCTTCGGGCAGTTCTATGCGCGCTATGCGCATGCCGAGGACTTCGACGCCGCCGCGGACGACTTCCTGGACCTCAACTTCATCGCCTACCACTCGGCGTGGCCGTATCACAACGAGCTGGCGGCGCTGAAGGGCTTCAAGCCGCAGCGCAAGAACCTGTACTGCGAGGTCGGGTCGACGTTCGCCGCGACCGTTTCCAGCCGGCCTCTGGAGTGCGCGCACGTGCTCGGCACGCTCCTGCGCGATCTGGGTCCGGACTACGTGCTGTGGGGCACCGACTCGTTGCTGTGGGGCAACCCGCAGTGGCAGATCGACGCCTTCCGCAAGTTCCAGATCCCCGACCAGCTGGTCGAAGGGCACGGCTATCCGAAGCTCACGCCCGAGATCAAGCGCAAGGTGTTCGGCGAGAACGCCGCGCGCATCTGGGGCATCGACAAGCAGAAGGCCATGCAGGCAAAGGCCGAAATCATGAAGACCGCCTTCGCGTAACCGAGCGTCGGCTTCACCGTTGCCGGGGCCGATTCCTCGCGGGGTCGGCCCCGTTTGCTTCGTTACACAGCAGGAGAAAAGCAGTGCCGTTCTACGAGTATGCATGCGATCCGTGTACCACCATTTTCAAAACCCGTCACGGCGTGAATGAGCCGGGGCCGACGGCGTGCCCGCAATGCCAGGGCGCGCTGCGCAAAGTCATCTCGGCGCCGAGCCTCAACACCCGCAACCACAGCAGCCCCACGGAGGCGAAGTACGCGGACCTGTCGGTGAGCGACGAGATCAAGATGGAGCAGCAGTTGCAGAAGGTCTACCAGACGATCTGGCTGCCCGAAGAGGTCAAGCACAGCCCGTGGGATCGGGACCATAGTCACTGAGAGGCGTGACCGAAGAGCGTGACCGGAAAGCGTAACGGAAGGGCGTGACGGGGTAGCGTGACCTGGTTCCCTCCCCGCTTGCGGGGGAGGGTTAGGGTGGAGGCACAACAGAGATGATGGCGGGTATGACTCGAGGACCTGCGTGTAAGTGGACAGTCCGGCTTGCGGGTGTCGCAGCGGGCGGTTGCGTCGTCGCGCTCGTCAGCGCCGGCAACATCGAAGCACTGAACCCGGCCGCCCTCACGGCAGGAGCATTTACCACACTGGAGTCCGGCTCCGCAGCCTACGCCATTCCGATCTCGATGCTCGACAAGGAGCAGGGCGAGGCCTTCGCCAAGGGCAACGAGCAGTTCAACGAACCCTGGGTGGTGGCGCCCGATCCGTCCGGCGTGTGGGGACTCGGCCCCACCTTCAACGAAGACCGCTGCGCCCATTGCCACGTGCACAACGGCCGCTCCGCCGCGCCCGTCGACGGGCAGGCGGCGGTCCAGGGTGTGCTCGTGCGCCTGAGCATCCCCGGCCAGACCAGGGAAGGCGGGCCGCTACCGCATCCGGCCTATGGCGATCAGCTGCAGAACCGCGGCATCCAGGAGCGCGTGCCCGCCGAGGGGCAGGCTGTCTTCACCTATACCGCGCGCGAGGTGAGCTTTGCCGACGGCGAGAAGGTGACGCTGCGCGTGCCGCATGTCGAGTTCAAGGACCTGCAGTTCGGTGAGCTGGGGAAGGACACCATGATCTCGCCGCGCGTTGCGCCCGCAATGGTGGGGATGGGCCTGCTCGAGGCGGTGCCCGAAGAGACCATCCTGCGCATCGCCAAGGAGCAGGAGAAGGTGGGGATGGCAGGGAAGCCCAACACCGTCTGGGACATGGAGAACGAGCAGATGGTGCTGGGGCGCTTGGGCTGGAAAGCGAACCAGCCCTCCATCCGCCAGCAGACCGCTGCTGCGTTCTTCGGCGACATCGGCGCCACCAGCTACATGTTCCCCGAGGAGAATTGCCCTGCGGTGCAGGTGGCCTGCCTCGATTTGCCCTCCGCGAGCAAGTGCGGCGGACAGGGCGGCTGCACCGGCAACACCTATCGCCCCGAGGTCGTGCCCAGCCGGCTGACCAACATCGCGTTGTACTTGCAGGCGTTGGCCGTGCCGGCCCGCCGCAACGTGGACGATCCCGCATTCAAGCGCGGCGAGCAGGTCTTTGCCGAGGCGCAGTGCAGCGTGTGCCATGTGCCCGAGCTTACGACGGGGCCGAAGCCGGCGCTCAAGGCGGCGGCCAGCCTCACGATCCGCCCGTACACCGATCTGCTGTTGCACGACATGGGCGAAGATCTCGCCGACGGCCGACCCGACTTCAAGGCTAGCGGGCGCGAGTGGCGCACCGCGCCGCTGTGGGGCGTCGGCCTCATCAAGACCGTCAATGGCCACAGCGATCTGCTGCACGATGGGCGCGCGCGAGGCGTCACCGAGGCGATCCTCTGGCACGGTGGCCAGGCGGAGAAATCGCGCGAGGCGTTTCGCAACATGCCGAAGGCCGATCGCGCGGCGCTGGTGAAGTTCGTCGAGTCGCTGTGAACTGGAGGTGAAGACGAAAGAAAGGCGCAGCAGCGCTGCGCCCTTCGTCCTTACAAGGCCGGTCCGGTCAGTTCGTCCAGCCATGCCCCCAGTAGCGCAGCTGCTCGCGCTGCTCGTCGGTGAGCACGTCGTCCATCTCGTTGTGGGCGGTCATGTGGTTCTGCATCACCTGCAGCTGAAGGTCCTGGATCTTCTTGCGCTGGGCGCGGATCGCCTCGCGGTCCGGCTTGTCCGTGTCGTACAGCGCCTGCAGCTTGCGCTGTTCCGACCGCATCTGCTTGGCGAGGTCGAGCTGCTTCTTGCGGGCGTCGGTGCGGATCTTGTTGATTTGCGACCGTTGCTCATCGCTCAGGTCGAGGTCCGGGGCCATCATGCCTTGCCCCATACCGGGTCCCATCATTCCCTGACCCATGCCCGGACCCATCATTCCGGGGCCCGTTCCCTGACCGCCCATCATTCCAGGTCCCATCATGCCCTGGCCGCCCATCATTCCCGGCCCCATCATGCCCGGGCCCATACCCATGCCGGGTCCCATCATTCCGCGCCCCATCATGCCGGGCCCCATCCCCCACCCGCCGTCGTTCATCCATTGACCGCTCATGTGGTCTGCATGCGCTGCGGACGCGCCGGCTAGGGCTGCCGCATAAACTAGCGATCGAAGCAATTGCTTCCCGTTCATCGTTTGTCTCCTGGTTGTCCTGTTTGGAAATGTCGAACCGTCAGCAGGAGACGATGTCAGGGCGGACGCAGAAGGAAGCCGCTCCGGCCGCCGACGGGCAGAGAAGCATTTGCTGCAATTAAACCCCCGAAGTGCCGAGTCGGCTTTGACCGAAGTCAAGCCCGTTCCGGGTGCCCGGTCCGCTGGTTGAGGGTGGCCTATTTTTGCTGCCGGACCTGCACGAACAGGTGTGGACCGGGGCGAGGGGTGACCGCGTCGACGCGCTGCTCGATCTCGTCCAGGGTCGGGTCCGTGTCGTGCAGCCAGTCGAGCACGGGTTGCAGCTCACTCTGCGTCACGTCCGGCTGCCAGGCGAGCATCGTCGATGCGGCGTGGCAGCTGCGGTAGCAGGTCGATGTGCGCGGCTCCCAGCGCCAGCCTCCGGCATAGACCGCCGCGTAGAGCAGCTTGGCTTCCGTAGGGCCGAGACCCTCGTGCAGGCTGGCGCTGTACAGCATGCGGTGGACCTCTCGCCAAGTCTCCAGCCGGGCGCGGGAATGGTAGTCGTGAATCACGGAGGCCTTCCGGAACTCGGTCTCGGGCGGCAGCCCGGGGAGCAGGCGCAGCGCACGTGGGAGCGAGGTGCCGTCGATCACCCCGCCGCGTGGTGCCAGCCAGACCCTGCCGCTTCCGTCGCGGAAGCTGAAGTCCTCCAGCAGGCGCAGCTTGTGATCCAGCTCGACGTCGTCCAGCACCTCGAGCACGACTTTGCCGGTGAACTGCGGAGGGCCGGCCGAGTAGGCAGGCGCGCACAGGCAGACTGCAAGCGCGGACGTCAGCAGCGCGCACGTGTGCTTCCCCAGTGCGGCTAGCGGGTGTCCGTCACAGATGTTCATCGAGCGCGCGTCGCGTTGCGTGGAACGAATCGCAGCTTGCAGGGCGGAGTCTATCGCAGGTGCTTCCCATCCTGCGCGGTTACGGGCGCCGTTCTTGGGTGCTGAGAGCCCTTTCATCCTGCCGCCGGCAGCACCAGCGTGATGCACGCGCCGCCCAGGCCGCAGCGCTCGATCCGCAGCTCGCCATCGTAGGCATCGACGATGTCGCGCACCACCGCCAGCCCGATGCCCTGGCCCGGAACCGACTGGTCGGCCCGCACGCCCCGCTCGAGCACCCGCTGCGCCTGCTCCGGCGCGATGCCTGGGCCGTCGTCCTCGACGCACAGCGTCAGCCTTCCGCCCGCGGCCCGGGCGCTGACGCGGACCTGCGTGCGGCCCCACTTGAACGCGTTGTCGAGCAAGTTCCCCAGCAGCTCGGTCAGATCGCCCTCATCGCCGCGGAAGCGCAGAGCGGCATCGACAGCCACCTCGGTCGCGATGCGCTTGTCCCCGTAGACCTTCGCCAGCGCCGCGAGCATGCGCTCCACAGCAGGGCGCAGAGGCTGGGGCGTGGCCAGGCGGGTGCGCCCGGAGGTCGAAGCCCGCTGCAGTTGATACGCGACGATGCGGTCCATGCGGTCGATCTGCTCGTCGAGCGTGCGTGCGGCAGCGTCGGTTCGTCCTGCGTCGCGCAGGGCACCGCGCACCAGCGCGAGAGGCGTTTTCAGGCTGTGCGCCAGATCAGCCAGCGCATCGCGGTAACGCTTTTGCAGCGACCGCTCGTGAGTGAGCAGCGTGTTGAGGTTGTCGGTCAGGCGTTGCACCTCCGCAGGGTACCTGCCGGCGATGCGTTCCTGCTCGCCGCGCTCCAATCGTGTCAGCTCGTCGGCCACGCGCCGCAGCGGGCTCAACCCCCAGCGCAGGATTCCCCACTGCGCCGCGAGCAGCACCAGCGCCATCGCACCGAGCCAGGTCCACAAGCTGCGCCGATATACCGCGAGCTGTTCGGCGTAGGGCCGTCGATCCTCGGCAACGCTGAAGGTGAAGGGAAAGCTGCCGGCGGCGGTGGCCCAGCTCACGCCGAAGCTTTCGACGAGGAACCCGGGGCCGCTATCGACTTCCTCGAATCGCTGCGCACCCGCCGGGAGCGGCGCGCCGTGCGGCGCTTCGACCGACAGGGTCGAGCGCGACCGCCATACGACGTTGCCCGTGCCGTCGCTGATCGCAGCGTAGAGGCCGGACCCCGGCTGCTCGAGGCGCGGCTCCGAGGGGCCGCTCGCCAGGGTCAAGTCGCCCTGTGCATTGACCTCGGCCGCGGCCATGAGGAGATAGATCTGCGCGAGTAGGCGCTCCTGCCGTGCGTTGCGCGCGCTGTCGCGGAAGGCCCGCTCCAGCGCGATCGCGGACAGCACCAGGAACACTGCCAGCACCAGCGCAGCGCCCAGCGTGACTCTGGCGTTCAGCGATCGCACTATGTGTCTACCCCCGCACAGATTTAATCGCAGAGGACCGCAGAGGAACGAATGAGAAGGCCGGGACCAGGCGGGTCACCTTCGAAACGGCCAGCGGTCCGCCCCTGTCTCGTACCGCTCCGTCCGCCTAGCGTCAGAGGTTCTCTCTGTGGTCCTCCGCGTCCTCTGCGGTGAACGCGGTTCGGCTTTGTCCTTCGCGTCCTTGGCGTTGAGAGGTTTCGCTACTCTCCCAAAGTGAAGCGATATCCG
This sequence comes from Burkholderiales bacterium, assembly GCA_036787045.1. Classification (GTDB taxonomy): domain Bacteria; phylum Pseudomonadota; class Gammaproteobacteria; order Burkholderiales; family SHXO01; genus SHXO01. Next base: position 4,904 of record DAIQQA010000152.1, on the reverse strand, counting down.
CGCCCGCGCAAAGTCTCCAGTGGCTGCAGCGTGCCGTCGGGGTCGAGCTTCCGGCGCAGCCGCCCGATCAGCACCTCGATCACGTTGCTGTCGCGTTCCTCGTCGTGCGGGTAGAGGTGTGCGGCCAGATCGTCCTTGGACAGCACCCGCCCGCGGCTGCGGGCGAGGTGCTCCAACAGGCGGTACTCGAACGAGGTCAACTCCACTTCGGAGCCGTTCACGCTCACCTGCTGCGCGCTCAAGTTCAGCGTGACCGGCCCGCACTGTAGGATGTCCTGCGCCGAGCCGGCCGCGCGCCGCAGCAGCGCCTTCAGGCGCGCGAGCAGCTCCTCCATCTGGAACGGCTTGGTCAGATAGTCGTCGGCGCCCGCTTCCAGGCCTTGCACCTTGTCCTGCCAGCGACCGCGCGCCGTGAGGATCAGGATCGGCAGCCGGCTGCCTCTTGCGCGCAGGCGCGCGATCACTTCGAGGCCCGACAGGCCCGGTAGCCCGAGGTCGACGACGGCCGCGTCGAACGGATAGTCGGTCGCAAAGTACAGCGCCTCTTTTCCGTCGCCGGTGGCGTCGACCGTATAGTCCTGCGCTTCGAGCTCGCGCTTGAGCTGCTGCAGCAGGGCCGGTTCGTCTTCGACTACCAGGATGCGCATGGGTTATGAGGGCGTGCCTCTCTCACCGCATCTCGCCGGTCTCGGCATCCACATACACAACCCGTACCTCACCCCTGCGGGTGAGGATCTTGACGCGGTAGCGCTCGCCCTGATCGCGTGCGTCCAGCACGCGTCCACCGGTCTCGCGCTGCACGATGGTGATCGCCTGCTCCAGGCTGATGCGCCGCTCGGCCATGCCGCGCGGCGCGAACCCGTGGGGCGCATCGACCTCCGGGCCCCCGCGTCTGCGGTCGGCATGGGCCGGCGCCGCGAGGAGCGCGGCGAGCAGGAAGGCCAGCACCGGGAGGGCTCGTTTCCGCATCGCGCTGTTCATCGCAGAGATGATCGCCCATGCGGCCGTGACCCGCAACCCGGCGCTGGCCGGCCATGCCATGCGTCCATTGCCTAGTCGTCATCGCGACGGTAGCCGCCGCCGGCCGGCTCGACGTCTACCCGCACTGCGAGCCGGCGACCGGGGTCGTAGGGCAGCACGCTCGTGTAGCTGCGCCCGGCATACTCGTAGGTGACCCGGTAGCCGGTGACGTGCGTCTGCCAGTCGTCCACCATGCGGCAGCGGCGCACTTCACGCTCGTAGTACTCCTCGCGGCCGCGATCGCGGTTGCCCAGACGGTCGCCGACGATGGCGCCGACGGCTGCCCCTGCTGCGGAGGCCGCAACCCGGCCGCTGCCCTCGCCCACCTGGGCGCCGAGCAGGCCGCCCGCAACGCCGCCGATCAGCGGACCCACCAGGGAGCGGTGCTCCTTGCGGTAGTAGCTCTGCGGCTCGTACTCGGTGTAGCACTCCTTGCGCGGGACGTTGACGCTTTCGTACTGCGGGTCGACGTCGGTCACACGGGCGTAGTCGTCGTACCCGTGGCCTGCGAAGACCGTCGGTGCACCCACTGCGAACGCAGTAGCCATGGCGATGGCAGTGCGTTTCATGGTCCTGTCCTTTCGTAGTGTTCGTGCCGGATCGACTCAGTCGAAGTGGCCCTTGAAGATGATGGTCACCCCGTCGTCATAGCGACCGTAGCCGCGGGGCGCGTGGCTGTAGTGGCGGTAGTACGGGCCGTGCCAACCCGGATGGCGCCCTGACCGTCCATGCCAATGCCCGTGGTTGTGGGGCTGCCAATGGCGCCGGTCGTGGGACCAATGCCGCGGCCCGTCGTGGCCGTGCCGTGCATTGTCGTGACGGCCGTGGTACGCGGAGCCGCGGTCGTAGCCGTGCCTGCGGTCGTTGTCGGCCAGGGCGAGCGCGCTCGTGCCCAGCAGAACCACACCCAACGCGGAAGCCAGAAGCTTGGATTTCATTGCAACCTCCTTCTCTCTATCACCCAGGGACGTTCCTGGTTGTGCGCAGATTAAGGGGGGTGTGCTGAACGGAAGCTGAACGGCCTTCACCGGGGTTTTTCGTGTTGCTGGACGCCAGCCGGCAGAGCCGACTGCTGCGCAGGAAGCCACAGCGGGCTTGGCGGCGATACGCACGGAAGGGGCTTTTTGGTTTGAACCTCGCCGGCCTGGCCCTCGACTCAGGGGTGCAACAGCCCATTCCACCACTGAAGGAGGTTCAGATGACCAGCGCGACTCGTTTGCTGCTCCTGTCCGGAGCCACGATCCTCGTCTGCCAGGCGACAGTCCTGGCGAGCCCGCCGAAGAAGGCGCCGCTGCGCCCCGCGACCGTTCAGCCGTCCGCGCGAATCCAGGTCGCGCCGGCTGCCGGTGTCGCTGCAAAGCCGGTGCGGTCGCAGAACGCGACGCGGCATGCGGGACAGACCATGCCCGACAAGCTGCTGGGCGGGCCGGCACTCTCGGATCTGCGCCCGGCGCCCTATTTCGGCGCGGGCGGATTGCCCGAGGGCTATCCGCAGATCCTGTATTGCGACAACGACCCGCAGCAGGGTGGCGCATCCAACAAGGTGCGCTTCCGCGTCCGCAACCTAGGCGCATCCGGCGCGGCGGCCTCGACCGTGTCGATCCAGTTCGGCAACGGTGTGGTGGCGCAGCAGAACGCGCCCGCAATCCCGAGCGGGCAGGAGGTCTCCGGCGCCTTCGACATCCCCGCCGGCTGCTATCAGCCGCCCGGATTCAGCGGCTCGTGCCAGTTCACGCTCACCGTCGACAGCAGTGGAGTGATCGCCGAGTCCATCGAATCTAACAACAGCACCAGCAGCTTCTGCGTCGCGCCCGCTGGCTGATCGCCGATCCCGCCCACCGGACACGCGCTCCTCCTCGATCCAGAGGAGGAGCGCCGTAAGGAGACAGTCATGAACACGATCCGTGCAGCGATGTGGCTCGCTGCGACCCTCGCCGCTCAGCCCGCATTCGCGGGCGGCGCCCAGCCCGACCTGGTCCCCTCTGCCGCTGCACTGACTGCCGGGACCGTCGCCGTCGTCAACCAGGGCGCGAGTCCGGCGCCGGCCTCGACCCTGACGTTGCACTGTGAGCGTTTGGGCGGCGGCAGTTGCCCGGAGTCCCCGGGCATGGCGGCATACGAGAACGCAGCGTTCCCCGGTCGAGCGGTGGTTCAGGCCCCCGCTCTGGCACCAGGCGGCAGCTTCGCACACGCGCTGGCTTTCTGGAACGAGCTCGACTGGGCGCCGGGCACCTATGTGCTGACCCTCGCTGCGGACGCCGCAGGTGTGGCCGACGAAAGCATGGAGGGAAACAACACGGCTTCGGTCGAGCACAGTGTCGTCGTCGGGTCCGTCGGCAATGGCCCAACGCAGGTCGGCAACCTCGCAGACGCACCCTCACAGGCGCAGCCGGAGACCTCAGCGGCCAGCGATACGCTCGCCTATGCGTTGCCCGATGTCATGGCTACGACACTGGGCTTCGTGCTCGGCGCTCCGCACCCGTGGGGCAGCACCATTACGATAGATGTTCCCCATCTGGCGACGACCCAGTCGGGGCCGCTGCACAACCTGTGTCGGTTCGATCAGGCAGCCTATCGGGCGTTCAACAAGGGCCCGGTCGCGACCGGCGTGTTCAAGAGCCATGTGCTGCGTAACGGCACGCCCGTGCACGCCGCGAACCTGGCGCTCGGCGCGCAGGCCGATCAGTGGGTGGTGTTCCCACTCGCGCTGCCCGAGGGGTCGAGCGCGATTCAGGTGCGGCTCGACTCCGCCCAGCAGGTCTCGGAGTCGAACGAGGGCAACAACCTCTACCAGGTGAGAGTAGTGGTGAACCTGGACTGCGACGGCGACGGCAAGATCGCAGGCCAACCGGGCTTTGCGGCGCCCACAGGCATGGCGCCTGCACGCACGCCCAAGCCGCCAGCCGCCAAACGCCCCATGCGTGCGCTCGAGCCATTGCCGAGCGTGCGGCCGACTCGGCGTTGAGCGCAGCCATTGCCGGGCAGCCGCTTCCGGACGGCTGCTCGGCTGGCCAGGGAACCGCCGGCACCCCGGCGAGCGGATTTCCGCATGTCGCCCGCTTGCCGCATAATTGCGCCCTTTCGCAACCGCCGGCGGCCACGCCGGCCTGAACCCGGGCAACGCCCAAAGACTCCTGGAACATGGCTCAATACGTTTACACGATGCTGCGCGTGGGCAAGGTCGTACCCCCGAAGCGTCAGATCCTCAAGGATATTTCCCTGTCGTTCTTCCCCGGCGCCAAGATCGGCGTGCTGGGCCTGAACGGCTCCGGCAAGTCCAGCCTGCTCAAGATCATGGCCGGTCTGGACAAGGATATCGAAGGCGAAGCCGTGCCGATGCCGGGCATCAAGATCGGCTTCCTCCCCCAGGAACCGCAGCTCGATCCCGACAAGACCGTCCGCGAGGAAGTGGAATCGGGCCTCGGCGAGATCCTCGAAGCGAGGCAGAAGCTGGATGAGATCTACGCTGCCTATGCGGAGCCCGATCCCGACTTCGACAAGCTCGCCAGCGAGCAAGCCAAGTACGAAGCCGTGCTTGCCGCCGCCGGTAGCGACACCGAGCATCAGCTCGAGATCGCGGCCGATGCGCTGCGACTGCCGCCCTGGGACGCCAAGGTCTCCAACCTTTCCGGCGGCGAGAAGCGCCGGGCGGCCCTGTGCAAGCTGCTGCTGTCCAAGCCCGACATGCTGCTGCTGGACGAGCCCACCAACCACCTCGATGCCGAGACGGTGGAATGGCTGGAACAATTCCTGGTGCGCTTTCCCGGCACCGTGGTCGCGGTGACGCACGATCGCTACTTCCTCGACAACGCCGCCGAATGGATCCTCGAACTCGACCGCGGCCACGGCATCCCGTGGAAGGGCAACTACACCAGCTGGCTGGA
>DAIQQA010000009.1:26468-69162 GCA_036787045.1 Burkholderiales bacterium | reverse complement strand
TGGGTGATCACGTGGAAGTTGCCGGTGGCGGTGACGAAGATGTCGGCCTTGTCGCAGGCGTAGTCCATGGTCACGACGCGGTAGCCTTCCATGGCCGCCTGCAGCGCGCAGATCGGGTCGATCTCGGTGACCCACACCTGCGCCGAAAGCGCCCGCAGAGCCTGCGCTGAGCCCTTGCCTACGTCGCCGTACCCGCACACGACCGCGATCTTGCCGGCGATCATGACGTCGGTCGCACGCTTGATTCCATCCACCAGCGATTCGCGGCAACCGTAGAGGTTGTCGAACTTGGACTTGGTCACCGAGTCGTTGACGTTGATGGCGGGGAACTTGAGCAGCCCGTCCTTGGCCATCTGGTAGAGCCGCTTGACCCCGGTGGTGGTTTCCTCCGTGACCCCTTTGATCTGGGCCCGGCGTGTGGAGTACCACTTGGGATCCTTCGCCAGTGTGGCCTTGATGGCAGCGAACAGCACCGTCTCCTCCTCGCTGCCCGCGTGGTTGAGCACCGACGCATCGGTCTCGGCGCGCGTCCCCAGGTGCAGCAGCAGCGTCGCGTCGCCGCCATCGTCCAGGATCATGTTCGAGAAGCCCCCGTCCGGCCACTCGAAAATGCGATGGGTGAACTGCCAGTACTCGACCAGCGACTCGCCCTTGTATGCGAACACCGGCGTGCCGGTCGCGGCGATGGCGGCGGCGGCATGGTCCTGGGTCGAGTAGATGTTGCAGGACGCCCAACGCACCTCGGCGCCCAGCGCCTGCAGGGTCTCGATCAGCACCGCCGTCTGGATGGTCATGTGCAGCGAGCCGGTGATCCGCGCGCCGCGCAGCGGCTGCTGAGTCGCGTACTCTTCCCGGATGGCCATGAGACCGGGCATCTCGGTCTCGGCGATGCGGATCTCCTTGCGGCCCCAATCGGCCAGCGCGAGATCGGCGACGTGGTAGTCGGTGAACTGCTTGGAGTGCAATACGGCGCTCATCACGCCCTCCTTTCGGTTAAGAAAAAAGTTCGTGAGCGCCGTTGCAAGTGCAACCCTCCTGAGCCTGGCAGACCCGCCTCTGAAGGCGATACGCCTTCGACGGCCTGTTGCAACGCTCCTCAGGAGGGGCGAAATTATACCAGTATCGGCCTTGCCGCTCAGGTCTCGGCGGTCAGGCGTGACCCGGTGTCACCCCGGCATCCGCTTTCAGGGCTTCAACCTTGTCGAGATTTTGGCTCCGACGTAACGCCCGCAAAGCGCGCATTAGTCTGCGCCGAAATCTCGACCGAGAGACTGCAGACAACCTACGCGTGAACCGGTTTCATCCCGGCATCCGCTTTCAGGGCTTCAACCTTGTCGAGATTTTCCCAGTTGAACTCCGGCTCGTCCCGGCCGAAGTGGCCGTAGGCGGCGGTCTTGCTGTAGATGGGCCGCAGCAGGTCCAGCATCTGGATGATGCCCCTGGGCCGCAGGTCGAAGTGCTTCTGCACCAGCTCGGCGATGCGCTCGTCGGGGATTCTGCCGGTGCCGAAGGTCGTGACCATGACGCTGGTGGGCCGCGCCACCCCGATGGCGTAGGACACCTGCAGCTCGCACTTGCTGGCGAGCCCCGCCGCCACGATGTTCTTGGCAACGTAGCGCGCCGCATAGGCGGCCGAGCGGTCTACTTTGGACGGATCCTTGCCCGAGAACGCGCCGCCGCCGTGGTGAGCCGCCCCACCGTAGGTATCGACGATGATCTTGCGCCCGGTGAGCCCGCAGTCGCCCTGCGGACCGCCGACCACGAACCGGCCGGTGGGATTGACGAGGTATTTGATGCTGCCCTTGATCAGATTCCTGGGCAGCACAGGCTTGATGATCTGCTCGATCGTGGCCTCGCGCACCTGCTCGAGGGAGACGTCGGGGGCGTGCTGCGTGGACAGTACGACGGTGTCGATGGCGGCTGGGCGGCCGTCCACATAGCGCACGGTCACCTGGGACTTGGCATCGGGCCGCAGCCAGGGCAGCCGCCCGTCGCGCCGCAACTCCGATTGCCGCTCCACCAGCCGGTGGGCGAGATGGATCGGCAAGGGCATGAACTGCGGCGTCTCGTCGCAAGCGAAGCCGAACATGAGGCCCTGGTCGCCGGCCCCCTGGTTCAGCGGATCGTCGTGCGCCTTGTCCACTCCCTGCTTGATGTCGGGCGACTGCTTGTCGTAGGCCACGAGCACGGCGCAACCCTTGTAGTCGATGCCGAACTCGGTGTTGTCGTAGCCGATGCGCTTGATCGCGTCGCGCGCGACCTGCTGGAAATCGACGACCGCAGTGGTGGTTATCTCGCCGGCCATCACCACCAGCCCGGTATTGACCAGCGTCTCCGCGGCTACCCGGGCGTATTTGTCCTGGGCTAAGATAGCGTCCAGCACCGCGTCGGAGATCTGGTCCGCGACCTTGTCGGGGTGTCCTTCGGACACCGACTCGGAAGTGAAGAGATATTCGCTCATTGTGAAAAAACCAGCAGTTGGTCTCCTGAATCTTTGCACAGGATAGCAGATTGCCATCGTGGCTAGAAGTTGGCGGCCGTCAAAGATGCCGCTTTGCGCGCCCGCGGACCATGGTGCGGGCATGTGCGCCCGGGTGCTTGCGGTGCCCACGCGTCGGTCGAGTGATCTGGTAAGGTTCCCAGCGGTGAGTTACCGCAGTTCGCGCAGCCGGTGGCGCCGCTGATCGCTCTACTGCGCCTGGTCGCCCGCCTGCCCCTGGGCTGGTACCACGCGCTGGGCGCTGCCCTCGGCTGGATCGGCTACCACGCGTCCTCACGCTACGCGAAGCGCTTGCGGGAAAATCTGCGGGTCAGCGGCGTGTACGCCGACGAGGCGCAATTCCAGCGCATCCTGCGCGCGAACATCCGCGAGACAGGCAAGCAGGCAGTCGAATTCATCCCGTTGTGGTTCCGCGATCAAGCCCAGGCCGCCGCTCTGGTGCGCAGATGCACGGGCGAGGAGGCGGTAATGTCGGCGCTTGCCACCGGACGCGGCGTGATTCTGCTCACACCTCACCTGGGCTGCTTCGAGGTCTCCGCGATCTATGCGGCGCAGCGCACCCCCATCACGGTGCTGTACCGGCAGCCGCACATCAAAGCGCTCGACCGGCTCATCCTGGCAGGGCGGGGCCGCGGCCAGGAGAAGCTGGCGCCTGCCGATCTGCGCGGCGTGCGCGCCTTGTTCCGGGCGCTCAAGAGTGGTGAGGCGATCGGGGTGCTTCCCGATCAAGTCCCGGGCAAGGGAGAAGGAGTGTGGGTCGACTTCTTCGGCCAGCCGGCCTATACCATGACGCTGATCGGCAAGCTGTGGGCGGCCAGCCACTCTGCCGTGTTCGTAGCCATCGCCCGCCGCCTGCCGGATGCCGCGGGGTTCGAAATCGAGATCGCCCCGGTGGAGGGCGACTTGAGCGGCCTGGAGGGCGCACGCCGCATGAACGCTGCGATCGAGGCGGCGATTCGCAAATACCCGGAGCAGTATCTGTGGGGGTATAACCGCTACAAGCATCCGAGGGGCGCGCCGCTGCCTCCGAGCGCGCACGCGCGCTCGGAGCGTGAAGCGTGAGGCGAGAGGCGTGAGGCGTAAGCGTCTGCTGGGTGCGTGGCCCCTGGAGAGTGTGATGCCGCCGGAAGGTAGCCCGTCGGACGGATACTGGTCTGAAGGTGGCCTAGCAGACTGCGGGCAACCGTCCTGTGCCGCCCGCCTAACTCACGACGCCTCACGCCTCACGCCTCACCCCTCACGCCTCACGCCTCACGCGAAATGAGCCGCCTCGGCATCTTCCTCCTCTGGTTGCTGCATATCCTGCCGCTGCCCGTCCTCGCCCCCATCGGTCAGGGCATGGGGATGCTGGCCTATGCACTCATCGCCAAGCGGCGGCGCATCGCGCGCACCAACCTGCGGCTGTGCTTCCCGGAACTGTCCGTGGCCGAGCGCGAGCGGCTGCTGCGGCGGCATTTCCGCGCGTTCGGTCGCGCGCTTCTGGAATCGGGAATCGCCTGGTGGGCGTCGCCGGAGCGGCTACGGCGGGTGGTGCGGCTGGAAGGTACCGAGCACATCGATGCCGTCCAGGGCCAGCCCGCGATCGGCTTCGTGCCGCACTTCGTCGGCATCGAGCTGGAGGGCCTGCGCATGACCCTGGACTACCGGGGTGCAGCGGTCTACGTGAAGCAGAAGGACCCCTACGTGGACGCTTTCCTCAAGCGCAAGCGCGAGCGCTTCGCCGGCAGCCGGATGATCCTGCGCCAGGAGGGCGTGAAGGCCATCGTCGGCGCGTTCCGCAGCGGTCAGGCCCTGCAGCTCTCGCCCGACATGGACCTCGGCGCCAGGGATTCCATCTTTGTTCCGTTCTTCGGCGTGCAGGCCGCCACGGTTCCGGTGCTCTCGCGCATCGCCAGACTGGCCGGCGCGCGCATCGTTCCACTGGTGATCCGCCAGCTGCCGTGGGGCCAAGGCTACGTCGCGCGCTTCTATCCGGCCTGGGAGAACTTCCCGACCGGTGACGTGCAGACTGACACGCGGCGGATGAACGCTTTCCTCGAGGAGCGCATCCGCGAGATGCCCGAGCAGTACCTGTGGACGCACCGGCGCTTCAAGACACGCCCGCCGGGCGAAGCTCCGGTATATTGAAGGGCCCGAACGGATGGCCCGCATGTACTTCGCCAACCCTTCTCACGACGAGATCTGCGACCAGCTCGCGCAGGTGCGCACCATCGCGGTGATCGGCCTGTCGCCGAAGCAGAACCGGCCGAGCTTCCGGATTGCCCGAGCCATGCAGCAAGCCGGCTTCCGGATCATCCCGGTGCGGCCTCTGGTCGGAACCGTACTGGGTGAGACGGCCTATTCCCGGCTCTCGCAGGTGCCCGACCCCATCGACCTGGTCAACGTATTCCGCGCCGCTGCCCATATCGACGCGATCGTCGACGATTGCATCGCTCAGGGCGTCCGGCGCCTGTGGATCCAGGAGGGCATCATCAACGAGCCGGCGGCGCTGCGGGCTCGCGCGGCCGGCATCTGGGTCGTGATGGACCGTTGCATCTGGCGCGACTACACCGGCCTTTGCCTGCCGCGCCGCATCGCCTAGCGCCGTTCAGCTAGACGACCGCGGCGATGCTCCTGCAAGCCCCCAGCGTCCGCATCCTACCCGTGCGCGAGGAGGATATCCCCGATCTCGTCCGCCTCGCGCGCGACATCTGGTACCAGCATTACCCCAACATCATCACCGTCCAGCAGATAGAATACATGCTCGCCCAGGGCTACTCGCAGGCAGCGATCCAGGCGCAGATTGCGGGTGGTGAAGCCTGGTGGGACAAGCTGTTGCTGGATGGAAAGATGGTGGCGTTCTGCGCCTGCGTGCGCAGCGAGTCGGCCGACGCGCTCAAGGTGGACAAGCTGTATGTGAGCTACGAGCTGCGCGGCCGCGGCTACGGCAGCCTGCTCCTCGACCACGCCCGGAAGCGGGCACGGGATCTGGGCTGCCAGCGGATCTACCTGCAGGTCAACAAGAACAACCGCGGCGCCATCGAAGCCTATCTGAGGAACGGCTTTGCGGTAGCGGAGTCGGTCACGGTCGACATCGGCGGCGGGTTCGTGATGGACGACTATGTGATGGAGAAGGAGATCGTGAGGCGTGAGGCGTAAGGCGGGAGGCGTCGAAAGCTGCGGGTCGAGCAGACACACGGCCCCAAGGCTGGAGCGTGGCGAGCCGGAGGCCGGCGCACGTGAGCGCATTCCGAATCCGATCCGCGATTCGGTCCATGCAGGTACGCACGAGAGTGCGCTGCTTGAAGCGACGCGGCGGCGGCCCCGCTCGCCTCACGTCTTGCGCGTCACGCCTCACCCGTTGCGCCTCACGCCTCACGCCTCACGCCTCACGCAGTCATGAAGCTTCGCTTCACCAAAATGCAGGGCGTGGGCAACGACTTCGTCGTACTCGATGCCGTCAACCAGCCGGTTCGGCTCGATGCGGGCACGGCACGCAGGCTCGCCGACCGCCACTTCGGCGTCGGCTGCGACCAGATCCTGGTGATCGAGAAGGCGCGCACGCCCGGAACGGATTTCTACTACCGCATCTTCAACGCCGATGGGGCCGAGGTTCAGCACTGCGGCAACGGCGCGCGCTGCTTCCTGCGTTACGTGCGCGACAAGGGGTTGACCACGAAGAGCCAGATCCGGGTCGAGACGCTGTCAGGCGTGATCGTGCCGAAGCTCGAGAGCGACGGCGAGGTGACCGTGGACATGGGCGCGCCGGAGTTCGAGCCGGAGAAGATCCCGTTCGTGGCGGACCAGCGCGCGCTGACGTACTGGATCGAGGTGAACGGGGAGCCGCTGGAGATCAGCGCGCTGTCCATGGGCAACCCCCACGCGGTGCAGGTGGTGGAAGACGTAGAAGCCGCACCGGTCCTGACACAAGGTCCGCTCATCGAGCGGCACGCGCGCTTCCCCGAGCGGGTCAATGCGGGTTACATGGAGGTGGCTGATCGGCATCACATCCGGCTGCGTGTCTACGAGCGTGGCGCGGGCGAGACGCTGGCCTGTGGCACCGGAGCGTGTGCCGCGGTAGTGGCGGGGATCACGCGCGGCTACCTGGACAGCCCCGTGCGCGTGAGCACCCGAGGGGGTGCGTTGCATGTCGCATGGGAGGGCGGGCGCCAGCCGGTGCTGATGACCGGGCCGGCCGAAACCGTATTCGAAGGCGAGATCGAGATCTGACACCAATGACCAGAGCCGAAGAGGTCGCAAAGTATCTGCAGGAGCATCCGGAGTTTTTCGCGGAGTACGCCGACCTGCTGTCTTCCATTTACGTGCCCCACCCGCACGGCAACCACGCTATCCCGCTGTCGGAACGACAGGTCCTGTCGCTGCGCGAGAAAAGCCGCGTGCTGGAGGGGAAGCTGCGCGAGCTGGTCCAGTTCGGCGAGGAGAACGACCTCATCAGCGACCGTGTGCACCGCATCGCCCTGGCGATGATGTCGGCACGCGATCTCCCCAGCCTGCTGCAGTCCCTGTACCACAGCCTGCACGAGGATTTCGGCGTGCCCGGCGTGGCGTTACGGCTGTGGTGGACAGAGCCGGGCGCAAGCCGGCCCGAGACCGAGCCGATCAGCCACGAAGCCCGCGTGTTCGCCGAGAGCCTGGCCAATCCCTACTTCAGCGAAAGCGCCATGTTCGAGAGCAGCGCCTGGTTCGGGCCGATGGCAGAGGACTTCCGCTCCTTCGTATACGTCTGCCTGCGCGCCGAGCGGCCCTTCGGTGTGCTGGCGCTCGCCAGCACGGACGCAGAGCGCTTCACCCAGGACATGGGAATTCTGTATCTAGCGCGTCTGGGCGAGCTCGCCAGCACGGCCCTGCGGCGCCACATGGAGAGTTGAGTTGCCCGCAGGCAGTTCACCGACTGACCGGTACCGCGCTCAGTTCGATGGGTTTCTCTCCCATATCGCCCACGAGCGGCGCCTGAGCCCTCACACCGTCGAGGGCTATGCGCGTGACGTGCGCAGCCTGCTTGAGCTGGCGGGCGACACGCCGCTCGCGGACATCGCTATCCATCAAGCGCGGCGCATGGTCGCGCAGCTGCATGCCCGCGGCCTGGACGGCAGGTCGCTGGCCCGCAGGCTGTCGGCGTGGCGCAGCTTCTACCGCTACCTGGCTCGTGACCACGGCGTAACCAGCAGCCCCTTCCAGGGCCTGCGCGCTCCCAGATCTGCGAAGACGCTGCCCAAGGCGCTGTCCCCGGACGAAGCGGCCCAGCTGCTGCAGATCCCCGTGGATGACGACCCGATGGCTTTGCGCGACCGTGCCATGTTCGAGCTGTTCTATTCCTCCGGGCTGAGGCTGTCCGAGCTGACCGGGCTCACGCTGGAGAACCTCGACCTGGAGGAGCAGACGGTCCGCGTCACCGGCAAGGGGAACAAGACGCGCGTGGTGCCCATCGGACGCTTCGCGGTGCAGGCGCTCGGGGACTGGCTGTTGCAGCGCGCCTCGCTGACGCCAGCAACGGCACGTGCGGTGTTCGTCAACGCGGCCGGACGCCCGGTCAGCCCGCGCACTGTGCAACACCGTCTCAAGCGGTGGGCATCAAGGCAGGGGCTGTCGCGCCCTGTGCACCCGCACATGCTGCGCCACTCGTTCGCCTCCCATGTGCTGCAGTCGAGCGGCGATCTGCGCGCGGTGCAGGAGATGCTCGGCCACGCCAGCATCTCGACCACGCAAGTCTATACGCATCTGGATTTCCAGCATCTGGCGAAGGTGTACGACGCGGCTCACCCTAGAGCGAAAAAACGAATCAGCCGCCAAGACGCCAAGACGCCAAGAAAGACGCCATCGCGCGGATAGGATGTGCGCTATGCAGCGCCATCGCGTGACGTGCGGCGGGCGCCAATACCTCGCGAATCCTACCGATCACACCGATCTCGCGAGGCCCTTTCTTGGCGTCTTGGCGTCTTGGCGGCCAGTCATTCAGTAGATGGCTCAGCTGATCCTCAAGCCCGGAAGGGAGAAGTCACTCCTGCGCCGCCACCCGTGGGTGTTCTCGGGCGCGGTCGCGCAAATGCAGGGGCAGCCCGAGGCCGGGGCAGCAGTGGCGATCCGCGCGGCGGACGGCCGCTTCCTGGGCTGGGGTGCGTACAGCCCGAAGTCCCAGATCGTCGCGCGCGTGTGGAGCTGGCGCGAGGATGCGCCACCCAGTGCCGGCTTGCTGCGGGAGCGGCTGTCGCAGGCAGTCGCCATGCGCGCCCGGCTGCTCGACGGTGGACAGCCCACCCGCCTCGTTCACGCCGAATCCGACGGTCTTCCGGGTGTCATTGTCGACCGTTACGGCGACACCATCGTGCTGCAACTCTCGAGCGCGGGCGCGGAGGCGTGGCGCGAGACGCTCGCCGACCTGCTGCTGGAGTTGACCGGCGCGCAACGCGTCTACGAGCGCTCCGACGCCGAGGTGCTTGCCCTGGAAGGAATGCAGCCGCGCGTAGGCCCGCTGCGCGGCAACTCGCCGGCTGATCCCGTCGAGGTCGAGGAGGCGGGACTGAGGTTTTTGGTCAGCATCGCCGGCGGCCACAAGACCGGCTTCTATCTCGATCAGCGCGACAACCGGGGGCTGGTTCGCTCGCTGGCAGCAGGCGCCGCCGTGCTGGACTGCTTCTGCTATACGGGCGGATTCGCACTCAGCGCACTTGCCGGCGGCGCCAGTCACATCACGGCCGTGGAGGCTTCGAGCGAAGCACTGGCCCTGGCGCAACGCAACGCGCAGCTCAACGCGTTCGCGGCGCAACGATGCGAGTGGGTGGAGGCGGACGTGTTCCAGATGCTCCGCCGTCTGCGCGATCAGGGGCGGCGGTTCGATCTGATCGTGCTCGATCCGCCCAAGTTCGCCCCGACGGCCGCGCTCGCCGAGCGTGCCGCGCGCGGATACAAGGACATCAACCTCCTCGCCTTCAAGCTGCTCGCACCAGGCGGGTTGCTGGTGAGCTTCTCCTGCTCGGGCGGGGTATCGCGCGATCTGTTCCAGAAGATCGTGGCCGGGGCGGCGCTGGACGCCGGCGTCGATGCGCAGATCCTCCGCCACCTGAGCGCGGGGGTGGATCATCCGGTGGCGCTGAGCTTTCCCGAGGGGGAGTACTTGAAGGGGCTACTATGTCGCGTCGCTTGAGGGAAGGGCAGGGAGTTTGCGCACCCGCTCGATTGCGCAAATGGCCAGCCGCCAACACCACAGTCGCAGCGCGTTGCGGCTGAAGCCGTTGCAACGGAGTCTCTGATGCAAGCCACGCGATTCGTCGTCGTTCGCCACGGGGAGACCGCCTGGAATGCGCAGGGGCGCATCCAGGGACATCTCGACAGTCCCTTGAACGAGGAGGGCATGGCGCAGGCGCTGCTGGTGGGCGAGCGGCTGGGCGCAGAGCCCTTCGAAGCCTTCTATTGCAGCGATCTGGGGCGCGCGCTCCAGACGGCGCAACCGGTGGCCGATCGGACCGGCCGGCAGCCGATGGCAACCGCGCAGCTGCGCGAGCGGGCGCTAGGCGTGTTCCAGGGACTCACCGGCGCGGAGTGCGAGCGCGCCTATCCTGACGAGTACCGGCGCTTCCATGCGCGCGATCCCGGGCACGCCATGCCCGGCGGGGGCGAAAGCATCCGTGGTCTGTACGAGCGCGTCTCCGGCGTGTTCGAAGAGCTGGCCCGCAAACACGTCGGCGCGCGCGTGCTGGTCGTGACCCACGGCGGAGTGTTGGATGCACTCTACCGGCATGTCACGCGCATGCCGCTCGAGCAGCCACGCAATTTCCCGATCTACAACGCGAGCCTGAACTGGGTGCGCCGTGAGGAGGACGGCTGGGTCCTGGAGCACTGGGGCGACATCTCGCATCTGACGCGCGACGCAGCGTTGGACGACTTCTGAGGCGACAGGCACGCCTTTCTGCGATCACCGTGGTGGCGGGGGCGGCAGCCGCCACTCCAGCTCGATCGGCACCGGCGGCGGCTCGACCGGCTGAGGCGCTTGCACCGCCGTATCGGCGGCCGACGGTTGCGCCGCTCCGACCGGTTCCTCAACCGAGGTGGCGGATCCCGGGTTGGTTGGCGCTGCGCAATGGTAGCCCGCAGAAGGCCCGGAGCGGAAGGCAGCCCGCATTACGGTTGCGGTTGGTCGCCCAGGCGCGCTAGACTTGAACGCGGAACGTGCGTCGCCCACGGAAGCCGCGCTGGGGCTCGCGCACAGCATCCGCGGGACTACAACCAGGATATGCGCAGCCACCGTTCGTTGATACGCCTGCTGCTAGTACTCGCCCTCATCGCAGGGCAGCAGGCGGCGCTCGTGCATGCGGTCTCGCACCTGGCCACAGCCTCGGCGAACCAGACCGAGCCCGGCCTCCCCCATGGCAAGGTGTGCGGGGAATGTCTGACCTCCTCCCACTTCGCAGCGGCGCTGCCATCCGGCGGCGTGATTCTGCCGGACGCGACCGGTGTCCTCCTGCAGCCCGCGCAACCGAGCGAGTCCCATCTTCCCATCCCGGTGCGCGGGTTCCAGTCCCGCGCACCACCCGCTTTCCTCTGAAGCCCGAGTAAGTCCCCGCGCACCTCGAACGTTGGTCGAGGCGCGTGCGTGTTCATTCCTTTCAGAGGATGCACTGTTATGTATAGGGCCAGAATCACGGCACTCGCCGTGGCGCTCGTATGCACGGCGCCCGGCATCGCGCTCGCGCAGAGCAACACCGAGCTCGAAGAGATCCGCAAGGAAATCCAAAACGTCAGGGAAAGCTATGAGAAGCGCATTCAGGAGCTGGAAACGCGGCTGCAGCAGGCCGAGGACTCGGCCCAGCGCGCCCAGGAGACGGCGCAGCGCGCGGAACAGCAGGCACAGAGTGCCGCTGCTACCGCACCCGCCGCATCGGCAGCCCCCTCTCAGAACGCGTTCAATCCGGGCATCTCGCTCATCCTGCAGGGCGCCTACCGCAACTACAGCGAGGACCCCGACACCCGTGGCATCACCGGCTATGCCCCGGCAGGAGGCGCGGGGCTCGGCGAGAAGGGCTTCAGCATCAACGAAAGCGAGCTGACGCTGTCGGCGAGCGTCGACCAGCTGTTCTACGGCCAGGCGACGTTTGCGGTCGAAGACGAAGCCATCGAAGTCGAGGAGGCCTATGCGCAGACCTCGGCGCTCGGGCACGGCCTCACGCTCAAGGGCGGACGCGCGTTCTCCGGGATCGGCTATCAGAACTCGCTGCACCCTCACGCGTGGGACTTCCTCGACCCGGCACTGGTCCAGAACGTCTTCCTTGGCCCCAACTACGTGATGGACTCGGTGTCGGCGACCTGGATCGCACCGCTGCCGGTGTTCGCGGAGGTCGGGGGGGAGATCGGCCGTCCCGTCGAGTTCCCCTTCGAAGACAGCAACCACAGCAAGAACGGGTTCACCGGCGGCACTCTGTTCGCGCGACTGGGCGGGGACATCGGCGCCAGCCACAGCTATCGCGCGGGCGGCTGGTGGATGCGCGCAGAGAACCGCACGGACGAGGGAACACCGATCCTCGACTTCGACGACCGCACCGGGGTGGCCAACACGCTGGCAGGCGGTGATACGGAGGTCTGGGGTCTGGATCTCGTCTACAAGTGGGCGCCGGACGGCAACCCCACCCGGCGCAACTTCAAGCTGGTGGCAGAGTGGATGCAACGCAAACTGGACGGCGTGCTGACTTACGACAACGGCGGTGCCGGCGTCAGCGATGCGTTCCAGGCCAAGCAGAACGGCTGGTACATCCAGGGCGTCTATCAGTTCATCCCGCAGTGGCGCCTGGGATTGCGCTACGACCGCCTGGACAGCGGTTCGATCGACTCCGGGGTCAATGAGGCCAACGGCATCACCGCCGCCGACTACTCGCCTTACCGCTGGGTCGCCATGGTCGACTGGAGCGCCTCCGAGTTCAGCCGTCTGCGCCTGCAGTACAACCACGACAAGTCCCAGCAGGGACTGACCGACCACCAGGTGTTCCTGCAATACATCTTCAGCCTGGGCGCGCATGGCGCGCACAAGTTCTGATCCGCGGAGATACTCATGAGACATCTGATAGCGATCGCGGCCACGCTAGTCGCGACCCTGAGCGCCACGGCCGCCTCGGCAGCCGTGGACGTGTTCGCCTGCGTGCCGGAGTGGGGTGCGCTGGCCAGCGAGCTGGGCGGCGCCAAGGTTTCGGTCTACGTGGCTTCCACCGCCAAGCAGGATCCTCATCGCATCGAAGCGCGCCCAAGCCTGATCGCGCGCATGCGCTCGGCGGAAATCGCCGTGTGCACCGGCGCGGATCTCGAGATCGGCTGGCTGCCGGTCCTGCTCAAGACCGCCGGCAATAACAAGGTACAGGTCGGCCAGCCCGGCTATTTCATGGCGGCAGAGCTCGTGCCCAGGCTCGAAGTACCGGCGCGCGTGGACCGTGCCCAAGGCGACGTGCATCCTTACGGCAACCCGCACGTGCATCTGGACCCGCGCAACATCCTGCGGATCGGCCAGGCGCTGGCCGAGCGCCTCGCCCAGATCGACGCGGCGAATGCAGCCTACTACCAGTCGCGCTGGACGGACTTCGACGCGCGTTGGCGCAAGGCGACTGCGGTCTGGGAGGGGAAAGCAGCGCCCCTCAGAGGCATGAAAGTGGTGCCCTACCACAGGGACAGCAGCTACCTCGTCAACTGGCTGGGGCTCACCGAGGTCACGACGATCGAGTCCAAGCCGGGCGTTCCGCCGAGCGCCGGTCAGCTCGCCGCGCTGCTCAACCGCCTTCAGGCGGAACCGGCCGGTGCGATCACCGTGGGCGCGTACACCGACCCGAAGGCGGCCGAATGGCTGTCGGAGCGGACCAGGATCCCGGTGGTGACGCTGCCCTACACGGTAGGCGGCACGCCGCAGGCCAACGACCTGTTCTCCCTGTTCGACGACACCATCGACCGTTTGCTCGCGGCGCGGAAATAGCCATGGACTCGGCAAGCCTGTCGATCGTTCTTCCGGCACTGGCGGCAGGCTTGCTGGTGGCTGCCACCCACGTCCCCATGGGCATGCAGGTGCTGGCCCGCGGGATCGTCTTCATCGACATCGCCATCGCGCAGATCGCCGGCGTCGGGGTGCTGACCGCCGACTATATGGGATTCGAGCCGCACGGGCTCCCGGTCCAGGCCTGGGCGCTGGGCGCCGCGCTGCTCGGCGCGCTGTTGCTCACCTGGACCGAACGGCGCTGGCCCGAAGTGCAGGAAGCCATCATCGGGGTCGTGTTCGTGATGGCGGCCACGGCCGAGATTCTTCTGCTCGCCGGCAACCCGCAGGGCGGCGAGCATCTGAAGGATCTGCTCGTGGGTCAGATTTTGTGGGTCGGCCCCGAGCAGCTAATCGCAGTAGCCGTCCTGACAGCAGCGGTGCTCACGGTGTGGTTCGGCCTGGGTGCGAAGCTGGGCCGGGTCGGCTTCTATCTGCTGTTCGGCGTGAGCGTCACCGCGTCGGTCCAGCTCGTCGGGATCTACCTCGTGTTCGCCACCCTCATCGTCCCGGCCCTGGCCACCCGCAACGCAACACGCGCGCGGCTGGCAAAGGCCTGGGGCGTGGCGGCGTTGGGCTATGCAATCGGCCTCGTCCTGTCGGCTCTGTACGATCTGCCCTCCGGCGCGATCATCGTCTGGGCGCTGGCCGTGGTCGGCATCGTCGTATTCGCCGTGGAGAACCGGGCTCGCGCGGCCTGAGCAGGCAGACCTCGCGCGGCTGCCCGACCGCCGTCTTGCCGTAGACTTGCCGCGCGCTCGGACGGCGCGCACATCCGGCCGTCAAGCCGCCCACCCGGCTGCCGTTAATCGATGGAGTCCAGCAACTCCAGACCCTGCTCCATGCAGATCCCCGTCGACGTCGTGTCCTCGATCCTGGCCCAGGCCCTCCCGCTGCCGCAGGAAGCCGCTATGCTATACGCCCACGGGCGCAGCAAGGACGCGGCTGGCGCACTGGAGCGCGCCATTGCGCCGGGCGGCGGGTACGAACAGGACACGGACGCCTGGAGCATGCTGTTCGACCTTCACCGCGCAGAAGCCGACTGGCGCGCGTTCGAGCAGCTGGCGGCCCGCTTCGAGGCGACCTTGGGGTTGGCCGCGCCGGCCTGGCTGGCCGAAGAGGAGACCGCACACCTCCCGCCGGAAATGCAGCACGGCGGTAACGCCTACTTCGATCCGATCGGCGTGCTGGACGACGATGCCGCGGCGCGCCTGGAAGTCATGCGCCGGCGCGCCGGGAACCATAGCGCGCTGCATCTGGACCTGAGCAAGCTCACCGATATCCAGGCCGAAGGTTGCCTGCGGCTGTCGCAGACGCTGCGTTACCTCTGCGCAAACGGCAATAGTGTCGTGATCACCGGCGGTGACCGGTTGATGCGCCTGCTGCGCGACGCAGCCGAGGGCAACGGCAGCGTGCCGGGCTACTGGTTCCTGCTGCTGGATCTGTACCAGCTGCGCGGCATGCAGACTGAGTTCGAGCGCACCGCGCTCGAGTATGCGCTGGCCGCCGGCACGACCCCGCCGAGCTGGCAGCCGGGCATCCGGCCCGTGATCGCACCGCGCACCGTCGAGGAGAAGCGCGACGAGCCGCGCTACCAGCACGGCCCCGAGGACATCCAGCTGCGCGGTATCATGGCCGGCGCCGCCGATCCTCAGCTGCGCGAGCTGGAGGCGTTCGCCGCGGAGCGCCAGTACGTGAATATCAACCTGGCGCGCGTGGCACGCATGGACTTCGCCTGCGCCACAAGCTTCAGCACCCAGCTCAAC
The DNA here is from genome assembly GCA_036787045.1 of Burkholderiales bacterium. GTDB lineage: Bacteria > Pseudomonadota > Gammaproteobacteria > Burkholderiales > SHXO01 > SHXO01. Next base: position 53,897 of record DAIQQA010000009.1, on the reverse strand, counting down.
GCACTCGCTGCGAGCGGGAAGACGGTGCGCCTGATCCGCCCGAACGCGCTGGTCGGCGGCCTGCTTGCAAGCTTCGAGCTGGCCCCGGGCGTGACACTGGTCGAACAGAGAATCTGATCACGCCTCCGGGGTGTCCACACCCTGGTAAGCGCCTGTCGCGCGCACGCGCTAGACTGTTCAAGTCACCTGGCGCTGGCTGATTCCCGCTTCCCTGCCGGCGCCCGCCTTGAAATCGCGCCAGGCGCCCACATACCACCACGATGGAACCCTTCCACGGCACCACCATCCTCTCGGTCCGGCGCGGCTCCAGCGTTGCGCTGGGCGGCGACGGCCAGGTCACTCTCGGGAATATCGTCGTGAAGGCCGGCGCGCGGAAGGTGCGCCGCGTGTACCACGACCGCATCCTGGCGGGGTTCGCCGGGGGAACCGCCGATGCCTTTACCCTGTTCGAGCGCTTCGAGGCCAAGCTCGAGAAGCACCAGGGTCATCTGCTGCGCTCGGCCGTGGAGTTGGCCAAGGACTGGCGCACCGATCGCATCCTGCGCCGGCTCGAGGCGATGCTGGCCGTCGCCGACAAGGATACCTCCCTGATCATCACGGGTAACGGAGACGTTCTGGAGCCTGAGCACGGCTTGGTCGCGATCGGCAGCGGCGGCGCGTATGCCCAGGCGGCGGCAAAAGCGTTGCTGGACAACACCGAGTTCACCCCCGCGGAGATCGTCAAGAAGGCCCTGACCATCGCCGGCGACCTGTGCATCTACACCAACCAGCAGCACGTGATCGAAGTACTCGAGTAACCGCGTGAGGAGCGAGGGGCGAGGAGTGAGGAGCCGAGAACGGGCGGGTGCACAGGTTCCGCCACGCCGTCAGTTCCGCCAGCGGCCTCGAGGTCGCGTCCGATCGACCCGGGTGCTGCGCATTGAGTTGATGCTTTCGCCGCTCACTCCTCACCCCTCACGCCTCACGCAGTCGCCATGTCTTCCATGACCCCCCAAGAGATCGTCCACGAGCTCGACAAGCACATCGTCGGACAGGAGAAAGCCAAGCGCGCGGTGGCCATCGCGCTGCGCAACCGCTGGCGGCGCCAGCAGGTCGCCGACCCGCTGCGTCAGGAGATCACGCCCAAGAACATCCTGATGATCGGCCCCACCGGCGTGGGCAAGACCGAGATCGCACGGCGGCTGGCCAAGCTGGCCGACGCGCCGTTCGTCAAGATCGAGGCGACCAAGTTCACTGAAGTCGGCTACGTGGGCCGCGATGTGGACACCATCGTGCGCGACCTGGTGGAGACCGCCATCAAGCAGACCCGCGAGCAGGAGACGCGCAAGGTCATGGCGCGCGCCCAGGACGCCGCGGAAGAGCGGGTGCTCGACGTGCTGCTGCCGCCGGCCCGCGAGTTCGGGCTGAGCAGCCAGCCCAGCGAGGCCGAGAGCGCCACGCGCCAGAAGTTCCGCAAGAAGCTGCGCGAGGGCGAGCTGAACGACAAGGACATCGAGATCGAGGTGGCGGCGGTGCAGCCGCACATGGAGATCCTGGCTCCACCGGGAATGGAGGAGTTGACCTCGCAGATCCAGTCGATGTTCCAGAATCTCGGCGGCGGGCGCCGCAAGCAGCGCAGGATGAAAGTGGCGGAGGCCATGAAGCTGCTGACCGAGGAGGAGGCGACGCGCCTGATCAACGACGAGGACCTGAAGACCCGCGCACTGCGCAACGTCGAGCAGAACGGCATCGTCTTCCTCGACGAGATCGACAAGATCGCCAGCCGCTCCGAGACGATGGGCGCCGACGTGTCTCGCCAGGGTGTGCAGCGCGACCTGCTGCCGCTGGTGGAGGGCACTACCGTGTCGACCAAGTACGGCATGGTGAAGACCGACCACATCCTGTTCATCGGCAGCGGCGCCTTCCACTTCGCCAAGCCATCCGACCTCATTCCCGAGCTGCAGGGCCGTTTCCCGATTCGCGTCGAGCTCGACTCGCTGTCGGTAGCCGACTTCGAGCAGATCCTGACCAGCACCGACGCCTGCCTCACCATGCAGTACGAGGCGCTGCTTGCCACCGAGGGCGTGCGCCTGGAGTTCGCCCCGGATGCGATCAAGCGCCTCGCCGAGACCGCCTGGCAGGTCAACGAGACCACCGAAAACATCGGTGCGCGCCGGCTGTACACCGTGATGGAGAAGCTGCTGGAAGACGTGTCCTTCGATGCCGCCAGGATGTCCGGCCAGGCGGTGGTCATCGACGCCGCCTATGTCGACAGCCGCCTGAAGGACCTGGCAGGCAGCGAGGATCTCGCGCGCTATGTTCTGTGAGGACGCACGCAGCGACGGTGCTGCCGCGTTGACAGGATTGGCAGCTGGCGCCCCGGGGCGTGAAGCCCCTGCGATCCTCCCTGCAGACTCGCCTCGAACGTGACCGCCGCAGCTTCAGCGCAAGCCCCCTGGCCAGAACGCGCAGTGACGGCCAGCTGCGTCATCGAGCTCAGCGGCGCGCGCTTCTCCTGGGAAGGCGGCGGCGACGCCCCCACAGTCGATATCGAGTCGCTGCGGGTCCGGCAGGGGGAACGCGTGTTCCTGCGCGGGCCGAGCGGAAGCGGCAAGTCCACTCTGCTCAGCCTGCTGGCCGGCGTGATCACGCCCCAGCAGGGCAGCGTCAAAGTGCTGGGCCGCGACATCGGCGCGCTGAGCGGCGCTGCGCGTGACCGCTTCCGCGCCGATCACGTCGGCTTCATCTTTCAGATGTTCAACCTGATTCCCTACCTTACAGTGGTGGAGAACGTGCGCTTGCCCTGCGGGTTCTCCGACCGGCGCAGGGCCAACGCGCAGCGCGGCGGGTGCAGCGTCGAGGCAGAGGCGCTGCGACTCCTGGAGCACCTCGACATGGCGCACAACGGGCTGCTGAAGCGCCCGGTCACCGAGTTGAGCGTCGGCCAGCAGCAGCGCGTTGCCGCCGCTCGAGCCTTGATCGGCGCGCCCGAGCTGATCATCGCCGACGAGCCGACGTCCTCGCTCGATGCGGATCGCCGCACGGCGTTCATCGACCTGCTGTTCCAGGAGTGCGCACGGGAGCAGGCCGCGCTGATCTTCGTCAGCCACGACGCCTCGCTGGCAGGCCTGTTCGACCGCGCCATCGAGTTCGCCGAGGTCAACCGCGCCCCTGCCGGGGCGTAACGACACAGGCGATGATTACCGCGCTGGCAGTGAAGAGCGTGCGCAACCGGAAGTTCACCGCCGGGCTCACCGTGCTGTCGATCGCGCTGGCAGTGCTGCTGCTGCTCGGCGTGGAGCGCATCCGCCAGGAGGCCCGCGAGGGCTTCGCCAGCACGATCTCGGGAACCGACCTGATCGTCGGGGCCCGCAGCAGTCCCGTGCATCTGCTGCTGTCTTCTGTGTTCCGGATCGGCAACGCCACCAACAACATCCGCTGGGACACCTACCGCACCCTCGCGAAGCGGCCGGAGATCGCCTGGACGATCCCGATCTCCCTGGGCGACTCCCACCGCGGCTTCCGGGTCATGGGCACGACCCCGGAGTACTTCGAGCACTTCCGCTTTGCGCGCGACCGCCGGCTGGATCTGTCGCAGGGCAAGCCTTTCGCCGATGTGCACGACGCGGTGCTCGGTGCCGACGTGGCGCAGTCGCTCGGCTACACAGTGGGCAGCTCGATCGTCGTCGCCCACGGTGCGGGCGACGTGAGCTTCATGCTGCACGAGGACCAGCCGTTCCGGGTTGTCGGCGTGCTCGCGCGCACCGGCACGCCGGTGGACCGTACGGTGCACGTGACGCTGGAGGGGCTCGACGCCGTACACGCCGACTCCATTGGCGGGTTCCCCAACGATCCGCTCGCCGCGGCCATGCGCGAGAGCGAATCCACGCCGGAGCACGCAAGGCCTGGCCACGCTCATGCCGGGGACGCGGCTCGGGAAGCTTACTCCGACCGGACGATTACTGCGTTCCTGGTCGGGCTGAAGACGCGTGGCAGCGCCCTATCGCTGCAGCGGCTGATCAATGAGTATCCGACAGAGCCTCTGACGGCGATCCTGCCGGGCGTCACCCTGCAGGAGCTGTGGGAGATCACCGGCGCCGCGGAGAAGACGCTCGTCGCAGTGTCGGTGCTCGTGGTCATCGTGGGTCTGGCCGGCATGTTGGTGGCTCTGCTCACGAGCCTGAGCGAGCGGCGCCGCGAGATGGCCATCCTGCGCTCGGTGGGCGCGCGGCCGACGCTTGTCTTCGCGCTGATCCTCGGCGAGGCGGCATTCCTGACGCTGGCCGGTATTGCTCTGGCTGTCGCCGCGCTGTACCTCGGACTGTTCATCGGTCAGAGCTGGCTGGAGTCGCGGCTGGGGCTGTTCGTGGGCTTGGGCTGGCCTTCTGCCCATGAGGCGGCACTCGTGGCGATGGTCGCGGTTGCCGGCGTTTTCATCGGTCTGATCCCCGCCTACCGGATCTACCGCTACTCTCTGGCCGACGGCATGACCGTGCGGATCTGATTTCGAAGGAGCACCGAGATGACGACGACAAACCGGCTGCGCGGCGCACTGCTTCTGCTCGGGGTGCTGCTTGCGCCGGTGTCCCACGGCGACGCGCCGCGCACTGTGATGTGGGCGGATCTGGTTCCCAAGCCGACCGCAGCCGACAACCCATTCGCGGCGCTCGAGAAGGAGCAGCTGACCAACCTGAGCACGATCGCCGCGGTGCGCGAGCGCAAGGCCCGCGGCGACACGAATCTGACGGCACTGGAAGTGGCCGACGAGCGGGCGCTGTCGCGCGAGCTGACCAAGTCGGGGGTGGATGTCGACGGGTTGCTGGCGAAGCGCAAGCAGATGGCGAGCCAGGTCAACGTGGCCCTCGATGGCAAGACCATACGCCTGCCCGGTTACCTGCTACCGCTGGAGTTCTCCGGGAAGCGCGTGACCGAGTTTCTGCTCGTGCCGTGGGTGGGCGCCTGCATTCACACGCCGCCCCCACCGCCGAACCAGATCGTGCACGTGAAAGCGGGGAAGCCATTCGAGATGACCGGCGTGTTCCAGCCGATCTGGGTGACCGGTCACCTCGCCGCGAAGGCGAGCAAACAGTCGCTATACCTGGTCGACGGAACGTCGGACATCAGCATCGGCTACACGCTGGAGGCAACCGACGTGGAACCGTACAAGGAGTAGGCCCTTCATTTGAAGGCTGGCAGGGCGACTGCGGTGACAGCCCCCCCCGGCGGATCTTCGTGCGGGCCGGGTTTGTTCATCACCGCACGCATGTGCATGCCTCGAACACCCTCCTCGTGCACCTCGACCCGGACCGCGAGAATCGCCCGGAACTTCAGCTCCGGTGCGTACCAGATGGTCATGGTGCTGGTGTCTCCTTCGCCTTCCACCTTGGCTACGATGAAGGGCGTATTGAGCTGCATCCACGGCTTCTTCAAGGACGCGAAGGAGGACGCGAACACTTCCTGGCCATCGAGCTCGACGATCACCGCGGTGTTGTCGCTGGCACCACCCTCCTTCACGATCTCGGTGGCGCGGAACCACCCGGCCCCCATGACGTGAAAGTCGGTCCGCTGCCCCGCCGCGGTGGCTCCCACTTCGCGCTGGATCATGACGACCTCTCCTTTCGGAGCGCCGTCGACGCATGCAACGGTGGGAATCGGTGCAGCGCACGCTGCACCGACGGCTAGAGCGGCGGCCGTAACCCGACGCACGAAACCACTATCATTCAGAGTCATAGTCCAGGCTTCCTGGCGAGCTCGCGGAACGCTCCCGCTTCAGCCGCCCCGTCTAGTACCTTCACCCCGCAGCGTAGCATAATTCGGTCTCGGTCCGTCTGCGACCGCCACAATAACCAACCACGATGCAGCCCCGCACCGTCTATCAGCTCGAAGTCAACCCGAAGATCCCCGCCCGGCTGGCCCGCCTGCAGGAGCTCGCATCCAACCTCTGGTACAGCTGGGACCGCCCGACGCGGACCCTGTTCTCGCGCCTGCACACCGGCCTGTGGGATGCGGTCGGCCACAATCCCAAAGCCTTCCTGCGGCGCGTGGACGAGCAGGTGCTGCAGGACGCGGCCGACGACCCGGTGTTCCTGGGCAACTTCAACCGTGTGCTGTCGGCCTACGACACCTATCACAACGAGCCGCTGCGCCGAAACGGGTCGGAGTGGCTTCGCTCCACGGATCTGGTCGCCTACTTCTGCGCGGAGTTCGGCTTTCACGAGAGCTTCCCGATCTACTCGGGGGGGCTGGGCATCCTGGCCGGTGATCATTGCAAGGCGGCCAGCGACATGCGCCTGCCGTTCATCGGCGTGGGCCTGCTGTATCGGCAGGGCTACTTCTCGCAGACCATCGACACCGAGGGCAACCAGCACGCCATCTACACGGCGTCCGAGTTCGAGAGCTTGCCGGTGACGCCGGTTCTGCGCAGCGACAGCTCGGAGCTCACGGTCCACGTAACGCTGCACGGCCGCCGCGTCACCTGCAAGGTGTGGAGCGCGCGCTGCGGCCACGTGACGCTGTACCTGCTCGACACCGACCTGGAGGAGAACGACGAGCAGGGGCGCAACATCACGCACCAGCTGTATGGCGGCGACCGCACCACCCGCATCGAGCAGGAGATCGTGCTGGGAGTGGGCGGTGTGCGCGCGCTCGCGGAGCTCCAGCTCAAGCCCACGGTGTGGCATATCAACGAGGGCCATGCGGCGTTCCTCGTCCTGGAGCGCGTCCGGGCACTGGTCGGCCGCGGCCTGGGGCTGGACGCCGCGATGGAGTGTGTGGCCGCCAACACCGTCTTCACCACGCACACGCCGGTGCCGGCAGGTCACGACCATTTTGCCGAGGAGATGATCTGGAGCTACTTCCAGGACTTCTGCAACGAGCTGCAGCTATCCCGCGAGGATTTCCTGGCGCTCGGCCGGGTCGGCGACAGCCGCGACTTCAACATGACGGCGCTCGCGATCCGTGGCTCGCGCTACCACAACGGTGTGAGCCGCATCCACGGCGGCGTGTCCTCGCGCATCTGTGCCGGGCTGTGGCCGCAGGTCGATCCATCCGAGAACTCGCTTTCCTACATCACCAACGGGGTGCACGTGCCCACCTTCCTGGCCCAGGAGTGGAGCGAGGTGTTCGAGAAGTACCTGGGCTTCGACTGGAGCCAGCGCATCACCGACCACGGGTTCTGGCGCCGCGTGGACGAGATTCCCGACCACCTGTTCTGGAGCGTGCGGCAGTCCCTGAAGTCGCAGATGCTGCACCTGGTGCGCTTCCGGGTGGCGCGGCAGCACTTCCGCAACCGCGGCTCCGAGGCGCACCTGGACCGGCTGCTCAAGTACGCCGACCCGGTCAACCCCAACGTGCTCACCATCGGCTTCGGCCGGCGCTTCGCGACCTACAAGCGCGCCACCCTGGTGTTTGAGGATCTGGACTGGCTCCGGGAGCTCATATGCAACGATGCTCGCCCGGTGCTGCTGCTGTTTGCCGGGAAGGCCCACCCTGCGGACCAGCCCGGCCAGGACCTCATCCGGCGCGTCACGCAGATCGCCCGCATGCCGGAGTTCGAGGGGCGGATCCTGCTGGTGGAAGACTACGACCTGCGGCTCGGGCGCAGGCTGATTTCGGGGGTGGACGTGTGGCTGAACAATCCGGTCTACCCCCTGGAGGCGAGCGGCACATCGGGCATGAAGGCCGGCATCAATGGCGTGGTCAATCTGTCGGTGCTGGACGGCTGGTGGGACGAGGGCTACGACGGCAAGAACGGGTGGGCGATCAAGCCGGTGTCGGAAAGCTTCGACGACGCGCGCCGCAGACGCGAGGAGGCCAAGGCGCTGTACGAGCTGCTGCAGGACGACGTCATCCCCATCTACTATCGGCGCGGCGAGATGGGCTACTCACCGGACTGGATCCGGATGGCTAAGCATTCGATCGCCACCCTGCTCCCGCGCTTCAGCTCCACGCGCATGGTGGGCGAGTACTTGGCCAAGTTCTACCTGCCCGCCACCCGGCAGGGCCGGCGCCTGGCCGAAAACGGCTTCGAAGCCGCGCAGCGGCTGGCCGCCTGGAAGGCGCACGTACGCAGGAGCTGGGACAGCGTGCGGCTGCGGCGCGTCGACACGCACCGCCGCAACCTCACCTACGGCGAGAGCCTGCGCTTCGAAGTCGCCGTGCACTTGAACGAGCTCAAGCCCGAGGATGTGGTGGTGGAGCTGCTGCTGGGACGCCAGATGGACTACGACACCCTGCGTGAGAACCGGCGCTACCGCTTCGAGTGGGAAGGCGTGATGACCGAGCAGGGTGAGCACCGGTTCGTCCTGCAGATCACGCCGGAGCTGTGCGGCAAGCTCGAGTACCGCATCCGCGCCTACCCCTGGCACGAGCTGCTCACCCATCCCTTCGAGATGGGGATGATGCGCTGGCTTTGACCCTGCAACCCATCGTCGACGCGATTGCCGGGGAGGGTTGGTGCGAGACTGACGACTTCCTTCCCCTCGACTCGGTGCGCGCTCTCGCTGGGGAGCTGTGCGCGAAGTGGAGCGCGGGTGCGTTGCAGCGGGCCGGTGTGGGGACCGGCGAGGCGCGCCGCCTGCAAGCCGACGTCCGCGGCGACCACATCCTCTGGCTCGAGCCGCCCGACGCGGCCGCGGCGCAGCGCATATGCCTCGAGCAGTTCGAGGCGCTGCGCCTGGCGCTCAACCGCGAGCTGCAACTGGGGCTGTTCGACTTCGAGTGCCACCTGGCGATGTATCCGCCGGGCGCGTTCTATCGCCGCCACCTCGACCGTTTCGCGTCCGACGACCGCCGCACGCTGTCCTGCGTGCTGTACCTGAACGAGGGCTGGACGGCCGAAGACGGCGGTGCGCTGAGGTTGCATCTGCCCGGCGGACCCCGCGACGTGCTGCCTTCGGCCGCAAGGCTGGTCGCGTTCCTCAGTGAGCGCTTCGAGCACGAGGTGCTGCCGGCGCAGCGCGAGCGCCTGAGCCTGACCGGCTGGTTCAGGCGGCGCGTCTAGCCCGGATATTTAACCAGACCACCCCCGGTTAGCGCGGGGATCCTCCGCAGCAGCCAGTCGTGGGCTCATTAACGTAGCGTGCGGTTTGGAGGTCGGGGTTACGCGGATTCTGGCGGGTCCTGGCCAGCCATATCGGGCATGCCCGTCTTGCCAATAGAGTGATCTATTGGCTGCGCCGGTCGAGCCCGATCTGTCTCGCCCAGCCCTCCGCCATAATGCCGCGTCCTGATGAAATATCCGGGCTAGCCCGCATTTCTCGCACTGGCGCCGGCCAGGCCGCTCCGCCGAAAAAACCTTACAATCGCGCTTCGCGCCGACCCCCACCGGAGGGCCGGCTTTTTTCACTCTGGAGGTGGGAAGAGCGGAAATGGCTGAGTACAAGAAGCACGTGACCTTCAAGGGCAAGATCCTGCTGGTGGGGTTCGGGGCGGTGGGCCAGGGCACGCTGCCGCTGATCCTGCGGCACATCGACATGCCCCGGGAAAACGTCAAGATCATCACCGCGGAGGACTGGGGCCGCGAGATCGCCGAGGAGCACGGCATCAGCTTCACGGTGGAGCCGCTGGTCCGCGAGAACTATCTGTCCGTCCTCAACCGCGAGCTGAAGGCGGGCGACTTCCTGTTCAATGCGTCCTTCGACGTCTCCAGCCTGGCGCTCATCGAGTATTGCAGCGAGCACGGCATCATGTACCTGGATGCTTGCATCGAGCCCTGGGCCGGCGGCCACCGCGACACCTCGATGCCGGCGGCACGCCGCACCAATTACGCCTTCCGCGAGCTCGCCAAGGAGATCGGCAAGCGCTACCCGAAGGGCGCCACCTGCGTCACGATGCACGGCGCCAACCCGGGGCTGGTGTCGCACCTCCTGAAGCAGGCCATGCTCAACATCGGAGCCGATACCGGCGCCGGCCTCCCCGAGCCGAAGTCGAAGGAGCAGTGGGCGCGCTTCGCCATGCAGCTCGGGCTGAAGGTGGTCCAGATCGCCGAGCGCGACCGCCAGGTGGGCAGCCCCCGCAAGGAGTGGGGCGAGTTCGTCAACACCTGGTCGAGCGGCGCGTTCGTGGGCGAATCGCTCCAGCCCGCCGAGCTGGGATGGGGCACACACGAGAAGCACTGGCCGCGCGAGGGCATGGAGTTCGGCTTCGGCTGTGGCTCGTCGATCTATCTGAATCGCCCGGGGTGCACCACGCGCGTGCGATCCTGGGTGCCCACCGAGGGGCCGTTCCACGGTTGGCTCATTTCGCACGGCGAATCCCACTCGATCCCGGACTTCTTCACCGTATGGGAGAACGGGCGTGCGGTCTATCGACCGACCGCGTACTACGCCTACCATCCCTGCGACGACGCCGTCCTGTCCCTGCACGAAATGGTCGGGCATAACTTCGTCATGCAGGACAGGACGCGTCTGCTGCGCGACGAGATCGTGGACGGGATCGACGAGCTGGGCGTCCTGCTGATGGGCCACAAGCGCGGAGCCTACTGGTATGGGTCGCAGCTTTCCATCCACGAGGCGCGCCGGCTGTGCCCCCACAACAACGCTACCAGCCTGCAGGTAAACGCACCGGCCCTGGGCGCGGTCATCTGGGCGATACGCAACCCGAATGCCGGCGTAGTGGAGCCCGACGATCTCGACTTCCGCACCGTGCTCGACGTGTCCATGCCCTACCTGGGCCCGGTGGTCGGTGTGTACAGCGACTGGACGCCGCTGAAGGACCGCGCCAAGTACTACCCCGAGGACGTCGATACCGGCGATCCCTGGCAGTTCAAGAACTTCCTGGTCGTCTGATAACATCCGGTCGGGTACGTGTACCGAGGAGCGCGATGACCGGGATCTTCAAACGCATCATCGAAGCACTGTGCCAGTCCACCCGGGCCTGCTTCCGCATCACCTACGCCGACGGCTCCGCCTGGCAGAACCATTCAGGGGAGCCGGTCGTGCACTTCCGCTTCAAGACCGCCGCCAGCCAGTGGCGAACCCTTGCCTTCGGCCACATCGGCCTGCTCGAGTCCTATTTCGACCAGTCGCTCGACGTCGAGGGAGACTTCGCGTACGGTTTCCGCATCGCGTTCGAGAGCCGGTTCGACCGCAAGTCCGGACCGCTCGTGTGGACGCGCAACCAGTGGCACGAGTTGCGTTTCGGCAATCGCACGATTGCACAGGCCAAGATCAATGCGCGCTTCCACTACGCACTGGGGGCGGACTTCTACGGCTACTGGCTCGACCAGCCGCTCATGATGTACACCTGCGCGTACTGGAAGGAAGGCACCCGCAGCGTCGAGGAGGCCCAGCGCAACAAGATCGACCACGTGTGCCGCAAGATCCGGCTGAAGGATGGCGAGAGCGTGGTCGACATCGGCTGCGGCTTTGGCGGCTTCATGTTCCGGGCGTTGGAGAACTACGACGTGCGGGTGTGCGGTGTGAACACGACCACCGAGCAGGTGGATTGGCTGCGCGACCGGATTGCCAGCCGCGGGCTCCAGGGCCGGCTCGAAGCGCGCGAAGCGGACTTCCGCGAAGTGCACGCCCAGTTCGACAAGGTTGTCTCGATCGGCGTGCTGGAGCATGCCGGGCGCGACCAGTTGCACGAAGTGGTGAAGGCCCACGCAGATTTCCTCAAGCCCGGCGGGCTCGGCATGCTGCACTTCATCGGTCACGTGGGCGTGCGCGACACCGAGTTCTATATCCGCAAGCACGTCTTCCCCGGCGGCTGGATTCCAAGCCTTGCGCAGACCATTGCGGCGATGGAAGAGTGCGGGCTGGAGATCGTCGATATCGAGAACCTGCGCCGCCACTATGCCTTCACGCTCGACGCCTGGGCCGAGCGCTTCGAGCGCAACTGGGAGCGCATCCACGCCATCGACCCGCAGCGTTTCGACGAGCGCTTCCGGCGGGTCTGGCGCACCTATCTGTACTCCTGCGCAGAGATGTTCCGCTCGCCCCACACCCGCACGCATCTGTTCCAGGTGCTGTTCAGCAAGGGCAACACCTCCAGCGCAAACTATCCCATGAGCCGTGCCTTCCTCTACGCCGACGACTTCGCCGGACGCGAGGTTCCAGCGCCGGCGCGGGAGCCTGCGACGACGGCCTGATCCGATGCTGTCCTACGCCGAGCGCAAGTCGGAGCTGACCCGAGCGCTGCAGGCCGCTTCGGGCGAGCGCGTGGCGCTCGCCAAGAACACCTCGAACCTGTTCCGCGATCGGCAGAGCCGGCCACGTCAGCGCCTGGAGGTCGGGCGGTTCAATCACGTCCTGCAGGTCGACGCCGCCGCGGGGTGGGTGGACGTGGAAGGCATGACGCCCTACGACGCGCTGGTGGATGCCACACTCGTGCATGGGGTGATGCCGGCGGTGGTACCGCAGCTCAGATCGATCACCATCGGCGGCGCAGCCGCTGGGGTAGGCATAGAGGCCTCCTCCTTCAAGCTCGGACTGGTGCACGACACGCTGCTGGAGCTCGAGGTGCTGCTGGCCGACGGCAGCGTCGTGCTGTGCACGCCGGACAACGAGCATCGCGATCTGTTCTTCGGCTTCCCCAACTCCTACGGGACGTTCGGGTACGCGCTGCGCCTCAAGGCGCGGGTGGTGCCGGTCAAGCGCTACGTGCAGCTCACGCACATTCGCCACCGCGACGCGGCGGCCTGCTTCCGGCAGCTCGAGGAGCTGTGCAGCGGCGACGCCGACTTCATCGACGGCACCGTGTTCGGGCCCGAGGAGTTGTATCTGACCGTGGCGCGTTTCGTGGACGAGGCGCCCTTCGTCAGCGATTACACCTATGAGCGAATCTACTACCGCTCGCTGCGCGAGCGGGACGCCGACTACCTCACCGTGCGCGACTTCATCTGGCGCTGGGACACGGACTGGTTCTGGTGCTCGAAGAACCTCGGGGCGCAGAATCCGCTGATGCGCCGCCTGCTCGGGCGGAAGCGCCTCAACTCGCGCTTCTACACGCGGGTGATGCGCTGGAACAGCCGTTGGCGGATCACGCATGGATTGGACCGGTTGTCGGGCCGGCACCGGGAGTCGGTGATCCAGGACGTGGACATACCGATCCGGCGTGCCGCGGAGTTTCTCGAGTTCTTTCACCGCGAGATCGGCATCCTGCCGGTGTGGCTCTGCCCGATCCACTGCCGCCGGCCAATCGGCGACTTTGCGCTGTATCCCATCGACCCGAGCGCCGTATACGTCAACTTCGGCTTCTGGGACGTCGTCCGCCGCACGCAGGCGTTCCCTCCGGGCCACCACAACCGGCTCGTGGAACGGAAAGTGCAGGAGCTGGGCGGGATCAAGTCGCTGTACTCGGAGAGCTACTTCCCCGAGGACGAGTTCTGGCGGGCCTACAACGGCGAGGCCTACGCACGGCTCAAGCAGCGCTACGACCCGCAGGGCCGGTTCGGCGACCTCTACCAGAAGTGTGTCCTGCGGGCGTAGCCTTTGAACGGCACGCGCCCGCGCTGGTGCGCGGCTCGCGCACAACGGAGGTCACCGTGGAATACCAAAGCAAGACCAGCCTGCTCGGCCTGCCCCTGGTGCATGTTGCAGTCGGCACGACCCGGGGCGGGAGGCCCGCGCGCGGCATCGCCCGGGGCTGGATCGCAATCGGCGACATCTCCTTCGGCCTGCTGCTTTCCGTGGGCGGTCTCGCGTTGGGTACAGGCGTTACGTTCGGCGGCGTGGGAATCGGGCTGGTGTGCCTGTCGGGGCTGTCTCTCGGGCTGCTGCTCGCGCTGGGCGGGTTGGCGATCGGCTACCTGGCAGTAGGCGGAGGCGCAATTGCCGTTAAGGCCGCAGTCGGAGGGCTGGCAGTGGCGCGTGACTATGCCATTGGCGGCGGCGCGTTCGCGCGCCACGCCAACGACGCGGCAGCCCGGGCGTTCTTCCGGGAGGAGCTGCTGCTCGCCTTCGGGCAGATCGTGATGTCGCACTCGCATTGGTTCCTCGTACTTGCCGCGATACCGGTCTTTCTTGCTCTCCGGCAGGCGAAGCGGCGCGAGGAGCAGGGTCCGCGCTGAACATGCTGGATCCCCTCGAGCTGACCGGGCGTGCGCGCACGCATGTCGTGCAACTCGAAGAGCTGCGCTGCGCGCTGCACCAAGACGTCGTTGAGCCGTTCGCCGCGCTGCGTGCAGCCGCCGCACGGGACGGTATGGACATCAGGGTGTTCAGCGCGTTTCGCGATTTCTCCGCCCAGCTGTCGATCTGGAACCGCAAATTCAGTGGGCAGCGCCCGCTTTTCGCACGGGACGGTAGCCTGCTGCAGCATGCATCGCTCGCTCGGGACGAGCTCATCGAGGCCATCCTGAACTGGTCCGCGCTGCCGGGCGCGAGCCGCCACCACTGGGGTAGCGATGTCGACGTATTCGATGCCGCTGCCGTCGCGCCCGATTACCGGGTGCAACTGCTTCCCGAGGAGTTCGCCGAGGGCGGTCCGTTCGCGCAGCTACATCGGTGGCTCGAGGGGAACGCGGCGCGCTTCGGCTTCTTCCGGCCGTACGACCGCGACCGCGGCGGCGTGCATCCCGAGCCCTGGCACATCAGCCATGCTGCCACCGCGTTGCCTGCCCTCGACAGTCTCACCCCGGAGCTGATCGCAGAGACCCTGCGGGCCGAAGATGTACTGGGTCGCGACGCGGTCCTCGAGCGCCTGGAAGACATCTTTCGGCGCTATGTGGTGAACGTCGCCCGCCCCGAAGCCGTTCAACAGTCACAAGCTCTCTCGACGTAAGCAAGCACTCGCTATTTGGAGACCCTTCGACAATCCGATGCGCCCGCTGGCAAGCGAAATGCTTCTGCAGTCCCCAGAAACCGAGGAGCTTAGATGGCTACGAGTGTTTGGGTGCTGCGTCAGAGCGCCGCAAGCGAAGGAGATGACTTCGACCACAGCGCGATCTTCGACGCCTCCGACGAGCTGGACCGCGTAGCGGGCAACCTCGGCGTCAGGAAGATTTCCGAGTTCTTCGACTGGACCGACTTCGACGCGAACATGTCGGCCGAAGAACCGCTGGAGGACTACGAGTACGTCGCGGCTGCGCGCTGGTTCGAGCCGGCCGAGGCCCTGCCCTCGATTGAGGGGCTACTGAGCCACTTGAAGGCCAACCCGGCAGCTGTGGAGACGCCCGACTGGGACGAGCTGTACCCCCCGGTGCTGGCGGAGCTGGAAGACGTCCTCACCAAGGTCCGGCAGGCGGCCGACGAAGGGACCCGTTTCAACCTCTGCGTGGTCATGCTGAGCGCCAAGAAGGCGGCGCTGCGCGCCTGATGCCATCCCCGCGAATGCGGGGATCGCGAAGCGTCCAAGCAGCCTGGGTTCCCGCCAGAATCCGCGTAACCCCGACATCCAAACCGCGCACCACGTCGACCATATCGCGGCCGATTGCTGCCGCGGATCCCCAAACTAGCGGGGGTGGTCTGGTGGAATATCCGGGCTAGCTGCCTGCCACGGTCCCTGAGGCCGGTTGGGCCGCCGCGGGCTGTCGCTCTTCCACGATCTTGAAGTCGCGTTCCAGCCGTGCCCAGCACGCCACTCGCGGCAGGACGGTGCTGGCGGCGGTGGCATCTTCCACCCTGAGCGGCGGCGCCTGGTCGACCACGGTCAGCGGCTTGCCGTCGCAGGTGAGATACTCGCCGATGCGAGTCAGGATCCTGATGAATTCCGTTGTCGTAAGCTCGCGGGGCTCGGGCTTGACCCAGCGCGACATCGTGTTGAGCACCAGGCGGGCCCCGTCGTCCCATCCGATCTTGGCCTCGACGATGCGCAGCCCCTCCGTGTAGCGGACCCCCTCGCCCTTGTTGATGATCTCCACCGAGTAGCCCAGCTTGATCTGCTTGGCCTGCTCGGCAGCGCGCCGCTCGTCCAGCGTGATGGGCTTGTCCACCTGCAGAGGCGCGAACTCCCAGGGCTTTTCTTTATCGTTACCGCCGGTAACGGCGCCTATGATCGAACGAATCAGCTTCACTGTCTTGCGCTCCGCAATTCGGGAATCGGACTTACAATAAGCAACAGGTGTGCGCACTTTGCCCTGGTTCGGGGGCTGCTGGCGCCCTTTCCAGCCCGCCGGTCGGTAGCCCCAAGGCACGCTGTTGTCACGTAACGCTGCTGTCATAGTCGACAGGAGTGTGTGGCGGGCGGCCTACGGAGGGAACCCGGCGGGAGTTCTTCCGGTGCCGCTCTTCGGCGCAGCAAGGAACTCGTGCGCGCATCTGCTGTCATCACACGCAGCCAGGCTAACCGGTCTGGCGCTCAACAACAAACCGTCGATTCCCGACCCGTCAACAAGGAGACCGTCCATGATCCGCACCGCCATTGCTCTCGCACTCGCATCCGCGTTCACCGTTGCCGCCGCCCCAGCCATGGCGCAGCAGAAGAAGACCGTGCTCACCCTGGAGACCGCAGGCAAGATGGCCCAGGCGTGCATCGACAAGGCCACGGCTGAAGGCTGGAAGATGAACATCGCCATCCTCGATGATGGCGGGAACCTCAAACACTTCGTCCGCATGGACGGCGCGTTCCTGGGCAGCATTCAGATCGCCCAGCTCAAGGCCAACACTTCCGCGAGCTTCCCGTTCTCGACAAAGCAAGTGGGCGAGATCGTCCAGACCCGAGTCCCAGGCCTGGCGTTTGTGCCCGGCCTGGTGACCTTCGAGGGCGGCCTGCCGATCAAGACCGCCGGCGGCGAGCACATCGGCTCGATCGGTGTAAGCGGCGCTACTGCCGACCAGGACGGCGTATGCGCGCAAGCCGCACTGGATGCGGTCAAGGACGACCTCAAGTAACGCTGTCGTTCGAGTGTGCTGGCGAACAGCCGGGCCTGCGGGTCCGGCTGTTGCCTTTCTGGCGCCGATGTGATCTCGCACCTTCGGTGTACGCTGCGGCAAGCGCGTGGAGAAACCGGGTCCCGCTCGGATCCGGATGTCCCTGGATGATCGCGATTCGCTTCGTCATGGCGGCCAGACCTACGGAGGCAAAAAGAGTGCGTCGCCATTGTCGCTGCGTGGCGTGACGGGGTCTTGAGCGAGATCACAAGATCAAGACCTGAGAACCTTGCGTCGCGCGGGACTCCAGCGCGCGGTGCGCCTGCGCTGCAGCGCTGAGCGGATAGCGCGCGCCGATCACCGGACGCACCTTGCCCGAGGCGAGCATCGCCCACAGGCGCTCGGCCATCTCCTTGAGGCGCTGCGGGTCGGCGGTGTAGTGGAACAGCACCGGTCGGGAGAAGGTCGCGCTCTTCTCGAGCAGCGCATCGGATGACAGCGGCGGCAACGGTCCGCTGGCCTGCCCGACGCTGACCCAGTGCCCGAACACAGCGAGCGATGCAAGGTTGCCCTGAACGCCCTGCGCGCCCAACCCGTCGACGATGAGATCGACGCCGCGCCCGCCCGTGGCGGACAGCACGGCGCTGAAGAAGTTGTAGTCGCTGGTTACCACTACGTCATGGCACCCATGCCGGCGCGCCTCTTGTGCTTTCTCTTCGGAAGAGACGGTGCCGATCACCGTGGCGCCGAGCGCCCGCGCCCACTGCACCACGATGCTGCCGAGGCCGCCCGCTGCTGCGTGCACCAGGACCGCCTCGCCAGGGCGCAGCGGATGCAGGCGATGAAGGAGATACTCCGCAGTCAGACCCTTTAGCAGCGCGGCGGCCGCCGTCTCGTCGTCTACGTGCGCGGGAACGTGCACGAGCTGATGTGCAGGTACGTTGCGATAGGTTGCGTAGCTTCCAGGCGGAAGCATTGCGTAGGCGACCCGATCGCCAGGCTTCCACTGTGCGACGTCCGGTCCGACATCGAGCACGACGCCGGCAGCTTCGACGCCGAGCGGTTCGCCCGGCGCTGCTAGAGGCACGAGCCCGCGGCGGATGTAGACGTCAAGATAGTTGACGCCGATCGCCGTATGCCGCACCCGCACCTCGCCGGGTCCAGGAGGCGGCACGCCGATCTGGCGCAATGTCAGCACCTCCGGCTCGCCTGTTCGCTCGAACACGATCGCGCTCCCGGTCAGCGCCTGTGCGAAAGCGTGTGCGGCGCCGTTGGGCACACCCTGCTGCAGGTAACGCGTGAGCCCTGCGAAACCGCCCTCGTACACGTCGCGGCCGACAAGGTCGGCAAGCTCGGCTTCGCGCCCACGCGGTGCGCGAAAGGTAGACTGCCAGTGCCAGAAAGTGCGACGCCCATCGGTGACCGGCTTGAGCTGTACCGTCGCGACGTACCGCTCCAGCGGCACATCGGCTTCGAGGATACAATACGTGAAGCGGTGGTCGCGGTCAGAAAGCGACAGCAACTGCTCGCGGACGCGCGCGCCGTCCTGAAGCGTGAAGCGCCGGACGCAACCTACACGGTCGGCGGGCTCGTCGCCTTCGATCTGCGACTCGGCGACCACCGGGTGCCAGGCCGTATGGCTGTTGAAGTCGCGCAGGACGCTCCACACCTGCTCGATGGGGGCGTCGACGATGGTCGAGCGTGTTACGCGGACCATGTGTCTACGGCCTAAACCTCAACGCAAAGGCGTTGGGTGTAATCCCCGCGCTAGCGCCGCGCGAAGCGCTGCTTGAGCGCATCGAACCCCGCCTGGAACACTCCCTGGCCGATGTCTTCGGCCAACTTGCGCTCCTGCGACTCGTCGCAGTCGAACTCTGCACTCCACTCGGCGAAGGTGCGATTGCCGTCTGTCACCGGAGTGAGCTTGAGCGTCGCGACGTAGTTGGTGATCGGCATCGGCGAGTCCAGGATCGAGTAAGTGCACTGGTAGTCGTAATCCGACAGCGTAAGCAGCTGCTCGCGGATCTCCCCGCTGTCGGTCAACCGGAAGTGGCGGATGCAGCCCACTTTGTCCGCGGCCAGGCCGTTCTCGATGCGCGAATCGACGATCAGCGGATGCCAGCGGTGCAGTCCGTTGAAGTCGCGGATCACGGCCCAGACTGCATCGGCCGAAGCGTCGATCACGCTGGAGGTGTAGATGCGGATCACGCGCGATGCCTCGTCGCTTATGCTGCCCGAGCCTGGGCAGCATCGTGTGCCCCCTTACACCGGCCCTCTCCCGTGAGGGGAGAGGGAGCGGTTCGCGGGGAGTCTCCGGCATGGTGAGGGCGGCCACATGCCCGGTCCCGCCAGTGAACCCGCTGCATGCGTCAGCCCTCCTGCTTGGCCGCGGGCAGTGCGGCGGCCATCGACTGCGCAATCTTCCCGATCTCGCCTCCCTCGATGCCGATCTCGCGCAGGAGCTGGTCCACCAGCGGTGCCTGGGCGCGGTAGCGCAGCGCGGAGTTCACGACACTGTCGGCAAAGCTGCCGCCGGCGTCGGCCCTCTGGCCCCCGCCGCCGCCGCCGAGCCCGTCTACATGCAGCATCTTGATGCTCTCGATACGCTCCATCGGCTTGACGGACTCGCGGATGATGCTATCGAGCTTGTCCACCAGCCGCAGCCGAAGCACCGACATGCGGGCCTCGGCAGTAAGGACGTTCTGCGCCTCGTTCATCAACCGTGTGCCCTCGGCTTCGATCTCGTGGCGGATGCGCGCTGCGAGAGCGCGGATCTTCTCGGCGTCGGCCTCGGATTCGGCCTGCTGGCGCAGGGCGTCGCCGCGATCGCCGGCGGCGGACTTCTCCGCCTGGGCGGCCACCGTCAGTCGCAGCGCCTCGCGCTCGGCTTCCTTGCGCGCTTCGATCAGCTCGATCAGCTTGCGGCGCTCGGCCATCTCAGTCTCGCGCGCAGTGAACACGCGTTCCTCCTCTGCCACCGCCTTGGCCCGGGCCTGGTCGGCGGCCGCCTGCGCCTCCGACTGTGCCTTGGACTGCGCCGCAACCGCGATCGCCCGTTGCTGCTCGGCCAGCTCGATCGCCTTGCGCCGCTCGATCTCGGCAGTCTGCACTTCGCGCTCGCGGACGATGCGCTCTTCCTCGAGCGCCTTCTCCGAAGCGATGCGTGTCGTCTCGATCGCCTGGCGCGCCGTTATCTGCACACTCTCGGCCTCCTGCTCCCTTTCGGCGCGCTCGCGCGCTACCTCGGCGCGCTGCGCTGCGCGCGCGATCTCCAGCTCCCGTTCCTGCTGCAGGCGTGCATACTCGGAATCACGGTCGATCTCGAGGCTCATCTTCTCAGTCTCGAGGTTCTTGTTGCGGATCTGGATCAGGGTGTCCTGCTCGATGTCGTTGCGCTTCTTCTTGCGGGTCTCGATGGTCTCGGTGAGCCGCGTGAGACCCTCCGCGTCGAAGGCGTTGCTGGGGTTGAAGAACTCCATGTCGGTCTGGTCGAGCTGGGTGAGGGAGGCCGACTCGAGCTCCAGGCCATTCTTCAGCAGATCGTCCGCGACCGTGTCTCGCACCCGGCGGATGTACTCGCCGCGCTTCTCGTGCAGGTTCTCCATGGTCATCTCGGCCGCGGCGGTGCGCAGCGCGTCGACGAACTTGCCCTCGATCAGCTCCTTCAGAGAATCGGGCTGCATAGTGCGCTGGCCCAGGGTCTGTGCAGCATTGGCGATGGCCTCCGCCGTGGCCTGCACGCGCACGTAGAACTCCGCGACGACGTCGACCCGCATCCGATCCTTGGTGATGAGCGCCTTGTCGCGCCCGCGCGCCACTTCCAGGCGCAGGGTGTTCATGTTCACCGGGATCACGTCGTGCACGATCGGCAGCACGAAGGCGCCGCCGTTGAGCACCACTTTCTGCCCGCCCATCCCGGTGCGCACGAAGGCGCGCTCCTTGGACGAGCGCAGGTACAGCCAGTGCAACAGCCAGACAAGGATCGCGACGACGATGACGACGACGATCAACCCGAGAATGAAAGCTCCGAACTGCGCTCCGGTCATGGTGGTTCTCCTCTCCCGCTACCGGGATATCTGCTTGAACTTCTTGGTCTGCTCGGTGAGCGCCGCTTCCGTGGGCAGCCGCTCCATGCTGGAGGCGCCGTAGAAGCCGTGACAATCGGGACAATGCTTCAGGACGTAGCTCGCGTCCGCCGGCATGGCAATCGGACCGCCGTGACAAAGCAGGATCACCTGGGGGTTCACGGCTTTAGCGGCCTTCGCCCAGGCATTGATCCTGGGGACGCACGCTTCCAGGGTGAGCGCAGTCTCGGCGCCGATCGCGCCTCCGGTGGTCAAGCCGAGGTGGCACACGATGATGTCGGCACCGGCCCTGGCCATGGCGCGCGCGTCGTCCTCGGAGAAGACGTAGGGTGTGGTGAGCAGGTCCAGCTCGCGGGCCGCGCGGATCATCTCCACCTCCAGCGCGTAGCCCATCCCCGTCTCCTCGAGGTTCTGGCGGAACACCCCGTCGATCAGTCCGACGGTCGGAAAGTTCTGCACCCCGGAGAAGCCGATCTCGGTGACCTGGCGCAGGAAATGATCGGTGATCATGAACGGATCGGTGCCGTTCACGCCGGCCAGCACCGGCGTGCTCTTCACCACCGGCAGCACTTCTGCGGCCATCTCCATGACGATCTGGTTGGCGTTGCCGTAGGCCATCAGGCCCGCGAGCGAACCGCGGCCGGCCATGCGGTAGCGCCCCGAGTTGTAGATGACGATCAGGTCGATGCCGCCGGCTTCCTCGCATTTGGCGGACAGCCCGGTTCCGGCGCCCCCGCCGATGATGGGCTCGCCGCGGGCGATCATGCCGCGGAACTTCTCCAGGATGGCTTGACGTGCGATGCGTGCCATGGGTGTCTATCTCGATGCGAAGGAGGCGGCCGGTTGTACGGTGATCTCCCGGAACGCATGCACGAGTGCCTGCGCAAACTCGGGGTCGTTGATGTTGTACGGCAGCTTGATCAGGCGGCGGCTGGTGGTCGGCCGGAACTTCGACTCGATGGCGGCGAACAGTGCCTTGTCCGCGGCGGGGTCCCAGAACGGTTTGCCGGGCGCGTCGATGAGGGATACGCCCCCCTCCGGGATCAGGAATCGGACCGGCCCTTCCATGCGGTTGAGCTTGCCTGCGATGAACTCGCCGATGGCGGCATTCTCCTCGGCAGTCGTGCGCATCAGCGTCACGTTCTGGTTGTGCCTGTACAGGTTGCGGCCGCGGAACTGTGCCGGCACTGTGTCCCAGGCATGGAAGTTCACCATGTCCAGCGCGCCGCACGAGCCAACGTAGGGGATCTTCGCCCGCACGATCGCGTCCATCCGCTCGGGGCCGGCCGAGAACACCCCGCCCACCAGCTCGTCGGCGATCTCGGTGGTGGTCACGTCTATCACGCCGGCGAGCAGCCCGGAGTCCACCAGCTTCTCCATCGACTGGCCGCCAGTGCCGGTGGCGTGGAACGTGAGGCAGTCGTAGCCCTCCTCCAGCGCCTTCGCCACCGCCTGCACGCAGGGCGTGGTGACACCGAACATGGTGAGGCCGATGGCCGGTTTGCTGGCCCCCGCACCGCTATCGCGCCGGGCGTTCAGGATCATGCCGGCCAGCGCGTGCGCCGCGTTCGACAGCACGCGCTCGGAAATGCGGTTGATGCCGGAGACGTCGGTCACCGCATACATCATGCAGATGTCCGCCGGCCCGACGTAGGGTTTGACGTCGCCGGAAGCGACGGTCGATACCATCACCTTGGGCACGCCGATCGGCAACCGGCGCATGGCCTGGGTGGCGAGCGCGGTGCCGCCCGAGCCGCCAGCCGAGATGATGCCGCCGAGATCGCGCCGCGTCGCGATAAAGCGTTCGAAGGCGTTGGCCATCTCCACCACCGCCGAGCCGCGGTCGTCGGTGAACACGGCTCGGGCCCCTTTCGGGTGACAACGCGCCACCTCGGCCGGGCTCACATTGGCCGACGAGGGCCGCCCCGACGTGGACAGGTCGACGGTCAGGGTGCGCACGCCGAGCCGCTCCAGGCAGTTGCGGATGAAGGTCAGCTCGCGGCCCTTGGTGTCGAAGGTGCCGACGACGTAAGCGGCGCGCGCGGCAGTCGTTGCCACTGGCACCAGCGCAGGCGCAGCCCGCACCGCTTCCTCGGCGGGCTCCTCGACCTGCTGTGGCTGCGCCTGCGGTTCGGGCCGCACCATGGCATCGCGTGAGTCGGCGCGCGGGTCGCCCGCGTTCCATTGCGTAACCGCGCGCACCGTGCGCGGGGCAGGTGCAGGTGGCGCTTCGAGCGGTGGCAGATCCGCGTCTCCCGCGCGCCGGATCGTATAGACGACGACCGACTCGCCGAGAGTCGAGACTGGCACCGCCTCTTCGAGCTCTTCCTCGCCGCCTGAACGCACGCCCAGCAGGCGCTGCTGCAGCTCGCTGTCCGCGGCCAGCTCCCGAGCCGGCATGGCGCGCGCGATGCGGCCGTTCATCATGACGGCGACGGTGTCGGCCACGCTCAGCGCAACTCCCAGGTTCTGCTCGATCAGCAGCACCGCCACCTCGCCCTCGTGGGCGAGCGTACCCAGCATCTGCTCGACCTGCTGGACGATCACCGGCGCGAGCCCCTCGGTGGGCTCGTCCATCACCAGCACGCGCGGATTGAGCAGCAGCGCGCGTCCGATCGCGAGCATCTGCTGCTCGCCCCCGGAGAGCTGTGCGCCGCCGTTGCGTTTGCGCTCGGCCAGCCTCGGGAAAGTCTCGTACACACGGGCCACGGTCCACGCGCCGCGCCGGGCGCTGCGGCTGGCCAGGCGCAAGTGCTCGT
Source organism: Burkholderiales bacterium (assembly GCA_036787045.1). Lineage (GTDB taxonomy): Bacteria > Pseudomonadota > Gammaproteobacteria > Burkholderiales > SHXO01 > SHXO01. Next base: position 30,323 of record DAIQQA010000009.1, on the reverse strand, counting down.
CCACGGTCAGCGACGGCCACAGGCGGCGGCCCTGCGGCACGTAGCCGACGCCGGCGTCGGCGATGCGATTGGGCGAGCGACCCAGGATCTCCTCGCCGGCAAGCTTCACGCTGCCGGTGGCAGGCACCAGGCCGGTGATCGCGTTGCATAGCGTAGTCTTGCCCATGCCGTTGCGCCCAACCACCGCGAGCACTCCGCTGGCGAGCTGCAAGGACACCCCCTGCAGCGCATGCGCGCGCCCATAGTAGACGTCGAGGCTGCGCACCTCGAGCAGCGGCGCGCCGGATGCGCTGGCCTCAGGCATGTCCATGGCCCAGGTAGATGGCCTGCACGTCGGCGTCGTTCTCGATCTCGGACGGCGTGCCGTGCTTGAGCACGCGTCCGTTGTGCATCACGGTTACGCGCTCGACCACGGCCAGTGCGATGTCGAGATCGTGCTCGATCAGCACGAAGCCCATATGCGGGGGGAAAGCATTCAGCAGCGCGACCAGCTCACGCCGCTCGGCCGGCGACAATCCCGCCGCTGGCTCGTCGAACAGGATCAGCCGCGGCGCGCCTGCCAGTGCCATGCCCACCTCGAGCTGGCGCTGCTGGCCATGCGAGAGCGAAGACACCGTCTGCTCGGCGATATGCGAAAGTCGCACGCGCTCGAGCAGGTCGTCGGTGGCCGCCCGGGTGGGGTGCGCCGGCCCCGGCCGCCAGAAGCTGAAGCGCCCACGCGTAATGCCGCGCGAGGCCAGAAACAGGTTGTCGCGCACGCTCAGTTCGCGGAACAGGAGCGAGGACTGATAGGTGCGCCGCAAACCCCGGCGGATGCGCTCGTACGGCGGGAGCTGCGTCACGTCCTCACCGAAGAACAGGACCCGCCCGGCGGTGGGCGGGAAGTCTCCTGTGATCGCGTTGAACAGCGTGGTCTTGCCGGCGCCGTTGGCCCCCAGCACCGCTCGCCGTTCGCCCGCGCGCACCGAGAAGGTGACGTCCTCGATCGCGCGCAGCGCGCCAAAGGTGCGCGTCACCCCCTCCAGCGTAAGGGCATCGCTGGAAGCAATCGGCGTTTCGGCGGTCTGACGAAGAGCGGTGACGGTCGCCATGTTCGGTTCTGGTCCCCCTCACCCCCGCCCTCTCCCGCGAGGGGAGAGGGTCTCATGCCATGCTCTCACGGCATGTGGGAGAGGGGCGGGGGTGAGGGGGGCGAACAGCGAGACTCGACCCCCTCCCCGACCCTCCCCCTCACCGGGGGAGGGAGTATTGGGCTTACGGGCAGTTCGGCACGTCGCGGGAGCCAAGGCCCATCTTCTGGAACTCGGCCTTGGACAGGCCCAGCGTCTGGGTGATGTTCGGCACGGCCTTGATCACCTTGTTCTGCAAGCTGCCGTCGGCGTTCTTCACCACTTCGGTGATGTAGGTGGTGCCGATGCCGTTGCGGTTCTCGTCGATCTTCACCTCGCCGGCCGGGCCCTTGAATGCCAGCTTCTGCAGGGCGGCGCGATACTTCGCCTGGTTGCCGGAGAGGTCACCCTTGACGGCGTCCAACCCCTCGAGCGCCGCGTGCATGTTGATGTAGTACAGGTACGCAAACAGCGACGGGGACGGGAAGCCGTCCTTGAAGTTGGCCTTGTAGTCGGCGACGAACTTCTTCCACTCGGGCGTATCCAGCGAATCGGCCATGGGGCCGGCCGAGGGCGTGCCCACCAGAGACTCGCGGCGCTTGCCCTTGTAGTTCAGCACCGTCTGGTCCACCGTGATGGTGCCGCCCACCATCGGCTTGTCACCGCCAGCCTGCTCGTACTGCGTGAGGAAGTTCACCGCGTCCGCACCGCCCAGCACGACCAGCACCGCGTCGATGTCCCCTGGGATTCTCGCGACGATGGAGGAGTAGTCCTTCGTCCCGAGCGGCACCCAGGACTTGCCCACGACGCGCCCGCCCTTCGCGCAGTAACTCGCCATGAAGCCCTGCACCTGCGAGTAGGGGAAGCCGTAGTCCTCCGCGATCAGGTACATCTTCTTGTACCCCTTGGCCAGCGCATGCTCGCCCAGGCCCACCATCCACTGCGCGCCTTCGGTGTTGAAGCGGAAGAAGTTGGGCGAAGGGTCGACCAGAGTAGTGGCCTGCGCACCGGACGACCCGTTGATGAAGGTGATGGCAGGCTGGCTCTTCGAGTAGTTCTTCACCGCCACGCCCTCGTCGCCAGACAGGGGCCCGACCATGATGTTGACTTTGTCCTGCTCGACCAGCTTACGCGTGGCGTTGACCGCCTTGTCGGGCGTGGCGTCCGACGAGCCCTTGAGCAGCATGATCTTCTTGCCGCCGGCCATTCCGCCTTTCTCTTTCAGCGCGAGCTCCGCCCCACGGATGCCGTCCTGCCCGCCTGCGGCGAACGGCCCTTCGAGCGTGGCGAGCACGCCGATCTTGATGGTGTCCTGCGCGCTCGCGGTGCCGGTAAAGGCTGCCAGCACTGCGGCACCCGCCAGGGTGCAGATGAACTGCCTTCTTGGTTGTTTCACGATCCTCTCCTCCTGCGATGAGTGCGGCTCGACCGCCGCGGTCTACGACACACCTTTGCCGAGCTGGCTGCCCGCCCCGGGCCCGAGGCGCGCGCGCAGCTTCGCCCACAGGCCAAGCAGGCCGTCGGGCGAGAACAGCACGATCAACAGAAACACACCGCCGATGACCAGGTTGAAACGCTCGCGGTCCACCAGGTCGATGGCGAAGTTCTGCAGCAGCACGAAGACGATCGCACCGATGAACGGTCCGATCGGATGACGCATGCCGCCGAGCACGGCGATGATCAGGATGTTGATCAGTGCGCCGGTTCCGATCGCGCCCGGGGTGATCAGCGTGTTATACCAGAGCAGCAGCACTCCGCCGATGGCTGCGATGAGGCCGGCCGCCGCATAGGCCGCCACGCGGTGCGCGTTGACGTGAAAGCCGAGCGCGCTCATGCGCCGCGGGTTGTCGCGGATGCCCTGCAGCGCGATGCCGAACGGTGCGCGCACCAGATACTTCACGAAGAAGTAACCCACGAGTGCCCAGAACAGCGCGAGGTAGTAGTAGGGGACGGGGTCGTGCCAGTCGATGCCCAGCACGACCGGCGGCACCACCTCGTGGAAACCCTGGAAGCCGTTGAACACGCTGTAGTTCTGCAGGCACAGGTAGTAGAACGCAACGCCGATGGCGAGCGTGATCATGATGGTGTAGATGCCCGCCGTGCGCACCGACAGCCAGCCTACGATGGTGCCGAACAGCGTGGCAAGGGGAAGCGCGACCAGAACCGCAACCCACCAGGGCCAGTGCAGGCTGACCGGCGTCGCGCTGGTGCCGAGGATTGCGACCGTGTATCCGGCCACGCCCGCGACCGTCATCTGCGCGAGAGAAACCATGCCGCCGTAGCCGGCCAGGAAGGTGAGCGACAGCGCGATCAATCCAAGCGTGAGCGCCTGTCCGCCGATCTGGAAGGTGAAGAAGGGGCTCGCCACGGCGGGGTAGACCAGCAGCGCGGCGAGCACGACCACATGCCGGGCGCGAATCGGCAGCCGCAGCGGCTCACGACGGGGCCGCGCCGCCGGGCGCGTCGTGCCGGGCGCCACTGCCGCCGCCCCGGCGGGTGCACCGGCGGGCAACCTCGGAGCGTTGGCCGCCACCGCCGAGTTCATCGCTCGACGCCACTGCGCGGCGCTCATGCCGTTGCTCCGCTGGCATGATTCGAACTCCACACCGCCCCGGCGCTACCAGCGCCACCCCGCCTCGTGAGAGGCGGGGCGGAGTATTTCCCCTCCTGCCCGAGGAGGGGTGCCCGCGCAGCGGGCGGGGTGGTGGGAGCGTGGCTCACGCTGCCGCCTCCGAAACCGGCCAGC
>DAIQQA010000009.1:0-26368 GCA_036787045.1 Burkholderiales bacterium | reverse complement strand
AGCGGGCGGGGTGGTGGGAGCGTGGCTCACGCTGCCGCCTCCGAAACCGGCCAGCCTGCTACCTTCATCGCGTCGCCGGCCGAGCGCGCTCGCCTGGCTGGCGATCCCCTATGGGGGCCCCTCGCCAGGTGGCTCACGCGCTCCTCCCCATGATCCCTTGGGGGCGGAAGGCGAGCACGAGCACCATGACGACGAAGGTGAATACCACCCCGTAGGTCGGAGCGTACGCGAGGCCGAATTGCTCGGCCAGGCCGATCAGCAGTGCGCCGATTGCGGCGCCGACAATGCTGCCCATGCCGCCGACGATCACCACCACCAGCGACGCAAGCAGATAGCGCGTGTCCTCGCCTGGTGAAATGGACAGCGCGGTGCCGCCCACCACGCCGGCAAAGCCGGCCATGCCGGCGCCGATGGCGAAGGTAACCGCGAACACGAGCTGGACGTTGACACCCGACGCCGCGAGCATCGCGCGGTCATCCACACCGGCGCGGATCATCATCCCGACTCGCGTGCGGTTGAGAAACCACCACAGGAGCATGCCTATCACGATGGAGGTGCCGAGCAGGAGCAGGCGGTAGGTGGGATAGCCCTTCACCACCGGCAGACGGGTGGAGCCGTACAGCGCCTCGGGCGGATCGAAGGTGTAGATTTGTGCGCCCCAGATCCACAGCATGATGTCGGCCAGCACGATGGCCAGGCCGATCGTGACCAGGGTCTGGCGCAGGTCCTCACCCTGCATGAAGCGGAACACCGCCACCTGCATGAGTAGCCCGACCAGGGCCGCGCTGAGAAACCCGGCCGCGACCGCGAGCAGCCACGAGCCGGACCAGTCCCCCACCACGAAGCCGATGTACGCGCCGAGCAGATAGAGCGAGCCGTGGGCGAGGTTGACGTTGCGCATCAGGCCGAACACCAGCGTGAAGCCGCTGGCCACCAGGAAGTACAACGCCGCGAGCGTGAGCCCGTTCAGGAACGTGGCCAGGAACAGCTTGGCGTTGTCGGTGAGGCCCCAGACGGCGAGCGCCAGCAGCGGTACGCCGATCACGAGCGTCCACGTCCACCTCGCAGTGTTCGGCACGCTAGAGCCCCACTCTCATCGGCGCCTGCGCGAGCCTCAAGCCGCGGAAAGCCCGAAGCGGCTGCGCGCAGCGCGGATCTCGGGCTGCTTGTGGAACACGCCGTCCTTCATCACCGCCAGCATGCGGGTTGGCTCGCGCAGGATGGCGAGATTGGTGAGCGGATCGCCGTCCACCAGCAACAGGTCGGCGAGGTAGCCCTCCTTGATCTGTCCCAGCTCATCTCCCTTCATCATGACCTGCGCGCCGTATTTGGTGGCCGACAGCAGCGCCTCCATGGGCGTGAAGCCCAGATACTTCACGAAGAACTCCAGGTCGCGCGCGTTCTGGCAGTGCGGCGTGAAGGCAAAGCCGTAGTCACCGCCGGGCAGCACGCGGATGCCGCGCTTGTGCATCTTGCGCAGCGACTCGCAGGCCGCCGCCCACTCGATCTCGTAGCCCATCTCGGTTGCCTTCTTGCGCGTGATGCCCCAGGCCTCGGCCTCGTTCAGCATGGCATAGAGGATGGCGATGCCGGGCGCGACGAAGTGTTTGTCCTTGTTCGCCTCCAGCATGTCCAGCGCTTCCTCGTCGGTGAAGCTGGCGTGGTAGATCACCTCGATGCCGTGGCGCACCGCCTGCTTGATCGATGCGCAGGAACGTGCATGCGCAGACAAGCGCTTGCCGCGCATGTGGGTCTCCTTCACGGCGATGGCCACTTCCTCGTCGGTCATCCAGGTGGTATCGGCCCGCGCGCCAGGCACGAAGTTGTCGCCCGAAAGATTGAGCTTGATCTGGTCGACACCGTACTTCAGGAACATGCGCACGGCCTTGCGCATCTCCTCGGGGCCGCTCACCACCACACCGAAGCTGAACTCCGGCCAGGGAATGTGGGGCAGGGTCTCGTCGCCCAGCGCGCCGGCCACGGTGATCTCCTGGCTGGCAGCGAGATACCGGGGGCCCGGAATCAGGCCCTCGTTGATGGCGTTGCGGATCACCACATCGAGCCGTGGCTTGGCGCACGCGGCACCCACGCAGGAGGTCCAGCCGGCCTTCAGGTAGCGCTCGGCGACGCTCGCCGCCCACAGCACGTGCTCCTCGAGCGGCATCAGCTGGATCTCCATCAGCGTGGCCGCATCGTTCCAGGAGAAGTGCGTGTGCGCTTCGACCATGCCCGGCATCAGCGTCGCCCCGGCGGCATCGATCACGGTCGCGCCAGTTGCAGGTTGCGAGCGACCACCGCGCGTGAGGCGCTGGATGCGGTTGCCCTGGATCAGCACCTCGCCGGTGTACGGCTCGGCGCCGCTGCCGTCGATGATGCGGACGTTGGTGAACAGTACGCTGCCCATATCGCCTCCTTTGCGCGTTTCAACGCGCGGCTGTCAGACCGTGCACTACATGCGCTGCGCGTAGAACTGCGCCAGCAACGCGGCGCACTCTTCGGGCATCTCGACCGGCGTCCAGTGCCCGCAGCCGCGCAGGACTTCCACCCGGCTGCGGGCGATCTTCTCACCCATCAGCCGCACCGCCTGGGGCGGCGCCACGACATCCTCGTCGCCGGTGACGAGCAGCGCGGGACACGCGATCTTCGTCAAGTCGGCGGCCTGCGCATCGGCGAGCGCGTCGCAGGTGCGAGCGTAACCGTCGGGGTCCTGGCGCATGAGCGATTCCCTGACCAAGGCGAGCGCCGCCGGCCGCTTCGCCCTGGTCTGCGCCGAGCTGGAGCCCTGCAGCAGCGCGTCGGCAATCGCCTGCATGCCCACGATGCCCTCGGCGCGCGCCTTCTGCCCGCGCGCCCGGATGTTGCCGCGCGCTGCGTCGGGCGGTGCGGGCAACGGGCCGAACAGCGCAAGGCTGCGGACCAGCGCCGGCTCGGCGGCCGCCAGGTGCTGCGCGACGATGGTGCCGAGCGAGTGACCCACCACGTGGGCACGCTTTGCACCGAGCGCGCCCAGCACGCGCAGCGCCGCCTGCACGAAGCGCTCGATCGACAGCATCCCTTCCACGCGATGCGACCGGGCGGAGCCCGGCAGATCCATGCGCACGGCCTTCATGCGCAGGAACGCGCCCATGACGGGCGTCCAGGTGTTGGACGATCCCCCCAGTCCGTGGATCATCAGCACCGCATCACCCTCACCATCCACCTCGACAGCCACACGCTCGATGAACTGCGTAGTCATGCCGCGCTGAGGGTCCAGCGGCTGTGGGCACTCTTCAGCTCGGGCTCGCGCACGAACTGCCCGTCCTTCATCACGGCCAGCAGCCGCTTGCGGTCCTGCAGCACGGTGATGTCGGCGAGCGGATCGCCGTCCACCAGCAGCAGATCGGCGAGGAAGCCTTCCTTGACCTGGCCTAGCTCGTTCCCCCGCATCATCATCTGGCCACCCAGCCGGGTGGCCGACAGCAACGCCTCCATCGGAGTGAAGCCCAGATGCTTGACGAAGTACTCGAGGTCCTTCGCATTGGTGCCATGCTTGATCCACGCAAAGCCGTAGTCTCCGCCGGGCAGGATGCGGATGCCGCGCCTGTGCATCTTCTTCAGCGACTCGATCGCGATCTCGAGCTCGCGGTGATAGCCCATCTGCTTGGCGATGTCGGGCGTAATGCCGAACTCGCCGGCGTGATAGGAGGTGTTGATCAGCCAGGCGATGCCGGGCGCAACGAAGTGGTTGTCCTTGTTCGCCTCCAGCAGGTCCAGCGCCTCCTCGTCGGTGAAGCTGGCGTGGTAGATGATCTCGATGCCGTGGCGGATGCACTGTTTGACCGACTCGCAGGAGCGGGCATGGGCGGAGACGCGCTTGCCGCGCAGCTTCGCCTCGCGTACCGCCATCGCCACCTCCTCGTCGGTCATCGGCGTGAACTCTGCGGGAAGCCCGGCGATGTACTCGCCCGACAGGTTGAGCTTCACCGTGTCGACGCCGTACTTGAGGAACATGCGCACGCACTTGCGCATCTCCTCCGGACCGTTGACCACCGCGCCGAAGCTGAACTCCGGATACGGCAGATGTGGGAGCGTCTCGTCGGCCAGCCCGCCCGGGACAGTGATTTCCTGGCTGGCGGCGAGATAGCGTGGTCCGGGAATGCGTCCTGCCTCGATCGCGTTGCGAATCACCACGTCGAGCCGAGGCTTGGCCGTCGCTGCACCGACGCAGGACGTCCACCCCATGTCGAGATAACGCTTGGCAACGTGCGCGCACCACAGGATGTGCTCCTCGGGCGGCATGCGCTGGATCGCGTTCAGGCTCGGCTGGTCGTTCCAGGAGAAGTGCGTGTGCGCCTCGACCATTCCCGGCATCAGAGTGGCGCCGGCTGCGTCGATCGTCTGCACACCGGAAGCCGGGGTAGCGCGCCCGCCGCGGGCGATGCGGGCAATGCGGTTGCCCTGGATGAACACTTCGCCGGTATACGGTTGCGCGCCGCTGCCGTCGAAGATGCGGACGTTGGTGAAGACTACGTTGGCCATGGTTGCCTCTCCTGCTATTCGACCGGGTTGTCGAGGACGCCGATGCCGTCGCAGAAGAGATTCCGGCGCGGACGCGGGAGCGGTGCATCGAGCCTGACTGCCGATAGCGGCAGACGCGGACCTGCGGGCGACGGAAAGGGCCGGTCCTCTGCGAGATGCTCGATCAGCGCCAGCGCACCGGTTTCCTGGGCCCGCTCGCCAAGGGCAAGAGGCGTGAGCTCGCTGCCGTCCACCGAAAGGCGGCCGACGTGGCGCTTCCCACCCCACCAGTACGTGGCAAGCTTCAAGCTCTCCTCCGCGCGCACGCTGCGATGACGTGCTTTGTTGCCGGAACTATCCGGTGATGCTGCGTCGCAACTCAAGACAAGGGGCTCGAAATGAGACGCTTGTCTTACAGCGATACGCGGGTATCCTATGGATGCCGCCAGACGAGTGTCAAGCAGAATACCAGCGGGAATGTCAGCTCGACCCCAGCCCACCACCCATTCTCTGCCGCCTCCCCAGGCCGGCCCCCGGGCCAGGACCTACCGCCTGCTCATCGAACAGGCGATGGACATAGCGCGCTCCGGGCACGTACCTACTGTGGCCGAGGTCGCGATGCGCGCGAACGTCTCGCGCGCGACCGCCTACCGCTACTTTCCGAGCCGCAGCAAGCTGGTCGCTGCGATGGTGCATCGCAGCCTGGGCCCGGTACGAGGCTGGCGCTCCATCTCGAAGGACGGGCGCGCCCGCGTGGCTGATCTGTTCGAGCAGACCTTCCCCCGCTTCAAGGAATACGAGCCGCAGCTGCGCGCTGCCCTGATGGTGGCGGTCGAGCACCAGCTCCAGGAGCGCGCCGGTCTGCTGGAGGAGGAGCCGTACCGCCGTGGTTTCCGCATCGGCATCCTGGAGCATGCGGTCGCGCCGCTCAAGCCGGCCCTCGGACCGAAAGCCACCCATCGCCTGGTAATGGCCCTGGCGCTGGTCTACGGCATCGAGCCTTACGTGATCTGGAAGGACATCTTCGGCGCCAACGACCGCGAGGTCGAAGGCCTGGCCCGCTGGATGGCCAACGCGTTGGTGGACGCCGCCCTGCGCGATGCACGCAAACCCAACGGGCACCGCACCGCCGGCCGATCCGGCCAGATCTAGCCCGGGCAACCCGCTGCCCGGGCACAGCCCGCTACGCTGACCAGGACCGACAAGGAGGGTGCCGGGCCAGCGCAATCTCGACAAAACCAGCTAGCCTGCCGCCCCACTCCGCGTTAATATCTTTCCCGGAGACCTGTAGTACGCGCGCACGGCGCATACGAACTAGGGAGGACCACCTCCTATGCTGGAAGAGCTGCTGGCCAGCCCGGGCACCCGGGCTCTGGTCCAATACCTCATCGCCCCGGAGACCCGCCTCGCGGTGCTGGTCCCGGGCGTCATCTCGCTCGCAATCCTCGCCTTCTATGCGCGCAAGGGCAAGCTTTCCCGCCGCCTGCAGCTGGTCTGGGTCCTCACCCTGGGCATGAGCTTCTACTTTGCGCGCTGGGAGATCACCGATGAAGCCCAGCGGCTGTATATCTACAGCGCCTTCTCGGTCGCTTGCGTCTTGCTGCTGTTCAAACGCATCTACGTGGCCCCTGCATTGGCCTACGCTCTGACTTTCCTGGCGCTGTGGTGGGTGGACGTCGTGCACGCCTTGTGCCGCGCACTGGAATGCGGAGCTGACCTGGACCAGTTCTACCGCGGCGTCGGCGGCGCGGGCGCGGTGGACGGGCTGGTACTCGTGCCGCTGATGACTGCGGCGGCCGTAGCCTACGCTGCCGGCCGCATCCGGTCGCGCGGGGAGCGCCTGGCCGAGATCTAGGATTTCGGCTCAGCCCTCGGCCGAGCCACCCTGCTGCGACATCCCCGCCGTTATGGTGAAGCGCAGCGCATCTTCCATGGACATCTGAACCGGCGCCACCATCGTGCGCGGCAGCAGCAGCGTGTAGCCACCGATCTGATAGCTCATGGGCAGATAAACTGCGATGGTGTCCTTCCCCTCTACACCCAGCGGCAGCCCGGACAGATCCTGTCGTGTGACGAACCCGAGCAGGTACATATCAGGCGCGACTTGTACGCGAACCACCTGCTGGCCCGCGGCCTGCTCCTTCGACGTGCTGGAGATGAAGCCGGCGAAGTCCTTGATGGCGCCGTAAACGGTCTTCACCAACGGAATCCGCAGCACCAGGCGCTCGCCATAGCCCAGGAGCTTGCGCGCGACGTACAGCTCCATCACTAAACCGACGCCAAACACCAGCACCGCGCCTGCAGCGATGCCCAGGCCCGGAACATACAGCCAGTCCGGCAGGAACGCCCTCAGCGGGCGACCCAGCACCGACTCTGCAAGTGAGCCGAGCCACCAGAGGATGTAGACCGTCAGGGCAATGGGCAGGATCGTGACCAGCCCCCGCAGGAACGTCGCAGTGATGTGCTTCAATGGCTTCCCCTGTGTAGATTGGGAACGTGTCTCGCTCGCTCCGGCACGCAATTCGGCGCGGAAGCTCGCTTGTCGGCGGAGGGCTCGACCCAAAAGCCACGCAGCGCCTTCCCCTGCTGTTCGCCATCGATGGATGCTCGGCATCCTCGACGGTCTCTGCTACGAGCTCCGCTGTAATCCGCGTACCGGAGCGAGCGGTTACTGCGCGTCAGACATCGGCTGCAGCTCGTGTGGCAACGACTGCGAAGCGGACAGCGGCGGCGGAGCTTCCCGCGCAACAGGCTCACGCCTGCTGAGAAAAGGGCCGTTATGATCGCACAACGCCAAGTCCGATCTGATGACTCCGGGAATCAGAGCTCGCTCGCGGCGCGCAGCACCCGGAGGGCGGCGCAAGCGGCGCCGTAGCCGTTGTCGATGTTCATCACGGGCAAGCCGGGGGCGCAGCTCGACAGGATCGAGTGCAGCGCCGAGTTCCCACCCTGTGCCACCCCGTAACCGACCGAGGTCGGTACACCAATGACCAGTCCCGGTACGAGGCCTGCGAGGACCGTCGGCAGAGCCGCGTCCATCCCGGCAACCGCGATGACGATCGGTGTGCGGCGTATCTCGTCGATGCGCTCCAGCAGGCGCCAAAGCCCCGCCACGCCGACGTCCGTGATCTCCACCACCGGCTCCCCGTAGTAGCGCAGCGTGCGCGCAGCCTCGCGGCTCACCGCCACGTCCGAAGTACCGGCCGCCACCACGGTGACCCGTGCCGCATCGCGAACCGGTGCATGCGGCGAGGCGAAGAAGCCGGTGCGCGAGACCGGTTCGTAGTCGATGCGCGCGCGATGATGCTCGGGAAGCTCAATGAACTGCGTCTCGTGCAGGCGCGTTAGCAGGAGCCGCAGCCCCTTCTCCTGCGCTTGGTCGAGAATGCGCGAGACGTGACCGGCCGTCTTGCCCGCGCAGAAGATCGCTTCGTCGAAGCCGATGCGAGCGGCGCGCTGCAGGTCGAGCTTGATGTCGTGGTCCACGGGGACTACTGCAAATCGACAGGATTAACAGATTTCTCAGGATCGACAGGATGAAGAACGAGATTGGACCGGACCTCCTCGGAACGATGGAGGTGGGGCAGCAACCTGGAAGGCACTCCCGATTCCGCTTCTAATCCGGTCTATTCGCTCTTCGCCTTGAAATGCAGGAACGCACTACCGACCCGATACGGCTCAAAGGCCACCGGCCGGTCCCGGCCATTGGCCGCAAACAGATCGCGGATCCGAGCACGCAGGGCACGCTGCGCAGCCTCTCCCATGTGCTCGAGGGTGGCCGCATCGAGCTCGATGACCACGCCACCCGCCCGCACACGGCAGCGCACCGTCTTCGGAGAGAGCACCTCGCTCACCAGACGTTCGGTGCTGTGAATCAGCGCCAACACAGCCGGGTCGATGGCGATGCCGGTCTCGACGCGGCTGGACAGACACGGCGAAGCGGGCAGCTCGGCGATGTCGCCCAGGCCCAGGTGCCGCGCGAGCTGGCGGACGTCGCTCTTGCGCAACCCCGCTTCCACGAATGGATGCCGCACACCATGCTCCTGCGCAGCGATCAGGCCGGGCCGGTACTCGCCGAGATCGTCGAGATTGGTGCCGGATACGATCTGCGCGCCGGTGTGCGGCTTGATCGCGCCGTACAGGCTGGTCTTGCAGTAGAAGCAGCGGTTGACCGGGTTGCGCAGGTAATCCGCGTTGTCGAACTCGCCGGCGTCGATCACGTGCAGGGCCCACCCGTTGCGGTCGGCCAGTGCACGAGTGCGCTGCGTCGCCTCGCGCGGCACAGCTGCAGACACCGCGTGATACATCACGCAGCGCTCGTCGAGCAAGCGATGCGCGAACGCAGCGAGCGTCAGGCTGTCGACACCGCCGCTGACCGCGACAGCCACTTCGCCCATGCCGGACAGCACGGTTTCCAACGCCGCCAGCTGCGCGAGCTGCTCACCCATTCTTCTTCAGTCCTTCGCTTTCCGCCTCGCGCCGGGTCTCCTCGCGCGCGGCCCGCCCGCCGCCCACCGCGAGCAGATCGTCGCTCTCCGCTTTCGCCGTGTGGCTCCCCGGCCGCTGCGCCAGCTTCACCCGCACCCGGCGCCCGCCGACTTCGATAGTCTCCTGCCGACGCGGCAGCACATGGCGCTCGATGATCTGAGACCGCAGCCCGAGCGTGGAGGTTTCGTTGAAGCAGGCCTCGATCACCTGCTGCGCACCATCCGGCTCGGCCAGTACCTGGATGTGAGCGGTCATGCGCCCCTTCTTACCGAAGGCGGGTATCTGCATCACATCCAGAACCGAAGGGTAGGTACGTAGATGGTCCAGCGCAATCGCGAGGTCTTCGGGCGTCTGATCGTCCACCTCGAAGGCGATCACGGCAACGCGGTCGCTGCGCCCCTCGGCCTCGGCGTCCTCGAATGCAAGCACGCGCAGCACGTTGCTGATGCCGCGAAACACCCTAGTGCCGAAGCCGTAGCCGCTGCGCAACAGGCGGCGCGGCGTGCGATCGGTGTTCTGTGTCGCGCCCAGGTGATTGAGGATGGCCGCACCGGTCGGCGTCACGCGCTCGCCCGCGAGCCCGTCGTCGACGAACTCGTAACCCTCGAGCAGGCGCGAAGCCGCCGGGGAAGGCACGGGAAGCAGGCCGTGCGCCGTCCTGGTCCTGCCGCGCCCGAGCGGAAGCGTCGAGACCGACCAGCTCGCGCCGGGGAATGCCGCGATGAGCGCCGCGGCGCCGACGATATCCGCGATCGAATCCCAGCCGCCCAGCTCGTGGAAGCTGACCGCCTCGGTGGCGTGGCCGTGGATCTCGCCTTCGACCTGCGCCAGCAGCGTGAAGATGGCGATGGCGCGCTGCTTCACCTCGGGAGCAAGCCCGCTTGCGAGCAGCTTGTCGCGGATCTGCGCGAAAGGGGTCTCGTCGTGCTGGTGAGCCAGGCCTTGCCTGTGCGCCTGGTGGTGCGGCTGCTCCCTCCTCCCCGTCGCTTCGCGCCACCCCTCCTCAGGCAGGAGGGGAGGGGCGTGCGGATCGTCCACCACGAAGCGCAGCCCCGCTAGCGCATGATCTCGATGCTCTGCGATCTCGCAGGTCACCTCCGCAGGAAGCCCTGCGGCTCGGATCGCTTCGAGCATGGGCTCGCGCAAGTCCGGAAATGCATCCAGCACGGCGGCGATAAACATATCGCCCGCCACGCCGCCGACGGCATCGAGGTGGAGGTGCATGGAGTGACGCTGGATAAGAGCCCCCTCTCCCTCGACGCCAGAGGGCTGGGGTGAGGGTGGCTGAGCCTGTGTGCCGGCGCCGGCCCCTCCACCGCAACCCCCTCCCGCCCGGGGAGAGGGAACGAGGATCAAACGTGCGCGGCCTCGTGGTGTCTGGCAAGCATCGGGTACAGCGTGCCTTTGGCGTCGAACTTCAGGGCCTCGGGCTCGCCCACGACCTCGAACATGTCGGGGTTCGCGCGCACCTGCGCCATCAGCGGCTCGGACACGTGGATGTCTACGAGATCCAGGGTAGTGCGAATGCGCACGATCTTGCAGTCCTGCGGCTTCACACGCACCACCGTCTTTACCGCGAGCTGGATCGCCTCCTGGTCGGTGTTCATGATCATCGGAATCACGGCGCCATCCAGATACGTCGAGGCGATGATATTGGCGTAGGTCTTGGGAATGTCCATGTCCTTGTACAGGCGCATGGTGATCACGTCCGCCGCGCCGAGACCGGTGGCATTGCCATGCGTCTCGGGGGTGAGCCCCAGCACGACGATCTTCTTGACCAGGGGCTTCATGTCCCACTCGACGAAGCGGCAGTTGCGGCCGGTGATGTTGGGATCCATGCCGGAGCCGCTGATGTTCTTGCCGATTTTCTCGACGATCAGCACGTCCACCTCATCGAAGCGGATGCGCGCCATCATCTCCTTGGCCTTGGCCTGCAGGACCGGCTCGCGCTCCCACAGCTGCTCCGCGGGCACCGCCTCGATGATGGCGGTCTCGTCGGCGGCGTTCTCGACCATGCCCACGCCGAACAGGAAGGTCTTCTTCGCCATGATGAACCTGGCGGTCTTCGGTAGAAGCTCGCCGAACATGTCCATCCCGAAGGTGTGCAGCTCGGTGGCGCCGATGATCTTGCCCATGCCGATCGTCATCATCTTCACGATGCCGCTCTCGATGGCGGCACGGAAGTTGGTGTGCGGCTTGATCCGGCAGACAAACGCGAACGCGTCGGCCGCGGCGGCGAGCTTGTCCATGTAGACCGGCATCCCGTCGAGCTTGCCCAGCTCCACCACATCCATCTGCGCCTGGACCGGGCAGCCCATGGCGGCCTCGGTCACGCCGTAGTCCTCCAGCACCTGGCGCTGGCCTTCGGCAGTCGCGCCGCCGTGGCTGCCCATCGCCGGGAAGATGAAGGGCTTCGCGCCCAGGGCTTTCAACTCGGCGACCGTCTGCTTCACCGCTTCGGCGATGTTGGCGATGCCACGGCTGCCGACACCGAGAGCTATGGTCATCCCCGGCTTGACCTTCGCGCGCACCTCGGGCCGCTTGAACTGCTCGGCCACGGCCTGCCCGACATTGTCGATCCGGGTGGTCTGGAACTTCTGCCGGATATGGACCATGCGTGGGAGAGGGATATCCAGCCCGCCCGCGATGTTCACTTCGATGCGATCGCCGATCATCTCTCCTCCGTGCCGGTGGCCTGATTAGCTTGAAAAGGTGATTAGTTTACCTCTTAAACCCAGGAACCGCAGAGGTGCAGAGAGCGCAGAGAAACCCGGTTGAAAGGAGGGGATGGGACAGCCCTCTGGGTCTTGAGAGTCCCCGCTCCCGCGAGGACGCTGCTTTCGCCCCGCATGCGATGCACGGCAGTGCTCTGCGCCTCTGCGGTTCAGCCTTAAAGGGTTTCAGTCCGAGACCAGTGAAGCGTACAGCTCCACATACTGCGCCGCGCTCGCTCCCCAGCTGAAATCCTTCGCCATGCCGTTCTTCTGGATCTGGCGCCAGAGCTTCTTGTCACCATAGGCGCGCACTGCGCGGGCGACCCCCTCAAGCAGCGCCTGCCGGGTCATGGGTGAGAACAGGAACCCGGTGGCTGTCTTGTTGGCAATGGTCTCGGGCGTGCAATCGACGATCGAGTCGACCAATCCGCCGGTCGCGTGCGCGACCACTGGCGTGCCGTAGCGCTGGCTGTACATCTGGTTCAAGCCGCACGGCTCGAAGCGCGAGGGCATCAGGAAGATGTCGGCACCGGCCTCGATCTGGTGCGCCATGCTCTCGTCGTAACCCACGTGCGCGCCCACCTGCCGAGGATAGGTACGCGCCAGTTGCTGGAAGCCATCCTGCAGATCCGCATCTCCCGAGCCCAGCACGGCCAACTGCACGGGCATGCGCAGGAGGTCGGCTGCGCACTGGAGCACGAGATCGAAACCCTTCTGCTCGGTGAACCGGCCGATCAGGCCGACCAGGGGCAGGGCCTCATCGCCGCTGAGCCCGAGCTTGTCCTGCAGGACCCGCTTGTTCTCCAGCTTCACGGGCAGGCGCGCCGCGTTGTAGTACTTGGCGATGTAGGGATCGCTTTCCGGATCCCAGGCATCGGTGTCGATCCCATTGAGGATCCCGGTCAGAACGCCCGAGCGATGCGCAAGCAGTCCCTGCATGCCCATGCCCAGCGGCTCGAGCTGGATTTCTCGTGCATAGTTCGGGCTGACCGTCGTGATGCGATCGGCGTAATGCAGGCCGCCCTTCAGGAAGGACATGTTGCCGTAGTACTCAACCCCGTCCGGGCTGAACGCGGACGGCGGCACACCGAGGCGGCTCACGGTCACGGGCGGGAAGACCCCCTGGTAGGCGAGGTTGTGGATGGTCATCACGCTCCTGGCCTTCTCACCCGGCATATAGTGCAGATACACGGGCCCCAGCCCGGCCTGCCAGTCGTGACAGTGCAGCACCTGCGGACGCCAGCTGATCGGAGAATGGGCGCTCGCCAGGATGGCCGCGAGGTAGGACAGCAAGCCGAAACGAAGCTCGTTGTCCGGCCAGTCTTTGCCAGTGGTGTCCTGGTACGGTCCGCCGGGGCGGTCATACAGCTGCGGGCAGTCCACGATCAACAGCGGCACGCCGCCCGGCAGCTTGCCGGCCAGGAGCTGGCTGCCGGGCAGCTCGCCCAGCGCCGGTAGGGAAGCCAGCCGCCCCTTCGACTTCACGCCCTCCATGACGGCGGGGTAGCCGGGCATCAGCACGCGCACGTCCACGCCTTGGTACATGAGCGCCACCGGAAGCGATCCGCTCACGTCGGCCAGGCCGCCGGTTTTCACCAGGGGCGCCGCCTCGGAAGTGACGAACAGGGCCGAGAGCTTGCTCTGCGCCATCACCGGCGCTCCGGCACGAGCACCAGCGCCGCCAGGGGCGGCAGGGTGATGGCCGCGGAGTACCCCAGCCCCATCCACGGCAACGCCTCGGCTTCGATGCCGCCGGCGTTGCCCGCGTTGCTGCCGCAGTAATAGGCCGAGTCGCTGTTGAGCACCTCCACGTGTCGGCCTGCGGTTGGTAGACCGATCCGGTAGTTGTCGCGCGCTACTGGCGTGAAATTGAGCACCACCACGGCATAGGACCCGTTGCGGGCGCGGCGGATGAAGCTGATGGTCGAATGATCCGCGTCATGACAGTCGATCCAACTGAAGCCCTCCGGTGTGAAGTCCAGCTCGTGCAGTGCCGGAACGTCGCGGTGCAGGCGATTGAGGTCGCCTGCCAGCCGCTGCACGCCCAGGTGCCAGTCGATGGCAAGCAGCCCCCAGTCGAGCTCCCAGCTCGCGCGCCACTCGCGCCCCTGGGCTAGCTCGTTGCCCATGAAGTTGAGCTTCTTGCCGGGCGAGGCGTACTGATAGGCGAGCATCAACCGCAGATTGGCGAACTCCTGCCAGGTGTCGCCCGGCATCTTGTCCAGCAGGGAGCCCTTGCCATGCACCACTTCGTCGTGCGACAGCGGCAGGAGGAAGTTCTCGGTATACGCGTAGAGCTGACCGAAGGTAAGCTGGTTGTGGTGGTAGCGGCGGTGGATGGGATCGAGCCGCATGTAGGACAGCGTGTCGTTCATCCAGCCCATGTTCCACTTCATGGAGAACCCCAGCCCGCCCAGATAGGTGGGCCGCGACACCATCGGCCAGGCGGTGGACTCCTCCGCCAGCGTGAGCGCTCCGGGGAACTCCTCGTGCACCATGACGTTCAGCTCGCGCAGGAAGGCGATGGCCTCCAGGTTCTCGCGCCCACCGTAGCGGTTGGGCAGCCACTCACCGGGCTTGCGCGAGTAGTCGAGGTAGAGCATCGAGGCGACCGCATCCACGCGCAACCCGTCCGCATGGAACTCGGACAGCCAGTAGTGCGCGCTCGACAGCAAGAAGCTCACCACTTCGCTGCGCCCGTAGTTGAAGATGTGCGTGCCCCAGTCCTGGTGGAACCCGAGGCGCGGGTCCTCGTGCTCGTAGAGCGCGGTGCCGTCGAAGTGCGCCAGGGCCCAACCGTCCATCGGGAAGTGTGCCGGGACCCAGTCCAGGATCACGCCGATGCCGGCCTGATGAAAGGCGTCGATCAGCGCCCGCAGGTCGTCCGGCGAACCGAACCGCGCGGTGGCCGCGAAGTAGCCGGTAGTCTGATATCCCCAGGACTCGTCCAGCGGGTGCTCGCTGACCGGCAGCAGCTCCACGTGCGTGAACCCCATGTCGCGCACGTAGGGAACCAGGTGCTCGGCGAGCTCGCGGTAGCTGTAGAAGCGCCCGTCCGGGTGGCGCTTCCACGAGCCCAGGTGGACTTCGTAGATGCTCATGGCCGCGTGCTGCCAGTCCCAGCTGTGGCGACGCTCCATCCAGCCCTCGTCGGCCCACAGGTATCTGCCCTCCGCCCGCACGCGCGCCGCCGTGCCGGGTCTGCGCTCGAACTCGCGCGCGTAGGGGTCGGTCTTGAGCATCACTTCGCCGGTGGCGCGGTTGCGGATCTCGTACTTGTACAGCTCGCCGCCGCGCAGCTCGGGGATGAACAGCTCCCAGACGCCGCTAGAGCCATGCACCGCCATCGGATGCATACGCCCGTCCCAGCGGTTGAAGTCCCCGACCACGCTGACCCGCTCGGCATTGGGCGCCCACACGGCAAAGCGGGTGCCGGCAACGCCGCTGCGCTCCTCGACGTGGCTGCCCAGTGCTCGCCAGGCCTGGCGCAGCCGCCCCTCGTTGAACAGATACAGATCGTGCCCGCTCAGCACCGGCGCAAAGGCGTAAGGGTCGTGAATGTCGCGCACCTTGCCGCCCTCGCTAACCCCCAGTACATGGGGCGCCGGGGGCGGTTGCGTGCCGCACCACTCGAACAGGCCGGCCCGATGCACGCGCTCGAGCGGCGCGAGCCCCGTGGGCAAGCGCAGCCAGACCGCATCGGCGTGCGGCTGGAACACGCGCAGGCGCCAGCCTTCAGGCGTGTGATGCAAGCCGAGCAGTCGGAAGGGGTCGTGCAGGCGCGCCGACAGCAGGGCGTCGATCAGCGGGTCGGAAGCCAGGGAAGAGGAGCTCATGCCAAGGGCGAGCGGTGCGGGCCGTCGATGTTGGTTGTTAGGGGCAGGGTAGCCGGGGCCGGACACCGCACGTATTATAGGCGGCGGGTGCCCGGTTTCCCAGATCTTCCTGCCTGCGCCGGGGGTCGATCGACCGCAGTCGGACCTGCGCCGGAGCGCCCTCAGGTACAGAGCCGCTGGCCGCCGCGGGACGGGCGGACCGCACCAGGCAAGGACGACTACCATGGCACAGGACTCTTCGAGCAGCCAAGCGCGCGGGCCGGCGGGACCAGACGTTCGCTTCATCAGCCAGCTGACCGGCAGCACCTACGGGTTGATCCTGGCGGGGGGCCGCGGCAGCCGGCTGATGCAGCTTACGGACTGGCGCGCGAAGCCGGCAGTGCCCTTCGGCGGCAAGTTCCGCATCATCGACTTCCCGTTGTCTAACTGCGTCAATTCCGGGATCCGCCGCATCGGCGTGGCCACCCAGTACAAGTCGCACAGCCTGATCCGCCACCTGCAGCGCGGCTGGAGCTTCCTGGACGGGCGCTTGAAGGAGTTCATCGACCTGCTGCCGGCCTCGCAGCGCGTGCAGGAGGACACCTGGTATCAGGGCACCGCCGATGCGGTGTATCAGAACCTGGACATCCTCAAGAGCAACAACGCGGAGTACATCCTGATCCTGGCGGGCGATCACATCTACAAGATGGATTACGGGCACATGCTCGCCTACCACGTCTCCCGCCAGGCGGACATGACCGTCGCATGCATCGATGTGCCGGTGGAGGAGGCGCGCGCCTTCGGTGTGATGGGCGTGGACGAGGACCTGCGCGTGCGCAGCTTCCTGGAGAAGCCGCCGAACCCACCCTCCATCCCTGGCCAGCCCGGCCGCGCGCTCGCCAGCATGGGCATTTACATTTTCAACGCCAGGTTCCTTTACGAGCAGCTGGCGCGCGACGCCGACGAACCCAAGTCGAACCACGATTTCGGCAAGGACATCATCCCGCACCTGGTGCCGCGGTATCGCATCTACGCCCACAGCTTCTTCGACAGTTGTGTGGGCATGAACGACAACCGCGCCTATTGGCGCGACGTGGGCACGGTGGACGCCTACTGGGAGGCGAACGTGGATCTGATCCACGTCACCCCCGAGCTCAACCTGTACGACAAGGTCTGGCCGATCTGGACCTACCAGGAGCAGCTCCCGCCGGCCAAGTTCGTCTTCGACGACGAGGGGCGGCGCGGCGGCGCAATCGACTCCATGGTGTCGGGGGGCTGCTTGATAAGCGGCTCGACGCTGCGCCGTTCCGTGCTGTTCTCGAATGTACGCGTGCACAGTTTTTGCACCATCGAGGACGCGGTCATCCTGCCCGACGTCGTCGTGAACCGCCATGTGCGCCTCAGGCGCGTGGTGGTGGACAAGGGCGCGTTGCTGCCCGAGGGGTTCACCGCCGGCTTCGATCCGGAAGAGGACCGGCGGCGCTTCCACGTCACCGAAAAGGGAATCACCCTGATCACCCCCGACATGCTGGGTCAGAAGATCCACCACTAGCTGATCCATGACTGAAAAACGAAACCTGACGCTGGTGCTGCTGTGGCACATGCACCAGCCGGAATTCCGCGACCAGCAAACCGGCGAGTTCCGCCACCCGTGGGTCTACCTGCACGCGCTCAAGGATTACTCCGACATGGCCGCGCACCTGGAGGCCCACCCGAGCGTGCGCGCGGTGGTGAACCTGGTGCCGGTGCTGCTCGACCAGCTCGACGACTATGCACAGCAGTGCGCCAGCGGGCCGCTGCGCGACCCGTTGCTCAGGGCGCTGGCGCAGGAAAACCTCGACCGGCTCACCGCGGGGGAGCGCGAGCGCCTGCTCGATCAGTGCTTCCGCGCCAATCACACCAAGATGATCGAGCCCTTTGCACCGTTCAAGCGCCTGCGCGACCTCTACGAGTTCACCGAAGCGCACGGCGGCGAGGCCACAAAGTATCTGTCCGGGCAGTATTTCGCCGATCTGGTCACGTGGTATCACCTCGCGTGGACCGGCGAAACGGTGCGCCGCGCGCACGAGCCCGTCGTCCGGCTCATGAGCCAGGGGGAAGGCTATACCTACACCGAGCGTATGGAGCTGTTCCAGCTCATCGGGACGGTGTTGCGCGACATCGTCGAGCGCTACCGCAGGCTCGCGGAGTCGGGGCGGGTCGAGCTGTCCAGCACGCCCCATTACCACCCCATCGGTCCGCTGTTGCTCGACTTTGCGTGCGCGCGGGAAGCGATGCCCGACGCGCCGCTCCCGGAAGCGCCTTGCTATCCAGGCGGGCGATCGCGCGTGGGCTGGCATCTCGGCCACGCGATGGACAGCCATCGCCGCCGCTTCGGCACCCCGCCGGCGGGCATCTGGCCGGCCGAGGGCGCGCTGTCCATGCCCTTCGCGCGCATGCTGGCGCAAGCCGACGTGCGCTGGGTCGCGAGCGGCGAGGGTGTGCTGGTGAACTCGCTGCGCGGGAGCGGTCTGCCCGTCGGAGAGCGCGCGCAGTACCTCTACCATCCCTATCGGCTGGATGGAGGGCCCGTATGTTTCTTCCGCGACGACCGGTTGTCGGACCTGATCGGCTTCGAATACAAGAGCTGGCATGGCGCGGACGCGGCCAATCACTTCGTCGAACAGCTCGAGCAGATCCTCGCAGCCGCCCCGAACGGCGAAGAGCCGGTGGTCAGCGTGATCCTCGACGGCGAGAATGCGTGGGAGTCGTACCCGTACAATGCCTACTACTTCCTGCATGACCTTTACACTGCACTGGAATCGCATCCGTGGATTCGCACGGCGACCTGCAGCGACGTACTGGCACGCGCGGCGGCTCCGCCTGTCTTGCCGCAGCTGGTCACGGGCAGCTGGGTCTACGGAAACCTGTCGATCTGGATCGGTTCGCACGATAAGAACCGGGCGTGGGACCTGTTGGCCAAGGTCAAGCACAGCTTCGATCTGGTGATGGCCAGCGGCCGCCTGTCGCAGGAAGAAGCCGAAGCCGCCTCGCGCCAGCTCGCCGTGTGCGAAGGGTCCGACTGGTTCTGGTGGTTCGGCGACTACAACCCGCACGACTCGGTGGCCGCATTCGATCGTCTGTTCCGCGACAACCTGGCGCGCCTGTATCAGCTGCTCAAGCTCACGCCGCCGCGCGAGCTGGACGAACCGGTGAGCCGCGGCGCGGTCGATGCGCAGACCACCGGCGCCATGCGCCGCGCCGCTTGACTCCCAGGCATACCCGCAGAGGCGCAGAGAAACGCGGAGAACGGGAATCTCACGAAGACACGAACGCAAGCATGACCCCTCCCGCGGCCCGCCGATTTGCTCGCTAGGTGGACCGGTGCAATCCCAACGAGATCGGTTTTCTCCGCGCCTCCGCGCCTCTGCGGCTAACGAATTAGACGAATGGCGAAGCCAGTATCCCTGCTGCTGGGCGTGCACGCGCACCAGCCGGTCGGCAACTTCCCGGAGGTGCTGGAGAAGGCGCACGCGCTGTGCTACCGGCCCTTTCTGCAAACGCTGCACCGCTACCCGGACTTCAAGTTCGCCGCGCACTTCAGCGGCTGGCTGCTGCAGTGGCTGTTCGACCGGCATCCGCAGGACATGGCGCTGCTGCGCGAGATGGTGGAGCACGGCCAGGCGGAGCTGTTCGGCGGCGGAGACACCGAGCCGGTTCTGGCCGCGATTCCGACGCGCGACCGCATCGGCCAGATCCGCGCCCTGGCGGACCGGCTGGAACGGCTGGTCGGGCAGCGGCCCAAGGGCGGGTGGCTCACCGAGCGGGTGTGGGAGAGCGGCGTGGTCCCGGCGCTGGCCGACGCCGGCGTGGAGTACGTGACGGTCGACGACTATCACTTCCTGTGCACCGGCATGACTGCCGAGGAGCTGGGCGGCCATTTCGCCACTGAGGAAGATGGCCGCAGCCTGGGTCTGTTCCCGATCTCCGAGGCTTTGCGTTACCGCATCCCCTTTGCTCCTGCAGCCGAAGCAGTCGGTTTCATCGAGCGGCTCGCTGCGAGCCAGCCGGGTGCGGCCGCCATCTACTTCGACGACATCGAGAAGTTCGGCATCTGGCCGCAGACCCACGAGTGGGTGTACGAGAAAGGCTGGCTCACCCACTTTATCGAGGCGGTGCTGGCCTCCCCCATGGTGCGCACGCAGCACTTCGACGAATACCGGGCAGGCACAAGTGGCCGCGGCATCGTCTACCTGCCGACGACGTCTTACGTCGAGATGAACGAGTGGTCGCTGCCGCCGGAGCGGGCGCATGCCTATGCCAACCTCGTGAAGCAGGAGCAGGATCACGGTCGCTACGAGCGCGACAAGGCCTTCCTGCGCGGTGGCATCTGGCGCAACTTCTTGTCCCGTTACAGCGAGTCGAACTGGATGCACAAGCGCATGCTGCAGCTGTCGGCTCGTTTCGACGCGCTGCCTCCCGCGGCGCGCAGCGACCGCCTGCGCGAACTGCTGTATCGGGCGCAGGCCAACGACGCCTACTGGCACGGCCTGTTCGGAGGGCTGTATCTGCCGCACCTGCGGCGGGCCGTGTACAACGCCATGGTGGAGCTGGAGAGCGAGCTGGACCAGCTCTCCCCGCGGCCAGCGCTGTCACGCACCGATGCGGACATGGACGGAGCGGACGAGGTATTCCTCCACAACGGCATCCTGCAGGTCGTGGCGCGCTGCGACTCCGATGCGGCACTGATCGAGCTGGATTCCTATTCGCTGCGCCACAACTTCGGCGACACGCTCAGGCGCCGGGAGGAGCACTACTACCGGAGGATGCACGTGGGAGAGCACCAGCACTTCAGGGGCGAAGGCATCGCTTCGGCCCACGACCGGGTCAGCTTCAAGCATGCGATCGGGCCGGAGGACCTGGTTCCAGACACGCGTGCACGCGGTCTGTTCCTCGATCGATGGCGTCAGGGCGAGCAGGCGCAGCTGCCCGCATATACGCTCGGGACGGGCCCGGGAATCGAGTTCGAGGGCGGCTGTGAGGGCCTCGCAATCGTGAAGATGGTGACGCTCAACGACAACCGCGTCACAGTCCGCTACGCGCTGCGCGGACGCACCGCCGGCCGCTTCGAAACCGAGCTCAACCTGGCGATGCCGAGCTGCGACGGCGTGCTCGGCCGCTACGTGTTCGAGGGCGGCATTCCGGGCGGCTTCGGCCAGCCCCTCAGCCTGCCCACCATGACCACGCTCAGCCTGGAGGACGGCGTGCTCGGCGGAACGCTGGAAGTGCTGTGCAGTCCCCCTGCGGCGCTGGAAGCGGGACCGCACCACACCGTGTCCCAATCCGAGGACGGCTTCGAGAAGGTCATGCAGGCGGTGACGTTGCGGCTCAGCTGGATGGTGGACGAGGGCGATAGCGACATCACCGTTGCGCTGGAGATACGGCGGGCTTAAGACCGTGCGCCACTGGAGACGCGCTAAACACATGAACCACGAAGGACACGAAGGCACGAAGAACGGCCCGCACCGTGGACCCATCGTAGTGAATCGCTCGAGTGGCAGCTTGGCCCATTGCCAAACCGACAGCTCTCAAGTAACGATCACCCCGTGTAGCTACCGGTTCTTCTTCGTGTCCTTCGTGGTAAATGCGGTTGTCCTTTCCCTGAACATCCTCGGCGGCAAATGAGGTTTGGCCCTATCCCTTGACGCACACCACCGGCTCGAGCCGAGCAACCAGCCGCGCGAGACCGGCGTGGTCGGCTGCTTCGCAAACGGCGCTCACGTCCTTGTACGCGCCGGGCGCTTCCTCGGCCACGCCACGCATGGAGGGGCTGCGGATGAGGATGCCGCGCCCCGCCAGGTCGTCGACCACGCTTCTGCCCCTGTAGCGTCGCAGCGCCTCGTTGCGGCTGATGCTGCGGCCCGCCCCGTGACAGGCGGAACTGAAGGCGCGCTGCTCGGTCTCCCGGGTTCCGCCCAGGATGTAGGAGCTGGTGCCCATGCTCCCGCCGATGAGCACCGGCTGGCCCGCATCACGCAGCGCCGCCGGCAGATCGGGATGGCCCGGGCCGAACGCGCGGGTGGCTCCCTTGCGATGCACGTAGAGCTGGCGCGGCTGGCCGTCCAGCACGTGCTCTTCCACCTTGCAGGTGTTGTGCGACACGTCGTACAACAGCGCCAGCTGCGCACGAGGGGCGACCGCGGCGAACGCCTCGCGCGTCAGGTGCGTGAGGATCTGCCGGTTGGCAAGCGCACAGTTGATGGCCGAGCGCATCGCTCCGAGGTAGGCGCGGCCGGTAGCAGAGTTGATCGGGGCACAGGCGAGCTCTCGGTCCGGGAGCGCTATGCCATGCTGCTGTGCTTCCAACGCCATGTCGCGCAGAAACTTGGTGCCGATCTGGTGACCGAGGCCGCGCGACCCGCAGTGGATGCTGACCACGATGTCGCCGACATGGATCCCGAAGGCTCCCGCGACTTGTCCGTCGAAGACGTCCACCACGTGCTGCACTTCGAGGTAATGGTTGCCAGAGCCCAGAGTCCCCATCTCGTCGCGCTGCCGCTTCTTGGCGTGCTCGGAGACCTTGTCGGGCTCGGCCCCTGCCATCCGGCCGTGCTCCTCGGTGCGGTCGAGGTCTTCCGGCCTGCCCCAGCCGCGCCCCACCGCCCATTGCGCACCGCCGCGCAACATGGCGTCCATCTCATCGCCGGACAGACGGATCGCACCCGTGCTGCCCACCACGCGCAGCTGCGTCAGGGTGGCGCCTTTTACTTCGACCGCCGGATGATGTCGTGCCACGTCGACCGGCTCGCCCCAGGCTCTGCCTTCCAGCTGGTCACCATCGATACGCACCTCGAAGCGGCCGAACAGCATGTGCCGGGTGGCCATCTCGTACACAATGGCGTTCAGCCACTCGGTCAGCAGGATCTCGGGGTCCAGGCAACGGCGCTGGATCGGAACCGCCTCGCGCGCCTGCACGAGGGCCAGGTCCGTGACCACGGCAGTCATGGCGAGCGCAGCCTGCTCGAAGGCCTGCGGCCGGGTGGGGCCGAGGCCGCGCACACCGACGTCTGCCTGATGATGGAAATGCTCCCAGCGGGCGACGGCCGTCATGGCGAGGGCAAAGGCAGGCAATCAGTTGAAAAGGGCATGTTAGCTGCCGCGAGGGCGCAGCGATTTGACCTAACACAACCCGTGAGTCGAGACCGGCTCGTATTCTGCCGCCGATACCAAGAACAGGACCGTCCATGACTGCGATCCCACCGCTCCCCGCAACAGCGCTCTATCGTCCCTGCGACCTCTCGCGTCTGCAGTTCGACACCACCACCGATCTGGAGGCGCTCCCCGGCATTCTCGGGCAGGAACGGGCGCGCGAAGCCGTGGCGTTCGGAGTGGGACTGCGCAGCCGCGGCTACAACCTGTTCGTGCTCGGCCCCGCCGGGTTGGGCAAGCGCAGCCTGGTGCACGACATGCTCGCCACGCGCGCCACGCAGGAGTCGGCACCGTCGGACTGGTGCTACGTCAACAACTTCAAGCAGGCATACCGTCCGCTTGCGCTGCAGCTTCCGGCCGGGCAGGGCGCCAAGCTGCGGCACGATATGGAGCAGTTCGTGGAGGAGCTGCGCGCGTCCATCCCCGCGCTGTTCGAGGGCGAGGAGTACCGCAACCGCGCGGAGCAGATCGACGCTCAGATCAGCGAGCGGCAGGAGAAGATCTTCGTGGAGCTGGGTGAGGAAGCCGCGCAGGACAACATCGCCCTGCTGCACACGCCGGCCGGCTTCTCGCTGGCGCCGACCCGCGACGGCGAGGTGATCAGCCCGGAAGACTACGAGAAACTGCCCGCCGGCGAGCGCCAGGCCATCGAAACCAAGATGGTTCAGCTGCAGGACAAGCTGCAGAAGGCGATCCGGCAGGTGCAGCAGCTGCAGAAGGAGAAACGCGCCCGCATCAAGCAACTCAACCGGGAAATGACCATGCTTGTCGTCGGCGCGCTCTCCGAGGAGCTGAAGCACAAGCATGCCCAGCTTCCGGCGGTGCTGTCCTATCTGGACGAGGTGCAGGCAGACGTGCTGGAGAGCATTGACGAGTTTCGCCGCACCCCCGAGGCGGAGACCACCGTCCTCGGCATGCACATGACCGAGGCGCCCTCTTTCCGCCGTTATCAGGTCAACGTGATCGTGGGCGACGAGCGCGCGAACACGGGCGCCCCGGTGGTCTTCGAGGACTATCCCACGTATCAGAACCTGCTCGGACGCGTGGAGTACGTGGCGCGGTTCGGCATGCTGGCAACCGACTTCGCGCTGATCAAGGCGGGCGCCCTGCACCGCGCCAATGGCGGCTACCTGCTGATCGACGCTTACAAGCTGCTCACGCAGCCCTTCTCCTGGGAGGGGCTCAAGCGCGCTCTCGCCAGTCAGGAGATCCGCACCGAGTCGCTCGGCCAGAGTTACGGGCTGATCAGCAGCGTAGCCCTCGAGCCCGAGCCGATCCCACTCGACGTGAAGGTCGTTCTGCTGGGGGAGCGGCTGCTCTATTACCTGCTGCTCGCCTACGATCCCGAGTTCGGCGAGCTGTTCAAGGTGCAGGCCGACTTCGCGGACGAGATCACCCGGAGCAGCGAAGCGGAGGCGCTGTACGCGCGGCTCATCGCCTCGGTGGCACGGCGCGGGGAGCTGCTACCGCTCGAGCGCAGCGGCGTGGAGCGCGTGATCGAGCAGCTCGCACGCTGGGCCGAGGACGCCGAGCGGCTATCGGCGCAGCTGGAGCGGCTGGACGAGCTGCTGCGCGAGGCCGACTATATCGTGCGGCAGGCCGGCCGCGACCGGACGGCGGCGGCGGATGTGCAGCGGGCGATCGACAACCAGTCGCGCCGCGCCGATCGCATCAAGGAGAAGATCCACGAGGCGATCCTGCGCGGCGAGCTGCTGGTCGACACGGACGGCGAGAAGGTTGGGCAGGCCAACGGCCTGTCCGTGAGCATCGCCGGCAACTACGCGTTCGCCTTTCCCACCCGCATCACCGCCACCACCCGCCTGGGCGACGGCGAAATTATCGATATCCAGCGCGAGGTCGAGCTGTCGGGGCCGATCCATTCCAAGGGCGTGATGATCCTGGCGGCATTCCTGGCCTCGCGCTACTCGTCGGACCGCCCGCATTCGCTGTCTGCGAGCCTGGTGTTCGAGCAGACTTACGGTCCGGTGGAGGGCGACAGCGCGTCGGTCGCCGAGCTTGCGGCGCTGCTATCCTCGCTGGGGAACTTCCCGCTGAAGCAGTCGCTGGCGGTCACCGGTTCGGTCAATCAGCACGGCCAGGTGCAGCCGATCGGCGGGGCAAACGAGAAAATCGAAGGCTTCTTCGACATCTGCGCGGCGCGTGGACTCACCGGCAGCCAGGGCGTGGTGATTCCCGCGGCAAACGTGAAGCACCTCATGCTCAGGCAGGATGTGGTGAAGGCGGCAGCCGAAGGGCGGTTTCACGTTTATCCGGTCGACACCATCGACCAGGCCATGGCCTTGCTGTCGGGACTGCCTGCAGGCGAAGCCGATCCGGAAGGCAACTTCCCGGAGGGCAGCGTTAACTTCCGCGTCGCTGCGCGCCTCATGGAGCTGGTGCTGGTGCGGCAGGCCTATGCGACCATGACGATCAAGGTGAAGAAGGTTCGTGGACCCAAACCGCCGCCCGAGCCGAAGAAGCCGCCTGCGCCCGGCAAGACCGGCGGACCCCGCAAGACCTGAACGAGCGCGAGCAGGTGGACAGGATCTCGCGGGAGTGACAGCATTTTCCTCTCAGAGGCGCCCTGATCAGTGATAAACCTCAGTTCGTCATTCCGGGGCCGCATCGCGGAATCCGGAATCCAGAAATCGAGGTCGTCCGAGAGGCCAGACTATGACTCGAGCAAATCACGGTAACCGCGAAATCTCCCGCTTACCAGCGGGGCGGGTGCTGCTGGCGCTGGAAAGCTCCGAACCGGCGCAGGAACTGCTCTCAGCAGCAACCGAACTCGCCCGCGGTCTGCACGTCGAGCTGGCCGGTCTGTTCGTGGAGAACGTGGCGCTACTGCGCATGGCGGCGCTACCGTTCACGCGCGAGATCGGCCTGGTCTCGGGAGTCGTACGG
This sequence comes from Burkholderiales bacterium, assembly GCA_036787045.1. Classification (GTDB taxonomy): domain Bacteria; phylum Pseudomonadota; class Gammaproteobacteria; order Burkholderiales; family SHXO01; genus SHXO01. The sequence goes on along the minus strand of DAIQQA010000009.1, from coordinate 762 downwards.
CCCATCGAAGCGCAAGACCTGGAGCGGACGCTGCAAAGGCAGGCCGAACAGGTGCGGCATGGTCTGGCCAGGATTGCCGCCGAGCTCGCGCTGCCGTGGTCCTTCCAGGTGGCGCGCGGCAGTCTCCTGGATCAGGCACTGGAAGTCGCAGCAGACACGGACCTGATCGTGCTGGGCCGTCGGCGTTCGGCCGCGACTCGCGCGGGGAGCGAGGCTTCGCAGCCCGCGCCTGCTCCGGTCGTCTCGGCCTTCTTCGATGCGAGCGAGGCCGGTCTCCGGGTCCTGGCTGCCGCTCTGGAGCTCGCCCGAGGCCGCCCCGAGCAACTTTCGCTGCTGGTCCCGGCCAGCAGCCCGGCGAGTCTGGAGTCGCTCAAGGAGCGCGCCGCGGCGGCGCTGCACGTTCCGTCGGGCCTGCCCCGTCTGCAGCCGATCGGCGCACCCGAGGCCGGCGAGCTCGCGCAGCAAACACGCCGGCGCCGCAGCCGTGCGCTGGTGCTGTCCATGCAGAGCCTGCACGATGCCCGCACGCAGATGCGCGTGCTGCTCGAGGTCGCCGGCTGCCCGGTGGTGCTGGTGCGCTGACCCATCGAGCAATCGAGCGTGGCGCAATGCGAGCGCCCGCCCGTTCCTTCCCCTTCCAGCGGACAGTCGTAGGGCGGGTTAGCGCAGCCGAACCCGCCGGATGATTCCGACGCAAAGCATACGGCGCAATACGCTGCGCGATTGCGCCCTACGGGCTCGAACCCATCCCCACCCCTTGTA
>DAIQQA010000151.1:0-11689 GCA_036787045.1 Burkholderiales bacterium | reverse complement strand
CTAGTGACTCTACCTCTCACCACGAAGACACGAAGACACGAAGAAAAGCCGACCCAGCACAACACTGGAACGGGAAGGGTTCTGCTTACCCGCTTGTCTCACCGCGACCCGATAGCTGATTGGGTCCTCGTTACGCTTTGTTGCTTTCTTTGTCTTTCTTCGTGTCTTCGTGTCTTCGTGTCTTCGTGGTGAGCGGTTGCCTTAGTTCTCACCTAACCCACAGCACGCAAGCCCTCGACGATGCGCACCCGCGAAGCCCGGATGCTGGGCGCCACAGCAGCCACGAGACCTATTACCAGCGCCGCGCCGAGCTGCAGCAGGATCGTTTGCGTCGAAACCTGGAACACGGGAAACAGGGTGCCCAGCGCCGGACCGAACGCGGCTGTGACTGGAAAGGTCGCGGCCACGCCGATCGCACCGCCCACCAGCGCGATCAGCAGCGACTCCCCGGCAATCAGGCGGCGCAAGAAGCCGGGCCTGAAGCCCAGTGTCTTGAGGGTGGCGGTAACGCCATCTCGCTGGTGTTCCCGCTGCCGATCACCTACGCCGACCGGATCCGCCAGACCACCAGCGTCTGCAGCAGGCCGAAGGCGAGTACCGCGACGACGATGCCCAGCGTCGTCAGCGCGGTGCGCAGCTTGTGGCGCAGGCTGTTGCGGAAGATGAGCTTGAGCAGATACATGCTAAGTAACAGGGTGAAGGCGTGAAGGGTGAAGGGTGAATGAGTGAAGGGGAAATGGAGGGTCAGGGGATGACCCTTCACGCCTTGACCCTTCACCCTTCACCGTTCATCAGCACACCCTTGTCCAGATGCACCAGCCGGTGCGCGGCACCAGCCGCGCGCTGGTCGTGGGTGACCATGACGATGGTCTTGCCGAGCTGGATGTTGAGCTGATCCATCAGCTCCAGTACATCGGCGGCCGACTGGCGGTCGAGATCGCCGGTGGGCTCGTCGGCAACCAGAATGGTTGGATCGGTGATCACGGCCCGTGCAATGGCTACGCGCTGCTGCTGTCCGCCCGACAGCTCGGAGGGATAGTGCGTCATGCGATCCGACAACCCCACCATGGCGAGCGCCGCCTCGACGTGTTCGCGGCGCCGGCGCGAGGAGAGCCGGGTAAGCACCAGCGGCAGCTCCACGTTCTCGAACGCGGTAAGCACGGGCATCAGGTTGTAGAACTGGAAGATGAAGCCGACGTTGTGCGCACGCCAGTCGGCGAGCTGCGCCTCGGACAGGGACCCGATGTCCAGGCCGCCGACGCGCAACTGCCCGCCGCTGGGCTTGTCGATGCCTGCGATTGGGTTGAGCAGCGTGCTCTTGCCCGAGCCCGACGGCCCCATCAATGCGATGAACTCGCCACGCGCGACGTCGAGGTTGATATCGGTAAGCACCGGCACGGTCTGGTCGCCGCGGCGGTAGGCCTTGCTCAGGTTGCGAATCTCGACGATGGCCTCGCTGCTCGACATGGTTGGACCGCGGGGTAGGCCTACCTGCGCACGGGCTTCACTGCAGCGCCATCGGCGAGCTTCTCGGAGGGACGCAGCACGACCTTCTCGCCCGGCTTGGGGCCGTCTGCCAGCTCGACCAGATCGCCCAGGCGCTGCCCGGCGCGGACCGGCGTGCGCACCGCCTTACCGTCCTGCACGACGAACACGACCGCCTGCCCGTCGCGCGAGGCCAACGCCTGAGCGTCGACTGCAGGACGCGGCGTCCCCTCCTCGGGACCCAGCGGTCGCGCCAGGAAGGCCACTTTGGCACTCATGTCCGGCAGGATCCGGGGATCCAGCTCGCGGAAGCGGATCTTGGTCATCACGGTGGCCTTGGTACGGTCCACCGTGGGCACCATGCGGCTGACGTAGCCGTCGAAGCGCTCGCTGGGCAGCGCATCGAGCTCGATCACGCAGGGCTGGTCGACGCGGACCTTCTCGAGATTCGACTCCGAGACATCGGCTTCCACCTCCAGCATACTCATGTCGGCCATGGTGACCACCGCGCCCTTGGTATCGAGCGCCGAGGAGAAGGGTGTGATGGTGTCGCCCACGTTGGCGTTCTTGGTCAGGACCACGCCGTCGAAAGGTGCGCGGATCACCGTCTGCTCGACAGCGACCTCGGCTGCGCGGCGGTTGGCTTCCGCCGCCCGTACCGCGGCCTGAGCGCTGTTGACCGCAGCCTGCGCCCGGTCGTAGCGGCCAAGCACCTCGTCGTGCGAGGCCTGGGACACGTAGCTCTTCTCCAGCAGCTCATGCGAGCGGTCCAGCGCGCGCCTGGCCTCGCGCAGCTCGGCATGGGCCTGCTCCAGGTTGGCCTGCGCCACGCGCACGTTGGCCGCTGCCTGGTCGCGCGCAGCCGAGACGTCGAGGCGCTCCAGCCGCGCGATGACCTCGCCCTTCTTCACGCGACTGCCTTCCGAGCCACTCCAGCCGCCCGGTGGCCTTGGAGGCGACCGATGCCTTGCGCTGCGCTACCACGTAACCGGTCGCATTCAGGACGGTGATGGCCTGGTAGGGATAGGCGAGCGTCACCGTGGCCTGCTCGACCTCCGCAGCCGCGCCGGCCACGCGCCGGTAGGCTACGAAGGCGACAGCGAAGGCGATGGCGATTACCAGGCCGGTGACGACCGCTCTGCGCAGCGCGCGGCCATGCGAGGGCACGGCCCCGGATGCATCGCGCTCGATGCGCAGCTTGGACAGGTCGACGGATGCCACGGGGAGTCGGGGTTGCGGGCCGGCAGCGGCGGTACACGCTGCGCTGAGGTCAGCGCGCGATTATGAACGAAACGAGGTGCAGCGCCATCATCCGCGCGCCTCGTTGCTTGCGTCCGGGCAACGCATGAGACCACGCGGCTGGCGCCGCGTTCCAGCAATCGGGGCGGCCGACAGCGGCCGCCCCGCCAGATCACCAACCCGGTTCGCGTTCGGGCGTAGCCGTGATCTTGTGAATGGACAGGTCGGCGCCGTTGAACTCCTCCTCCGGGTCCAGACGGATGCCGACGGTGGACCGCAGCGCCCCGTACACGACGAAGCCTCCGATCAGCGCAACGACTATCCCGAGTGCGGTGCCGATGAGCTGCGCGCCGAAGCTCACACCCCCCAGGCCGCCCAGCGCCTGGGCGCCGAAGATGCCGGCGGCGACACCACCCCAGGCCCCGCACAGGCCGTGCAAGGGCCAGACGCCCAGCACGTCATCGATCCTCCAGCGGTTCTGCGTGACGGTAAACAGGAGGACGAACAGCACGCCAGCTACTGCGCCCGTCACCAGGGCCCCGATCGGATGCATCAGGTCCGACCCGGCGCAGATTGCCACCAGCCCGGCGAGCGGGCCGTTGTGCACGAAGCCGGGGTCGTTGCGACCGAGGAACAGCGCCGCCAGCGTCCCGCCGGCCATCGCCAGCAGCGAGTTCGCCGCCACCAGGCCGCTGATCTTGTCGATGGTCTGCGCGGACATGACATTGAACCCGAACCATCCCACGGTCAGCACCCAGGCCCCGAGCGCCAGGAACGGGATGCTCGACGGCGGATGTGCGGCGACCTCGCCGTCCTTGCCATAGCGCCCGCGCCGCGCCCCCAGCAGCAGCACCGCAGCCAGGGCAATCCACCCGCCCATGGCGTGCACCACCACCGACCCGGCGAAGTCGTGGAACGGCGCGCCGAAACTGGCCTCCAGCCAGCCCTGCACGCCGAACTTGCCGTTCCAGGCGATGCCCTCGAAGAACGGATAGACGAACCCGACCAGCGCGAAAGACGCGGCCAGCTGTGGCTGGAAGCGCGCCCGCTCCGCGATGCCCCCCGAGACGATGGCCGGGATCGCCGCTGCGAAGGTAAGCAGGAAGAAGAACTTGGTGAGATCGTAAGCGCTGCGCTGGGCGAGCGTCTCGGCGCCGGCAAGGAAGTTCGCACCATACGCCACGCTGTATCCGATGAAGAAGTAGGCGATGGTCGACATGGAGAAGTCGGCCAGGATCTTCACCAGCGCATTGACCTGGTTCTTGCGCCGGACGGTGCCCAGCTCCAGAAAGGCAAAGCCGGCATGCATGGCCAGGACCATGATGGCCCCCAGCAGGATGAACAGCACGTCGCTGCTGATCTTCAGAGTGTCCATAGGTTTCCTCCCCCTCGTTATTTGGCCGACGGCAACGTAATGCAAACGCTGTACCGCGGCGTGCTCGCTTAGTGGAAACATGGTCTTATAGTGGTTATCTGAGACGGGTTCTGAAATCGATCGCCTCTGGTTGGTGCATCGAGCGCAGAACCGCCCTGTAATGGTGCATCCGTCCGGCTGACGAGCTGCGCCGAAACCCGTGGAATAGAATTCGCTTTAACAATCGCATTCACAGGTTGGACCCGGGGGGTGCGGAAGTTGGACATGCGCGCGATGGAGACGGATCTGACGCGCGTTACCGGCTCGGCGTTTCCGGGCCGCCGCCGAGGGGGGCAGGTAACGCAATGGCTGCGCACGTCCGGGTAGTCACGCCTCCCCAGCAACCCGACAGGCGGCTGCAGCTGGAAGATGTGCTGCGCGACCTCGTCGCCGACGCTCTCGTCGATCAGGCTGCCGCCGACCCCCTGCTCGCCGCCAGGCATCTGCGCCGCGGCGACACCCACCCGCTGATCCTGGTCGCCGAGCAAAAATGGAAAGACCCGCGCCATCCGCGCCGGGTCCTGCACCTGGAGGCGCTCACCGAGTGGCTGGCCGGGAAGGTGGGCATGCCCTACCTGCACATCGACCCCTTCAAGATCGACTTCGCGGCGGTGACTAAGGTGATGTCCAACGCCTACGCCACGCGCTTTCGCATTCTGCCCGTAGAGGTCACGCTCAAAGAGGCGGTGATCGCCACCTGCGAGCCGTTCGTGCGCGAGTGGGAGAACGAGCTCGCGCAGATCCTGCGGCTGCAAATCCGGCGCGTGCTGGCCAACCCGCAGGACATCGGCACCTATCAGGTCGAGTTCTACAACCTGGCGCGCTCGATCAAGAGCGCTTCCCAGCAGACCCAGGCGAACCTGAGCGAGATCGGCAACTTCGAGCAGCTGGTCGAGCTGGGCCGGTCGGGCAAGCTCGACGCCAACGACCGTCATATCGTCCAGATCGTGGACTGGCTGCTGCAGTACGCCTTCGAGCAGCGCGCCAGCGACATCCACGTGGAGCCGCGCCGGGACGCCGGCAATGTACGCTTCCGCATCGACGGCGTGCTGCACCAGGTCTATCAGATCCCCACGCCGGTGCTTTCGGCCATGACCAGCCGCATCAAGATCCTCGGGCGTATGGACGTGGTGGAGAAGCGCCGCCCGCAGGACGGCCGCATCAAGACCCGCACACCCGATGGCGACGAGGTGGAGCTGCGTCTGTCCACCATGCCCACCGCCTTCGGCGAGAAGCTGGTGATGCGCATCTTCAATCCGGACGTGCTGGTGCGCGATCTCAAGGAGCTCGGCTTCTCCGAGGAGGACAAGGAACGCTGGAACCAGCTCGCCAGCCGGCCGCACGGGATCGTTCTGGTCACCGGTCCCACCGGCTCGGGCAAGACCACCACGCTGTATTCCACGCTCAAGCAGCTGGCGCAGCCGGACGTGAACGTGTGCACCATCGAGGATCCAATCGAGATGGTGGAGCCGCAGTTCAACCAGATGCAGGTGCAGGGATCGATCGGGCTGGACTTCGCCGCCGGCGTGCGCACCTTGATGCGCCAGGACCCTGATATCATCATGGTGGGCGAGATCCGCGATCACGAGACCGCCGAGATGGCGATCCAGGCCGCGCTCACCGGCCACCTCGTGCTATCCACGCTGCACACCAACGACGCACCCTCGGCCGTAACGCGTCTGCTGGACATCGGCGTGGAGCCCTACCTGCTGCACTCGACTATTCTCGGCGTGCTTGCGCAGCGCCTGGTGCGCACCCTGTGTCCCCAGTGCCGCGAGCCGGTGACGCTCGAGGAGGAGGCATGGCGCTCGTTGACCTTTCCCTGGCGCCTGCCGCTGCCGCAGTCCAGTTACGCGGCGCGCGGCTGCCTGGACTGCCGCATGACCGGCTATAACGGACGGATCGGGATCTACGAGATGATGGTTATGACACCCGGGTTGCGCAAACTGGTCCAGCCGGAGACCGACCTCGCTGCGGTCCGTGAGCAGGCGATGCGCGACGGGATGAAGCCGCTGCGCGCCAGCGGCGCGCTGAAGGCCGCAGCCGGGCTCACTACCGTGGAAGAGGTCTTGAAAGTGTCGCCGCCCATCACTGGGGAGCGCCGCGCAGTGTGACCGGTAAGAACAAGAACGAACCTCTCGAACCATGAACACGCCAGCGCAGACGACCCACCGGGCCTGGACTCGAGACCTGGTGCGCCTCGCCCTGTTGACAGCAGCCTGCTTCGCTGCCGCATATACGGGCCCGCTGCTGATGACCCAGTCCACACCGTTTACAGCGCTGTGGCTGCCTGCCGGCCTGGCACTAGCGGCCCTGCTGCTGGGCGGGCACCGTCTCGCGCCCGGCGTGGCGGTCGGCACCTTTGGCGCCGCCCTCACGGCCGGCCAGCCGCTCCCCGTGGCAGTGGCGGTAGCAGCCGGCAGCACAGGCTCGGCGCTGGCTGGTGCATCGCTCCTGGCCCGCACTGCAGGCTTCACGCCGCAGCTCGAGCGACCGCGCCACATGCTTGCCCTGATCGGCGTGGGCGCCTTCCTGGCGCCGGTCATCTCGGCCTCGCTCTATGCAGCCGCTGCGCTGCTGGCATCCCCGGCGGCAACCGAGCAGGTGCTGGACGCCTGGACCGTCCGCTGGGCGAGCGACGCGCTCAGCGTACTCCTGCTCGCGCCGCTGGTCCTGGCGTGGGCCGCCCCACGCAGCCCCGAGTCGCGCAGCGTGCGCAACGTCGAGAGTGTCGGCTTGGCACTGCTGCAAGTGCTCACCTATGTCTATGTCTTTCTCGTCCAGTCCGGGCCCGGTGCCTACCTGTGCCTGCCGCTGGCGCTGCTGGCGGCCATGCATCTGGGCATGCGGTGGGTCGCGGCGGGGAATGTTGTCACGCTAGCTGTTGCGGCGCTGGGAACCGGCGCAGGCATGGGGCCGTTCGCGCACAACCTAGGGATCTCCGGCCTGCTGCATCTGCTTACCTACGGGATCGTCGCGTCGCTCGCTGCGCTGCTGGCGGCGAGCCTGGCCGCCGAGCGCCGGCGCATCGGGATGCAGCTCGGGGAGGCAGCCGACCGCTTTCGTGGCCTTACCGCCCTGTCCTCCGACTGGTACTGGGAGCAGGACGAGAACCTGCGTTTCACCTACGTCTCCGACTATTACGACGAGCGCGCAGGATTGAGCGGGAGTGACTCCATCGGAAAGACACGCTTCGACCTCGGCAACCTGTTCGAATCGGAAGACGAGCGCGTTCGCCACGAGGCCGACCTGGTCGCGCGCCGGTCTTTCCGCGATCTGGAGCTGCGCCGCTACGACCACAACGGGAGCTTGCGCTTCGTCTCGGTCAGCGGCGAGCCGCTGTTCGACGAGCAGGGACGCTTCCGCGGCTACCGCGGCATCGGACGCGATATCACCGAGAAGAAGCTGGCCGAGCAGGCGCTGCGGGCCAGCGAGGCACGCCTCAAGAGCCTGGTGAACCTGTCCTCGGACTGGTACTGGGAGCAGGACGAGGAGCTGCGCTTCACGATGATCGCAGGCCGTGCCGCCGATGAGCGGCGGCTGAAGCCCGAGCAGATCGTCGGCCGTGCGCACTGGGACATCGTCGCCTCCGAGGTCAGCGAAGCCAGCCGCCGGATGCACGACGCGGCGGTGAGCGCGCGCCTGCCGTTCCGGGACATCGAGATGACCCGGCACGATCTGGACGACGAGCCGCGGGTGGTGTCGGTGAGCGGCGAGCCCATCTTCGACGACGAGGGGCGCTTCCGCGGCTACCGCGGTGTGGCGCGGGACATCACGCTGCAGAGACGCGCCGAACGGGAGATCGAGGACGCGCGCCGCTTTCTCGACGCCCTGATCGACACCTTCCCCACGCCCATCCTGGTGAAGGATTCGCTGCATCGCTACGTCGCCGCCAACAGCGCGTTCGCCCGCTTCTTCCGGCGCAGCCCACCCGACATCCTCGGCAAGACCGACTTCGATTTCTTCCAGGCCGAGGATGCCGCGTATTTCCAGGAAACCGACCGCCGCGTCCTCGAGGGCGCCGGTCCGGTGGAGTACGAGCGGCCGTATCCCATCGACGGTCACATCACCTGGATGCTGGTGCGCAAGACCGGCCTCACGCGCCCGGACGGCAGCCGGGTGGTCGTGCTCCTGCTCCTGGACGTTACGGAGCGCAAGGCCGCAGAGGAGCGCCTGCGCGCCAGCGAGCAGCGCTTCCGCAGTCTCACTCAGCTCTCGGCGGACTGGTACTGGGAGCAGGACGCGCAGCTGCGCTTCACTTATGTCTCCTCAGGCGGCCGCGGCAAGGCGGCCCTGCCGCCCGGAGAACTGCTCGGCAAGTCGCGCTTCGAGCTAGACCTGGAGTGGGGGTCGGAGACGGCACGCCAGGAGCACATGGCTACGCTGCAGGCGCACCGTCCGTTCCGCGACGTGCTCGTGCACCATGCCGGGACAGGCCAGTGGGTCATGGTCAGCGGGGAGCCCGTCTTCGATGCCCGCGGCGAGTTCACCGGCTATCGCGGCGTGGGACGCGACGTCACCAGCCAGAAACAGACGGAGCACGAGCTGGCCGAGGGCGGCAAGTTCCTCGACGCGCTGATCAGCGCAATCCCCACGCCGGTTACCGTCAAGGACCGCGAGCACCGCTACATCCACGTCAACGACGCGTTCTGCCAGCTCGCCGGCCTGAGTCGCGAGGCCCTGGTCGGTCACGACGACAGCGTGATCCTGCCGCCCGAGGAGGTCGAGTTCGTCTGGAAGCTGGACCGGGAGGCGCTCTCCTCGGACAACGCGGTGCAGTACGAGCACACCTACCTGCTCAACGGTCAGTCACGCTGGATGCTGGTGCGCAAGTACGCGCTGCCGCGCCCGGACGGCAACCTGGTCGTGGTGTCTTCGCTCGTCGACATCTCCAACCTGAAGGCGGTGGAAGCGGCACTGCGCGCCAGCGAGGCGCGGCTGCGCAGCCTGCTCGACCTGTCGGCCGATTGGATGTGGGAGCAGGACGCGAGCTACCGCTACACCTATCTCTCGACTGAGGCGCCGTCCAAGGGCGGCATCGATCCGGGCACCGCATTGGGCAAGACGCTGCTCGAGCTGCCTTTCCGCTGGGAGGCGGACGAATGCAGGCAGGCGCATGTAGAGGACCTCGAGTTTCGCCGCACCTTCCGTGACCTGCACCTGATGCAGCCGGATCCCGACGGTCGAACGCGCCACATCTCCGTCAGCGGCGAGCCGATCTTCGGCGCACGCGGTGAGTTCGTCGGCTACCGCGGCACCGGCCAGGACATCACCGAGCGCAAGCTGACCGAGCGCCGGATCGCGCGGTTGAAGGACATGTACGCAGCGATGACGGAGGCCAACGATGCAATCATCCACAGCAAGGACACAGGACAGCTGTTCCTTGCCATCTGCCGGATCGTAGTCGAGTACGGCCACTTCCTCTTCGCGCGCATTGCACTGATCGACCATCAGACCGGCTGGGTGCGCACGGTAGCCTCGGCGGGCGACCACAAAGGCTATGCAGACCAGTTCACGGTGTCCATCGACGCCAGCCGGCCGGAAGGTCAGGGACCGTCCGCTCATGCCATCCGCACCGGCTCCAACTATGTGTCCAACGACATCACCGGCGACCCGCGCAATCGCCCTTGGCGCGAGACCCTGGCCGCCTTGGGCGTGCGTGCGCAGGCAGCCTTCCTGCTGCACCGGGAAGGCCGTGTGATCGGTGCGCTGCACCTGTACGCCGACCAGGTGGGCTTCTTCGACGACGAGCTCACCGGCATGCTGGAAAAGCTCGCGGTCAACCTGTCTTTCGCCCTGGACAACTTCCAGCGCGAGCAGGCGCGGCGGGCAGCGGAAGCGGCGCTGCGCGAGAGCGAGACCCGCTTCCGCGACTTCGCCGACGCCGCCGGCGAGTACGTGTGGGAGGCGGACCTGGAGAGCCGCTACACCTACGTCTCCAGCCGCGTGCAGAGCGTGTGGAGCTATACCGACCAGGAGCTGATCGGGCACACGGCATACGATTTCATGCCTCCCGGCGAAGCCGAGCGCGTGCGCGAATGGCTGTCGCAGAACGCACGTCCCGACGGCTCCTTCCGCGACCTCGAGCACCGCATCCTCACGCGCAACGCCGACACCCGCTGGTTGCTGGTGAACGCGGTGGGGATCTTCGACGAAAGCGGGCAGCTTATCGGCCTGCGCGGCACGGGGCGGGACATCACCGACCGCAAGACCGCCGAGGCACGCATCAGCTATCTCGCCACGCGCGACCCGCTCACCGAGCTGCCCAACCGGGTGCTGTTCAACGACCGCCTCGAGCAGGGCATCGTCGCCGCACGCCGCAGCGGGCAGTCGCTGGCGGTGCTGTTCATCGATCTGGACCGCTTCAAGTACATCAACGACTCGCTCGGCCACCAGGTCGGCGACCTGCTGCTCAAGGAGGTCGCCACACGCATGTACGCCTGCATCCGCAAAGGCGACACGCTTTCGCGCCTGGGCGGAGACGAGTTCGTGGTGACCCTCGAAGGCCTGCAGCACGCCGAAGACGCGGCCCAAGTGGCCGGCAAGATCATCAAGGCGCTCGCCCGCCCCTTCGAGATCGCCGGCCACACGCTCACCACCTCCTGCAGCATCGGCATCGCCATCTTCCCGTTGGATGCAGACGACGACCGCTCGCTGATGAAGAACGCCGACACGGCGATGTACCACGCCAAGGAGAAGGGCCGCAACAACTACCAGTTCTTCTCGCCGGAGATGAACGTGCGTGCGGTCGAACGCCACAATCTGGAGACCGCCCTGCGCCTGGCCATCGAGCGCCAGGAGTTCGTACTGTTCTACCAGCCGCAGGTCAACATTCACACCGGTCGCGTCGTCGGGATGGAGGCGCTGCTGCGCTGGCAGCACCCCGAGCGCGGCCTGCTCAACCCCACCACCTTCATCGCTGTGGCCGAGGAGTCGGGCTTGATCGAGCCGATCGGACAATGGGTGCTGCGCAGTGCTTGCCAGCGCGCCAAGGCCTGGCAGGATACGGGCTATCCGCCGGTCAAGATTGCCGTCAATATCTCAGCGCGGCAGCTCAATCGGCCGCGCGAGTTCTCCAAGGGGCTATCGCGGATCCTGAGCAGCACCGGCCTAGACCCGCGCTATCTGGAGCTGGAGATGACCGAGTCACTGTTGTGGCAGAACGCCGAGGAGAACATCGCAGTGCTGCGCAAGCTCGGCCAAGACGGGATGCGTATCGCAGTCGACGACTTCGGCACCGGTTACTCATCGCTCCAGTATCTGCGCCAGCTGCCAATCGACACCCTCAAGATCGACCGCAGCTTCGTGCGCGATATCGAGACCGACCCCGAGGACGCCGCCATCATCCACGCCGTGGTTGCCATGGCGCACAGCCTCGAGCTGCAGGTGACCGCCGAGGGGGTGGAGACGCGCGGACAGCTCGAGGCCCTGCAGCGGCTGGGCTGCGACGAGTACCAGGGCTATCTGTTCAGCAAGCCGCTGCCCGCGACCGAGGCCGCAATGCGCTTCCTCGCTCCGCACCAGCTCGGTCTCCGCGTTTCCAACTCTTAG
>DAIQQA010000150.1:0-11715 GCA_036787045.1 Burkholderiales bacterium | reverse complement strand
CTAAGCCAATGTAACGGCGGGTGTTCCAAGGGATGACAGCCGGGTTGCACCTGCGCGAGCTGGGAGGAGGGCGTTCGGCCTCCTCCCTCTTGCCCTAGCCCCTAGTCCCTACCCCCGCCCCTTTTCCTGATGGCTCAGTTTTTCGACATCATCACCACCGCGGCGATTCTGTTCTCGGTCGCCACCGGGCTGCTGCTCGTGTTCGGGGTGATGAAGATCATCAACTTCGCCCACGGCGGGTTCCTGACCGTGGGCGGCTACTCGGCGCTGCTGGTAACCAACCTGGGGCTGAACCCGTGGTGGTCGCTGCCATTCGCTTTCGTCATCGGCTTCGGCTGCGGGATGATCATCGAGCGCCTGGTGGTGCGCCCGCTTTACTCGCGACCGCTGGACGCCATTCTGGCGACCTGGGGGCTGGGCATCATCCTGGGCCAGCTCATAACGCTCGCCTTCGGCCGCGAGGTGCAGTTCGTGCAAAGCCCGGTCAGCGGCGCCATGGATCTGCTGGGCGCGTCCTATTCGCAGTATCGCTTGATTCTCGTGTTCGCCGCGGTGGCGCTGGCTCTGGTGCTGGGGCTGGTGCTCAACGGCACGCGCCTGGGGCTGCAGACGCGCGCGGTGATCATGAACGAGAATCTGGCGCGCGCGCTGGGAATCAACAGTGGCCTGGTGCGCTTCGTCACCTTTTCCCTCGGAGCGGCGCTGGCGAGCCTCGCGGGTGCGCTGATCACACCACTGTCCAGCGTCGACCCGAACATGGGCGTGCCCTGGCTGGTAAACGCCTTTATGCTCGTGCTGGTGTCGGGTATCTCGTTGCTGAGCCTGGCCATCGCCTGTCTGGTGCTGGGCGGTGCCCAGGTGCTGGTGAGCGTGTATGGCAACCCGGTACTCGGCGGACTCACCATCGTCGTGCTCGCGGCGCTGATCCTGCGCATCCGCCCGCAGGGGTTCGCGCGTGAGTAGCGTGCCCGCTGCCGAGGTGGGTGTGCCCGCGGCCAGCAAGCACCGCCGACGCCGCTCCGATCTGCGGCTGGTACTGGGGTTCTCGGCTGCGGCACTGGTCCTGGTTGCCGTCGGACCCTACGTGCTTCCGGACTACCTGGTCAACAACCTGGTGCGCGCCTTTCTGTATGCCGTGGTGGCGCTCACCGTCGACATCCTGTGGGGCTATACCGGGGTCCTGACCTTTGGCCAGTCCGCCTTCTTCGGCATCGGCGCGTATGCTGCCGGGCTGGTTTTCACGCACATGGGCTTCAGCCCCGCGCATGCCTGGCTCGCCTTCGGTGCGGCCATCTTGGTGAGCGCGCTGGTCGCGGTGCTGGTCGGATGGTTGTCCTTCTACCACGGCGCTTCCCCGTTGTATGCCTCGGTAGTGTCGCTGGTGCTGCCCATCGCGGTGACGCAGCTGCTGTACTCCGGCGGCACGTTCACGGGATCGAGCAGCGGCCTGTCCGGGTTCGCGAGCTTCGATATCGAGATGAACACCTGGTTCTGGATCGCCGGCGCCTTTCTCGTGCTGGTGACTGGGGCGGCCTGGATGTTCGTGCGCAGCGACGCGGGACGTGTGCTGGTGGCGATCCGCGAGAACGAGCCCCGCTGCGAGTATCTCGGCATCAACGTGTCGCGGGTCAAAATCCTGCTGCTGGTGGTGATGGCAGTCATCGCCGCCATGGCCGGGTATGCCTTTGCCGGCGTGCAGATGGTGGTGGCCCCCGAGTACGCCGGGTTCGTGTTCGGCACCGAGTTGGTGATCTGGGTGGCGCTCGGCGGGCGCGGGACGCTGATCGGCCCGGTGATCGGCACTCTGCTGATCGACGTGAGCACGGCCTACCTGAGCGGCAACCTGCCGTTCATCTGGAAGCTCATCATCGGGCTCGCCTTCGTCGTGGTTATCGTAGCGCTCCCGCAAGGCATCGCGCCGCTGGTCAAGCGCCTGTTCCGGGGCGGGGGTGCAGTGGACCCGGCCAAGCAAGCTCCGGCGTTGGGTATCGCCCGGGAAGAGCCCCTGGCTGGCCTGGCCGGTGGCGGGGTGCATGCCATCTCTTTGCACGATGTTCGAAAGCATTTCGGCAGCCTGGTTGTGCTGCAGGGCATCGACTTCCAGGCACGGCGCGGCGAGCTGCTGAGCCTGGTGGGACCCAACGGTGCAGGCAAGACCACGCTCATGCGTTGCATCAGCGACGGTGCGGAGCGCTCCGGCGGCACGGTGCTGGTCAACGACCACGACATCGAACGCAAACCGCCGTACGACTGTGTGGCCTTTGGGGTCGGCCGCAAGTTCCAGAACGCCAACACTTTCGATGCCCTGACGGTGGCCGAGTCGCTGCGCATTGCCCGCACGCGCCTCGAGCGACCCTCGGTATGGACCCGTGCGGGTGTGCTCGAGCTCCCGGAAGCTGCGCTGAAAGTCATGCAGGCCACCGGCCTGGACCAGAAACTGGGGGGTGAGGTCCGGCACCTGTCGCACGGCCAGAAGCAGGCGCTCGAGCTGGCGATGGTGCTGGCGCTCGAGCCCAGCGTGCTTCTGCTGGACGAGCCCACGGCAGGACTGACCAAGCCCGAGCGAATGTTGATCGGGCAGATCCTGGTGGAGCTGACCGGGAAGCACGGCCTGTGCATCCTGCTGGTGGAGCACGATCTGGACTTCGTGCGCGAGATCAGCTCGCGAGTGATCGTGCTGCATCAGGGGCGCCTCGTGCTCGACGGAACGGTGACCGAAGTGGTCGAGTCGGAGCTGGTGCGCACGATCTACGCCGGCGGCGGCAGGATCGGTGGGGCGGCGCGATGAGCACAGCGGCCCTCGAGCTGGCGGACGTGCACAGCGGCTACGGCGAAGCCGTGGTGGTGCGCGAGGTCGCGCTGGACATCCGGCCGGGCGAGATCTTCGTCCTGCTGGGCAAAAACGGCATGGGCAAGAGCACCTTGCTGAAGACCGTGATGGGCTTTCTACCGTTGCTGCGGGGCCGGGTCAGGATGTTCGACGACGACATTTCCGGGATGCAACCCCATCGCATCGCCCGCAAGGCGGTCGCCTACACACCCCAGGAGCAGGCGTTGTTCCAGGATCTCACAGTGGAGGACAACCTGCGCCTGGCGCTGCGCGACGACCGGATGTTGAAGCCCGGGGTGGACCGGATCGGTGCGTTCTTCCCGTTCATCCCGCAACGCATGAAGCAGCGCGCCGGCACGCTCTCGGGTGGTGAGCAGAAAATGCTTCTCGTGGCGCGCGCGTTGATGACGCGACCGCGCCTGATGCTCGTGGACGAGATCAGCGAGGGCCTCCAGCCCTCTGTCATCGAGAAGCTGGCCAGCGTGTTCAAGGCCGAGCGCGAGCAGTCCAGTACCGCCATTCTGCTGATCGAGCAGCATGTGAAGTTCGCACTGGCGGTGGCCGACCGGTACGCTGTGCTCAAGCTGGGCGAGATCGTGGACCGGGGTCTGGTCGGTGCCGCCAATGCGGAGCAGAGCATCACAGATCACCTCGCGGTGTAGGCGGGAGCCGTGAGGCGAGATAGACAAGCAGGCCAACCTAGTGGACTGTAACAGCCGATTCGGTAGTACCCCTCACCCCAACCCTCTCCCACAAGGGAAGAGGGAGTGTGCTCTCCATCTCATTGTTTCGGCCCACTAGTGAGTTCGGATTCGCGAGCATGACGTTTTCCATCGTTGCGCATTGTCCCCGCACCGGCCAGCTTGGCGTCGCCGTCAGCACCGCGGTGCCTGCCGTGGGTGCCATGTGTCCCTACATCCAACCGGGTGTGGGCGCCGTTTCCACTCAGAGCTGGGTCAACCCTTATCTGGCCATCGAGGCACTGAGCCTGATGAGGCAGGGGAATTCCGGTCCCGAGGCGCTGGACGCCGTGCTCTCGCGCGACGACGCGCGCGACCTGCGGCAGATCGGCGTGGTCGACGGGCAGGGGCGGCCCGCGGCCTGGTCGGGGCAGTCCTGCACGCAGTGGTTCGGCCACATCGTGGGCGAGCGCTTCGCGGTCCAAGGCAACATGCTGGTTGGCGAAGCGACGGTGGTCGCGATGGCCGCTGCCTTCCGGGGCAGTGAGCCGCTCGATCTCGCCGAGCGCTTGCTGCTCGCCATGGAAGCGGGCCAGGCGGCGGGCGGCGATAAGCGCGGGCGGCAATCGGCCTCCCTAAAGGTGTTTGGCAACGAAGACTACGCGTTGCTGGACCTGCGAGTCGATGAGCATGCGCACCCGGTTGCCGAGCTGCGGCGCGTGTACACCATCGCCCGGCTGCAGTTGCTGCCGTTCGTCGAGGGCATGCCGAAAAAAGGCACGCCCGCGGGTGCGCTGCCGGAGTCGGTTACACGCATGCTGCTGACCGCCCCGCCCTATCGTCCGGGCGGCGGCGGCAGCGCTCCGTAACGCCGATAAGCCCCGACGGCGCGCTCCGAGTGCTGAAACCCACTAACTCCACCTCTCACCACGAAGGCACGAAGACACGAAGAAAACCGCAACGGCCAGGGCACGTGGGCTTCCCGCGCAGGCGGGAACCCAGGCAACTCGAGTACTTCTGGATCCCCGCCTGCGCGGGGATGGCAATCAATCAGATGTTCCCTAAGCCCAATGGCGGAGACCCGAGATGAGCGAACCCATTTCCGATCGGCCCCTCGACCCCTACCTCGACATCCTCGGCCTGGACTTGCCCCCCGACAGACTGAACGAGGCGCTCGACTCGTTTCGCAGCGTGCTCGAGGAGATCCGCAAGCTGCGCGAGCTGGATCTCACCGACATCCATCCTTGCGTCATCTTCGAGCCCACTGCCGCCTACCGCAAGGAGCCCGGGGCATGAGCACCACGGAGCTGTGGGCGCGGCCCATCGAGTCTCTTGCCCCAGCGATCCGCGACGGCAAGCTCTCGCCCGTCACGCTCACCGAAGCCTATCTGGACCGCATCACACGGCTCGACGGCAAGCTGAAGAGCTTCGTCTGTCTGGCGCCGGATGCGCTGAAGCAGGCACGCCAGGCGCACGAGGAGATCCGGAGCGGCAGCTGGCGCGGCCCCCTGCATGGTGTGCCCATCGGCGTCAAGGACAACTACCTTACCGCGGACATGCCGACGACTGCGGGCACGACCGCGCCGGGTATCGAGTTTGCGCGGCGGGATTCGGCCGCTGCGGCGCGGCTGCGTGTGGCGGGCGCCGTCTTGATCGGCAAGACGCGCATGCACGAGTTCGCCTGGGGCAATGTGACCCCGCCCGTGCGCAACCCCTGGAACCTGGATCGCGTCCCGTCGGGTAGCAGTGGCGGCTCGGGTGCGGCGGTGGCAGCCGGGCTGTGCGCGGCCGCCCTGGGGTCGGACACCGGCGGCTCCATCCGCATGCCGGCCAGCGCTTGCGGTGTGGTTGGGCTCAAGCCCACCTTCGGGCGGGTGAGCCGGGCCGGGATCGTGCCGCATAGCTGGTCGCTGGACCATGCCGGCCCGCTCACGCGCACGGTGGCCGACACGGCCCACATGATGGCGGTACTGTCTGGCTACGATCCGGCCGATCCGGCGTCCCAGGATCGCGCCGTTCCCGATTACACCCGCGCGTTGGGCAAACCTATCAAGGGCTACCGCATCGGCGTATGTCGCAACCACTTCTTCGAGCGCAACCAGGAGGCGGTCAAGCAGGCGGTGGAGGCGGCAATCTACGATCTCGCCGCGCAGGGGGCGCAGGTGATCGAGCTCAAGATTCCCAATCTCGAGTTCGGTCTGGCTGCGATCTATGCCATTGAGCTGGCATCCTCGACTGCCTATCACGACCGGTCGCTGCGCGCCGGGCGTACTGCCCACTTCACCCCCGATGTGCGCACGCTCGTGGAGATGGGGCGACTGGTCAGCGCACCAGACTACCTCAAGGCCGAGCAACTGCGCACGGTGCTCACGGAAGACTTCCGCCAGGCGCTCGACAAGGTGGATGTCATCGTCGGCCCGACCACACCGATCACGGCCTGGAAGGTCGGGGAGTGGAGCGTCAAAGTGGGCACCAAGAGCGAAAGCGTGCTGGCTGCGTCCTGGCGCTTCACATTCCCTTACAACCTCACCGGCCTGCCTGCCGTGTCCGTGCCCTGCGGGTTCGACAAGGAGGGCTTGCCGATCGGCCTGCAGATAGCCGGCAGGCCTTTCGACGAGGCGACCGTGCTGCGCGTGGCGCACGCCTATGAGCGCACGCACGAGTGGAAAGACGCCATGCCCGCGCTGTGATGTTGAAGCAGCCGGGCGCTGAACAACCGAAGCAGAGGAGATCATGTCGAGCGGATCCAAGACCCCCGAGAGCAATCTGCGGATTGCCTGCCTGCAGATGGAGCCGCGTGTCGGCGAGAAGCGCGAAAACGTCGCGCGCAGCCTGGAGATGATCGACAAGGCGGCGCAGGCCGGGGCCAAGCTGGTCGTGTTGCCCGAACTGTGCAACAGCGGGTACGTATTCAACACCCGCGAGGAGGCCTTTGAGCTTGGCGAGGAAGTACCTGACGGGCCGACCACCGTGGCCTGGCAGAAGGCCGCAGCCGGCCACGCGATGACGATCGTCGCCGGGATCACGGAGCGCGAGGGGGACCTGCTCTACAACAGCGCCGTGGTGGTCGGACCGAAAGGCCCCATCGGCCGCTATCGGAAGAACCACCTCTGGGGCGCGGAGAACCTGTATTTCGAGCCCGGGAACCTGGGCGTGCCGGTGTTCCACACTCCAGCCGGGCGGATCGCCTGCGCCATCTGCTACGACATCTGGTTCCCGGAGGTGTTCCGGCTGGCTGCTCTACAGGGCGCGGATATCCTGTGCGTGCCGACCAACTGGGTGCCCATGCGCGACCAGCCCGATTCGCTCCCGGTGATGGCCAACATCCTGGCCATGGGTGGCGCACACTCCAACTCGATGTTCGTCGCTGCGGCCGACCGCATCGGGGTCGAGCGCGGCCAACCGTTTCTGGGCAACAGCTTGATCTGCAGCTGCACGGGGTGGCCCATCGCGGGGCCCGCCAGCGCCGACCGGGAGGAGATGATCATCGCCGACGTGAACCTGTCGGACGCGCGCCGCAGCCGCAACTGGAACGAGTTCAACCAGGTGCTGCGCGACCGCCGCATCGACGTCTACGACGAACTGCTGGGCGCGCAGGTCAAGCGCGGATGGTATTGAAGGTGGGCATCGTTCGCTGTCTGACCTGCGAACGCTCGCGCACCCGGTGAGACCGCGAACCCCTTAGCGCACCTTCTTCATGTGCGCGAAGCGGTCGTTGCGTCTGTAGACTTCCTCACGATCCGCGCCCGCTTCGAGGTCGAGCTTGATCTTGCCTTCCAGGTGCTCCATCTCTTCCGCATCGGCCGTCACTGACGCGGCATGCTCGCGGGCGATCACCAGGACCCCGTCGCGATCGCCGTGGATCAGGTCTCCCGGCCGGACCGGGACCGAAGCGGTGGTCTGCCCCGGGAGTGCGATCGGGACGTCCAGCTCCGCGTAGTGCCAGCGACCCTTGGGCGCCAGAGTGGTGAGGAAGCTGCAGAACACCGGCATACCGATCTCCTCGTACTCGTCGAGATCGCGCACGCCGCCATCGGTCAGCACGCCCCTGCAGCCGCGCAGCTTCAGGCTCAGGGCCACGTTGCCGCCCATGACCGCGGTCGTCCGATTCCCACCCGTCTCGATGACGGCGATCACGCCGGGGCGCACGCGGCGGTCCAGCTCGTAGGTGATGCTGGGCTCGCCCGCTGCGCGCTTGGGCTCTGGCCCGGAGCGGCCGCGCACGCAATACGCTGGACCGGCCACGCGCCCGCTGCCACAGGTGAAGCGGATCGAGGACGACAATACCTGGTCCGTAAACCCCATCGCGTTGAGCACGTCGCTGACCACGGATACAGGCAACGTCTCCAGCCGACGGCACAGTGCGGCGGTGTCTTTGTCCGTCTGTACGTCATTTGCCATCGTCGTTCTCGATCCACAGCTTGCCGATCTTGCGGTCCTTGATCATCGCCTTGGTGGCAGCGTCGAAGTCGATGAAATGGGGCGTCTTCAGGTGGGCAGCGAAAGCGGCCTCGTCGTGGTAGATCTCGTACAGGAAGACCCGGTCGGTCTCGCCGGCGGGCACACAGACGTCGAAGCGGTCGCAGCCCGGTTCCAGGGTGCGGGACTTCTCGGCGTTTTCCAGCATGAGCGGCATGAACTTTTCCATGACGCCCGGGTGGAGGACGAAGTCGACGGCGATGACGTAGCGTTTCATAGAGGTGAGGGCTGGGGCTAGGGACTATGACCGGAAGCAGCGGGATCCGGAGCAGGCGCTTAGTATACTGATCCGGAACAGTGGGAGTTGAAACAACCATGACAGCGATTCGACGCGTCGGAGACACGACCGATATCCTGGGCGAGGGTCCGGTCTGGGATGCGCGGGAGCAGGCGCTGTATTGGGTGGACATCCGTGCCCCGGCGGTGCGCCGGCTCGACTGGCGCACACAGCGGGTGGCAAGCTGGCCGATGCCGGAGATGGTGGGCTCGCTGGCCGTGCGGGAACGCGGCGGGCTGCTGCTCGCGCTGAAATCCTCGCTGTCGTTCTTCGATCCGGCGAGCGGCGCCTTCGAGCGCGTGTCGGCACCGGAGATCGACTGGCCAGCCATGCGCTTCAACGACGGCAAGTGCGACCGCCAGGGGCGCTTCTGGGCCGGGACCATGAACGACGTAACGCGCGAGCCGGAAGGCAGCCTGTATCGCCTGGATCCCGCGCGAGGCTGCGTGGCGATGCAGACGGGCATCCGCATCCCCAACAGCCTGTGCTGGAGCCCGGACGGGCGCACCATGTACTTCGCTGACTCACCGACGCGCACGATCTTCGCCTATCACTTCGATCCTGCGACCGGGGAACTGGGCGAGCGGCGCGAGTTTGCCACTGTCGAAGCGCCGGCGATTCCCGACGGGGCGACGGTCGATGCAGAGGGTTTCGTCTGGTGCGCGCACTACGACGGTTGGCGCATCGTGCGGTTTGCCCCCGATGGCCGGGTGGACCGTGTGGTCGATCTGCCGGTGCAGCGTGCTACCAGTGTCCAGTTCGGTGGTCCGGGTCTGGACGTGCTGTTCGTCACCACGGCCACGCAGAAGCTCGCGCCCGAGCAATTGGCGAAGCAGCCGCTGGCCGGTGCGCTGCTGATGCTGGACGTCGGCGTGAAGGGGCTTGCGGAGGCCCGCTATGCGGGGTGAAGCGTGACAGGGAAAGCCTGGCAGGTGAGGCGTGACAGGAAAATTGTAACAGGAAAATTGTGACAGATGAGACGTGACGCGACGGTGAGCGAGCCAGCCAGCAAGCCTTTTCCAGCGAGGCGGCAAGATTCCGCACCACCCCGCTTGCTCCGCTGGCACCGTTTCTCGGAGAGGAGGGGAGAGGCTCTGCGCGGCGCATTTGCGCGGGCCCTGTGCGTGCTCGCGCTCGTACCCGGCGCCGCGCTGCCGCAGACTGCCTCCGGACGGGAGTCCGGCACCCAGCTCTTTGCACGCTGCGAACCCGCGCTGCGGCTGGTGGAGGCGGGGAGCCGTGTGCTCCTCAACGATGCCGAGTATGCGCAGGCCCAGTCCTGCATCGGCTTTGTCGACGGGTTCATCTGGGGCCACGGCTGGGCAGCCTGGCGAGAGAACCGGGACATGTACTACTGTCCACCGGAAGGGTTCTCGGCAACGCAGGCCGTGCCTGTGCTGGTTGCGTACCTGCGCGCGCATCCCGACCGCCTGGACGCGCACGCGCACGTGCTGTTGTTCTCTGCCTTGAGCAACGCTTTCCCCTGCGAGCCTGCGACTCCGTCGAAGTGACGCTGCCGGCAGCCGGCGGCGCTAGGAGGCAGCGATGACGGCCGAGTGAGACGGGTCTGTCACTCTGCCGGACTGTTGCTCGGAGATCCCGACGGCCTGCGCCGGCGCTCGCCCTGTTCGGGGGCTGGACGCTTCGTTGCCGGGGCCCGGTAAATCGTCCTGCCTTCCTTGATCGTTTCGATTACCTTGAGGGTGGATAGCTTCTCCGGGTCGACCTTCAGCGGGCTGTTGGACAGCACAACGAAGTCGGCGAGCTTGCCGGCTTCGATCGACCCTTTGCTGTCCTCCTCGAAGTGCTGATAGGCCGCCCACAGCGTGATTGACTTCAGGGCGACATCCACGGGAATGCGCTGGTCGGCGCCGAGGATGTCGCCGGATCGGGACCGGCGGGTGACGGCCGCGCTCAGGATGCGGATCGAGTCGGGAAACGCCACCGGCGCATCGTGGTGCTGAGTGAAGCGCATGCCGCGGCGCAGAGCGGACATGGCCGGCGAGATGCGCTCTGCGCGCACCGGCCCGAGCGTCTCCTCGCGATGCCAGTCTCCCCAGTAGAAGGTGTGCATGCCGAAGAACGACGGGAGGATGCCGAGCTCGCGCATGCTATCGAGCTGGTCCTCGCGCACGGTTTGGGCATGGATCATCACGCTGCGGTGGTCGCGCGCGCCGTGCTTCGCGACCGCGTCGCGCATGGCGGAGATCATCTGATCGGACGCGGCGTCGCCATTGGTGTGGACCAGGAGCTGCCAGCCCATGGCATAGGCCTTGTCGATGCGCTCGGCAGCCTCCTCGTCCGTCAGGGTCGAGTACCCGCGGTAGTTGCGGGGCGCGCCGGCGGGTGGCCGGAAGTAAGGGCGGCTGAGCCAGGCCGTCTTGCCCTGCGGCGAGCCGTCCAGACTCAGCTTGACGCCCCCGATGCGGAAGTGGCGCCGATAGTCCCGGCCGGCGAAAGGACCGTCCAGCCCCGGCGGCGAGTCGGTCAAGGTGAAGTCGGGGTAGGAGACGACGTCGAGCTTGAGCTTGCCTGCTTCGCTGAGCGCCATCCAGGTGTCCTGCTGGGCAGCGGTGGCCCGACCCTCTTGCGCGGTCGTGTAGCCATAGCGGGAGTACAGCTGCAGCCCGGCCAGTGCCATCGACTGCATCTCCACCCCGCTCAGCCTGGGCAGTGCCTGCAGCAGGCCGAACCATGCGGTTTCTTCGAGGACGCCGTTGGGTGTTTTGCCGTCGGCCTCCCGGCGAATGACGCCGCCCTTGGGGTTTGGCGTGTCGAGCTGGATACCGGCAACCTCCAGCGCCTTGCTGTTGGCGGCAGCCAGATGCCCGGATTGATGAATCACGATCACGGGCAGCCCTTTCGAGACCGCATCCAACTCCTGGCGCGTCGGGTGCCGGCGGAGGCCGTTCGCATCCTGGAGCTGGGCATCGTCGTAGCCAAATCCGATGACGATGCCGTATCGCTTCGCCACGGGGCCGGCAGCATACTCCCGAAGGATGCGCTGCAATGCCGCGATGGAGGATGTCTTACCATCGGGCGGCGGGAGCAGGTTTGCCGACACGGCCTGGAATCCCACCAGGAAGGCGTGACCGTGCGCATCGATGAAGCCGGGCACCATGGTCTTGCCGTTGAGGTTGACCATGCGTGTACTCGCACCCCGGTGCTTCATGATCTCGTCGCGGCTTCCCACCGCCACGATTTTTCCGGCCGTCACCGCCACGGCTTCCGCGACCGGCTGAGCGTCGTTGACGGTGACGATATCGCCACCCGCGTAGATGAGGTCGGCACCCTGTTGCGGCCAGGCTGTCGCGGCAGGGCCGGCCGCCAGCGCGGCCGCAGCCAAGCTGCAGAGCAAGCGGCGAGGCATCATCGAAACGACTCCATGCGGTGCGGGAAAGACGCAAGCGTAGCGTATTCCGGCGGGTTTTCTCGCGATGAGATAATGG
>DAIQQA010000301.1:0-3255 GCA_036787045.1 Burkholderiales bacterium | reverse complement strand
ACTGGCCGCTCTGGCTCCGATTCGCGCAGACCTCTGCGCCAAAGTCGGAGAATGTCCTACACGACTATCGGACGGCCTCCGATGCCCGCTACATCCACTCCCGCTTACCCTCACTGGGGTCAGAGCTGGTCCTGCGGAGCGAATGATGAGTGTATCGGGTTCCATCGTCATACCGGGTGCAAACTGCTGGCGGGTCGAGCGCGCGCGGCGCGCTGCGTTTCTCGTCGATGCGTGCGACTACTTCGACGCCTTCGCGCGTGCGGCCCTGCAGGCGGAACACTCGCTGTTCATCATCGGCTGGGACTTCGACAGCCGCATTCCCCTCTGGTGCGAGGATGGCCCTTCCGGGGTGCCGGGGCAGCTCGGGGACTTTCTCAACTACCTCGTCAGGCGCCGCCGTCGCCTGGTCGTGCGGGTCGTGTGCTGGGACTTCCCGATGATCTACGGGCTGGATCGCGAGCTGCCCATGTGGTCCGGCGATGCTTGGCGGCGCTCACGTCGTATCCGATTCCGCTATGACGCACATCACCCCCTCGGCGCCTCGCAGCATCAGAAGCTGGTGGTGGTCGACGATGCGGTGGCGTTCGCAGGCGGCATCGATCTCACGCATCATCGCTGGGACACTCCCGAACATTGCGCGGAAGATCCCCGGCGCAGCTTCCTGAACGGCACTACGCACCGTTTCACGACGTGATGATGGCCGTGGACGGCGCCGCGGCCCGAGCGCTCGGAGATCTGGCGCGCGAGGGGTGGCGACGCTGCTCCGGAAAGCAGGTCGCACCGGTTGCGGGCACGCCGGACCGCTGGCCGGAAGGACTGCGCAGCGAGCTGCAGGACGTACCCGTTGCGATCGCGCGCACCGAGCCGGCCCACAACGGCTTCCCGGAGGTCCGGGAAGTCGAGGCTCTGTACCTGGACGCGATTCGAGCGGCTCGCCGCTTCATCTATGTGGAGAATCAGTATTTCACGTCTGCGCGGGTCGGCGAGGCGATCGAGGCCAGGCTCGCGGAACCGGACGGACCGGAAGTCGTGATCGTCCTTCGCCAGCAATGCCGCGGCTGGCTCGAGGAAGCGGTGATGGGTGCGCTGCGCGCGCGCCTGATCCGGCGGTTGCGCGCCGCGGACCGCTACGGGCGGCTGGCAATCTACCACCCCCTGGTGCCGGGCCCGGGCGAGGGTTTCGTGAACGTGCATTCGAAGGTCATGGTCGTCGATGATTGCTTCGTGCGCGTAGGCTCGGCCAACTTGAACAATCGCTCGATGGGCCTCGACCGCGAATGCGACCTTGCCATCGAGGCCAGGAAAGAGTCGACGCGGCTGGCGATCGCCGGATTTCGCGACCGGCTTCTCGCCGAGCATCTGGGAGTCGACAGCGAGCGTGTCGCGGCAGAGCTCGCGCGCACCGGCTCCCTGGGTCGGACGGTGATGGCCCTTGCGACCGGAGAGCGGCGTCTCGAGCCTATCGACGACCTCGAGCAGTGGCCCGAGACGGTAGAGTCGGTAGCCGAGCTCGCCGACCCGGAGCGTCCAGTCTCCATCGATGCGCTGACGCAGGAGTTCCTTCCGGTGACCGCACCGGAGCGGTCGCGCGTCAACGGCTGGGGCAAGCTCCTCGGCATGTTGATGGGCATCGCCGTGCTGTTCGCGCTGTGGCGCTTCACGCCGCTGCGCGAGATGGTCGCCGCGGACGCCGTCGGGCACTGGGCCGAGACTTTCGGCAGCCAACCGTGGGCGCCGCTTGCGATCCTGCTGGCCTATGCGCCAGCGAGCGTGATCATGTTCCCCAGACCGCTCATCACCCTCGCTGCCGTGATCGCCTTCGGCCCATGGCTGGGGTCGCTGTACTCTCTGGCGGGAATCGAGATCGCGGCCTTGTCGGGATATGTCGCGGGCCGTACGCTGAGCCGGGATCGACTGCGGCGCCTCGGAGGAAGGAGGCTCCACGCGCTCAGCAGCGGGCTGCGCAGAGGCGGCTTGGGGGCGATGGTGCTGGTCCGGCTGGTGCCTGTGGCGCCCTTCGTCCTGGTGAGCCTGTTCGCAGGCGCGGCACGCGTGGGCCCGGGAACATTCGCACTCGGTACAGGCATCGGTATGGCGCCCGGGCTGATCGGCATGACGGTCTTCGGATCGCAGGTGGGGAATGCCCTGGGCAGCGACGGTGATATCAATGCCTGGCTCATCGGTGGCGCGATCGCGCTGATTGCGGCGGCCTCGTTGCTCGCGCGTCGCCTCGCGGCACGCAGTCAGCAGCAGGGTTCCGCGCGCGGGCAACCAAACAACCCTCCGCTCCGGCGTAGCGATAGCAGGCCACCTCTCCCAGCACCCTCGAGTGGAGCGCTGCGGCAAGTTGAGTCCACATGAGCCGCAACCGAAACCTGGGGGAGAGAGAGCAATCAACTCGCATATCGTGCGCTGGCACCGTCGCGCCCTATGCATTCGTGCTAGCGTTCGATGGCCGTCTCATGCTTTCGAGTTGTAAAAGGTTCACGCGATCTGGAAAAGCGTCGCTCTCGGTGCCTTCCCCCCCGTTGGGGAAGCATGACAAAATATCCATATCGCTCAATTACTTGAGTGCAGAGCTGAGGTTGGCCCACGCGTTGCAGGACGAGGGACCGGGACTGCAGCGACGGCGCGAATTCCAGGGGAACGCGTCGTCCTGACAACGAACTTGTGGAGGGTGAAGATGAGATACATCGTTCCGTGAGCAATCGGTGTTCCGATCGACGCAGTGATCGTTCTGACGCAGTACCAACCTGAGGAGGTAACAAATGAAACCGATGCAGACATTGCTGTTGGCTGGTGTGGTGGGGTTGTCGATGTCGATGACCGCCTGCGAGAAGGAAGGCCCGGCCGAACGGGCCGGGAAGGCGATCGATCAGTCGGCCGAGCAGGTCGGGGACAAGATCGAAAATGCAACGGTCAAAGCCGGCGACGCACTCGAGCGTGCTGGCGACAAGGTCGAGGAGAAGCTGGAAGAGTGACCGTTTCGGGTTCCAATCCCGCAAGACAACGCAAGGAGAGCGTAATGATCTACTGGGCAGCGGTATTTCTCATCATTGCTATCGTCGCGGCAGTCCTGGGCTTCAGCGGGATCGCCGGCACCGCGGTGAATATCGCGTGGATCCTCTTCGTCGTCGGCCTGATCGTCGCCGTGGTCTTCTTCGTGCTGGGGCGTCGCAGTCCCCCGTTGTAGCCTGGGCGCGGCTCAGGCCGGGCCGGACTCTGGTTCTCACATGGGAAATGCGGGCTAGGCTC
>DAIQQA010000300.1:0-3261 GCA_036787045.1 Burkholderiales bacterium | reverse complement strand
TTCAAAGGAGGGGTGGCGCCGAAGGCGACGGGGTGGTTGGCGGCGTGACCGCCGTTGCCACGTGGTTGGCCAGATCATGCGGCGTGCGAAACCACTCGACGATGTAGTCGCGCTGCAGCCGCTCGCGCAGGGCGACGATGGCCCGCTTGTCTTCGTCCACGAGCTTCGGTGGCCAGGGCTGATCCTCGGCGAGGAGGAACACCAGGACAGTCTTGCCGGTGCGCTCGGCCTCCTCCAACTCGAGCTGTGCGATGCCTTTGGTTTGGCCGGCTGGCACGAACACGAAGCCCTGACGCCACGCAAACAGGCCGACATACACATCACAGGCAGCGACATCGGCCAGGCACTCCTCGAGCGGTCGGCCTGATCTGGCCGTGTAGTCTTCCATCGAGACCACGTCGTGTCGCAGCCGGCGCAACGAGGCGCACACCTCGGCCCGGAAGTCGGCGAGGTCTTCCCACGTCGATGAGATGTAGATCCTGGCCACTCTGGCATTCGCTTGCGTTGCAGGAGGCTATAGTGCCCAGGCTGTTGACATCAAGGCAGTTGCGAACCGCCCGCAGGTCAGCGCTGCGGATGAATCTCGGTCCAGATCTGCGTCGACTCCGTGTTGGGATTGCCAGCGATGAACGCAAGCAGAATAGGCAGGCGAACGTGCATGATGAGTCGCTCCAGAGGCAGGAGTGCGGGAACAAGAGAACAGTATTCCGCCGCGCTGAGAGCGATGCCTTGACCGTGGTCAAGTCCATGCGGGGGTAGCATTGCCGAGCCTCGGTGCGACTCTGGGCTCATGTCTGGGCTGGCGATCCAGTCGCGTCGCGCCACCGCGCCGATTACGCAGGCGTGCCTCCCCTGACACAGCGCGCGGTGAGACCCACGCTCAACTCTTGTCGCCGCGCAGCACGTGGCTCGGCGCGCGCTTCAACCAAGCTGCCAGCCGCGAGTGGGGCTTAATGAGCCGCGTAACGAACTCCGACCTTCTGTGATACGTCATCACCAGGTCGTCCATGGCTCTGGTCATGGCCACGTACAGCAGTCTGGCTTCTTCCCCGGCATCGTCGCGCGCATGCGGCATAAAGCCGATGCCGGGGATCGCCACGATGGGAAACTCCAGCCCCTTGCTGCTGTGCATGGTCATGACCTTGACACTGTCCTCGTCGGGATGGAAGCGCCGCCGCGCCTTGTCCTTGTTGAGCCACTCCACCGGTACCTGCGCGGCCGCTAGCCCATCGGCGATCTCCTGCCCCATGAAGTGCGATCGGTAAACCACAGCCATGTCGTTCCAGGAACGGCCGCGCTCGTGATGCTCGTACAAGCGGCCGGCGATGTAGCGCACTTCGCTGCGCAGGTCGTGCAGCCCGACGAGCTCCGGTGCGGGACCATGGCGGCCGGCTGTCTCCGGTCGAACCAATGGGATGCCGTCGTCTCCCGCCTCTTCCGGCGTCAGCACGTCCTTCGCGAACTGGTAGGCGACGCCCAGAATCTCCGCGGTGTTGCGGTAATTGAGGCGCAGGATTGTGGTGCGCCCTTGCGCCTGTATGCCTACGCTCGCGAGACTGAACTTGTAGCGTGTCCGTTTCTCGTAGATCGACTGTGCATCATCGTAAAGGAGCAGCAGGGAGTTGCTCTCCGGGTCCAGCATCTGAACGATGAGTCGTAACCACTCGGGCTTGAAGTCGTGGCCCTCGTCGACCAACACCGCGCCGTACTGTGCAGAGGGAATCTGGCCGCGCTCTACGGCGCGGATCACCTGATCGACGAGCCGGTCGAAGAAGCCGTCACCGGGCTCGGGCTGGGGCACGTGATAGAGCTTGAGCTGGTCGAAACACCACGCATGAAAGTTGCGCACGGCGACCTTTGCGCCGAGGCCTTGCGCTTCCGCGATATGGCGCAGCTTCGCCGCCAGCGCCACGTTGTAGCACAGCACCAGGATCGGCTTGGCAAGCGCCTGCGCCAGGTGCGAGCAACGGTAGCCCAGGATCATCGTCTTCCCGGAGCCGCTGACTCCGTGAATTACGCGATGCCCCTCGCCCAGACTCCGGGCAAGCTGCTCCTGCTCGAGATCCATGACGCGTATCAGCTCCGGCAGGGCGACGGGCGTTGGCGCTTCCTCGGGCTCGCCGAAGAGGCTCGCCTGGCTCGGGGTGATGCGGATCTCGGGAAAGAGATGCCAGCGGATCCGGTCGATCTGAGGCAACGTCAACGGATGCGGCAGAGCAATGCGGAGCATGACCCACAGGCGCTGCTGGAAGGTCTCGGCGTCGACCGTTTCGACCATCTCGTCCTGGCAGATCACCATTGTCGGATCGATCGCTTCGCCCAGATCCGTGGCCGCGAAGGCCTTGCGCGTGATCCTCGTCAAGACGACGCCATAGCCCCACGGCACCATGAGCTTGCCCTTGCGCGCCCCGTGCGACATTCGCAGCGTCGGATCTCGTTCCAACAGGTTCGCCACCACCAACGCATAGTTGCGGGCCTGCTCCAATGCGTTCGGCAAGTGCTTGATGCCCTGGTTGGTCAGCAGGCTCACTGACGTCCGGTTGATCTCGCGGATGTTGCCGAGCAGCCAGTCCTTGACTTCGAGAATCAGCAGGCCACGGCGCGGGTTCAGGATGATGAAGTCGGGGTGCCGGTGCTTCGGCCCGACCGGCACGTTGTACCAGCAGAGGTAGTCGTCCTCCAGCTTGTCCAGCAATCGGTGGGCGAAGCGGCGCTCCCCGGGTGTCATGTTGCGGGCGCAACTTGCGTAGGAGGGTAGCAGGGTGGCCATGGGCCTACGGGAGACAGTCAGTGCCTGGAGGTGGTTCCCCGTGCCGCGAGCAGACATATCTCGTCTGCCGCAATTCTGGCACCTGTGGCACGTATCGCGAAAGTAGCTCGTCGCGTTGCGCCACCCCTCGTTGCATAGCAAGTGAGAAACGAGGGCCTCCCCGAGAGGTTGCACGCGCAGCGTGACGGGGTGGTGGGAGCCTGCTCGGGGACGAGTGCCTGCGCAAACCACCCCGTCGCCTTTCGGCGCCACCCCTCCTTGGAAAGGAGGGGAGAAAAGCTCTTTCCCCTCCTGCCGGCGGAGGGGTGCCCCGTAGGGGCGGGGTGGTGGGAGCCTCTGCTCGCGGACGGGTGCCTGCACAAACCACCCCATCGCTTTCGGCGCGACCCCTCCTTGGAAAGGGCGGGAGAGAAAGCACTTCTTTTCCCCTCCTGCCCGAGGAGGGGTGCCCCGCAGGGGCGGGGTGGTGGGAGCCTGCCGGATGAGGGGTG
>DAIQQA010000149.1:5048-11811 GCA_036787045.1 Burkholderiales bacterium | reverse complement strand
ATCCCCACGCGAGGGCGGAGGACAACTTCTACCTCATCTCCTGGCGCGATCCCGCGTTCAGGACGATGCTCGCCGAGGCGCTTGGCAAAGCCGGCCTTTGAGATCCGAAGCCGGACATCACAGCAAGGACGCAG
The DNA here is from genome assembly GCA_036787045.1 of Burkholderiales bacterium. Taxonomy (GTDB): domain Bacteria; phylum Pseudomonadota; class Gammaproteobacteria; order Burkholderiales; family SHXO01; genus SHXO01. The sequence continues at coordinate 11,677 of DAIQQA010000149.1, read as the reverse complement.
GCGATCGCGGCCCACTCGCCTGCATCCTCGACACGTCAAGCATGGGGACCGTTGCCTCGCAGATCGTAGCGCAGTTCGGCTGTCGGTCGTTCGCGCGCCTGACACGGGTAACTTGCGCTCACACGCGCACAGAACGGCACTTCGGCCCCTCGCCCATCAGGGGTGTGGCACCGGAGCGGTGAAGGACCACGCGCCGTTTTCCCATTCGACGGCGTAGGAGATCGGCTTTCTCTCGAAGTGCATGGCGCCGAGGCGATCGTCTTGAGACGCGTTCAATCTCACGCCCGCGACCTCCACGTCGCGCCAGCAGTACGTGTTAGGGATGCGATTGACCAAGATGGGACCGGACAATGACTTGCCTGACCAGTAGTCTATTGAGGCATGCATCTCGCAGTCGGTGGATTTTCGCCGAATGCGCACTTCAATGAGGTCCACGCCGTTGGTCGAAGCGGTCCAGATCCATTCGGCACCCCGCGTTTCGACGCGTGCCGAGCCGGCCTGGACCGGATAAGCGTAGTGCTTTCTCAGCGCCGCGGCCACCTGCTCGGTAGGGCCATAATAGCCGATCAGCATCCAGCGACCCTTGCGGCCGTCGGGCATGTCGATCCCTTCGACGTCTACGAACACGTTGAAGGCCGAGTACGGTGCGAGACCATAGCCTCCAGGGCTGACATACAGCTCGAACCCCCCGGTCAACTCTTTCGCTGGTTCCACCCCCACGGGCAGCAACCGCCGTACGATGGCTTCGTCCAGCGCGTAGCCGACCTCGATCCCGTGTGTCCCGGTCATGAGCCAGGGGGGCGGCGGAACCTCCTGTGCCCGGGCGGTGAGAGTCGATGCCGCAAGGATTGCTGCCCCGATGCTGCTCCAGATGCGAGTCATGTTTTCCTCCGGTGGCTGTGGTGCGGCGGATTGCCGGCGAGCTCAAAGCTACCGGGAAAGCACATTCCGGCGACTGACGCGGCGCTGACGAGGAGCTGACGAGACGCTCGCACATGAGGGCCTGATGCCCGCCGAGCGCTTTCCCCGCCACCGCACCCCAATCCAGCACTCTGAATTGAGCGGGGCGGGGCGTGTGATACGGTTGGAGTTGCTATCGGTGAAAGCGATTGCGAAGTGCGGGGCCGCGCTGTAGTGTTGAGCTGGCTCGTGCATGCCTCGATCGACTGATCCCGCTACCGCCATGCCGCATTCGGCGCTCGATGAGCTGCTGCGTTTCGCCGCGTTGACCGATGCGCGGCAGGATGCGCTCGAGATCACCGGCAGCGATCCGGTCCTGCCAACGCGTTTCCGCATCGGCGCGGCCGCGGCCGCCGCGGTCGCAGCCTCCGCGACGGCCGCAGCAGAGCTGTGGAGGTTGCGCGCGCGCCGCGCGCGACGCCAGAGCATCTCGGTCGATCTGCGTCACGCCACCGCGTCCCTGAGGAGTGCGCGCTACCTGCGTATCGACGGGGCGGCGCCCAAGGAGCCATGGGATCCGCTCAGCGGTCTTTACCCGGCGCGGGACCAGCGCTGGGTGTACCTGCACTGCAATTTCCCCAACCATCGTGCAGCGGCACTGGCGGTGCTCGGCCTCGGGCCCGATGCAGACCGGGATGCCGTCAGCCGTGCCGTGCGCGACCTGGACGGACTGGCGCTCGAGGAAGCGGTGCATGCGGCCGGCGGTTGTGCGGCATTCGTGCGCAGTGCGGAAGAGTGGCTGCGCCATCCACAATCGGCGGCAGTGGCAGCGTTGCCGCTGCTCGAGATCGAGCGCATCGGCGATGCGCCGCGCGAGCCCTGGTCCGACGGCGACCGCCCGCTGTCCGGCCTTCGCGTGCTCGATCTGACTCGCGTGCTGGCCGGACCGACCTGTGCGCGTACGCTCGCCGAACACGGCGCCGACGTGTTGAAAGTCTCGGGCCCGCATCTTCCGCACTCGGGAGACATCGAGATCGACACCGGCCTGGGCAAGCTGTCCACTTTTCTCGATCTGCGCCAGCCAGCGGACCTGGGGACGCTCTCAGGGCTGATCCGCGATGGGCGGTGCGATGTGTTCTCTCAGTCCTACCGGCCCGAGTCGCTCGCCGCGCGCGGCTTCAGTCCCGAAGCGCTGGCACGGCTGCGGCCGGGCATCGTCTGTGTCGACCTGAGTGCGTGGGGGCGCGCGGGCCCATGGGCGCCGCGACGCGGCTTCGACACTGTCGTGCAGTGCGTGAGCGGCATGGCGATGCTTCAGGGCGGGCGCCAATCCCCGCGCACATTGCCGGTCTCGGCGATCGACTACGTCAGCGGCTCTCTCATGGCGTTCGGGGCGATGGTCGCCTTGGCGCGCCGTACGGTCGAGGGCGGGAGCTGGCTCGTGCGGGTATCGCTCGCTCGCACCGGACAGTGGATCGTGGATCGCGGTCTGGTCGACGCCGACGCGCTTGCCGATGTCCCCCGCGAGTTGCCAGAAGAGGAGATCGCCCGCATCACGCTCGAGACGCCCTCAGCGCTAGGACTGACCCGGCATCTTGGCCCGGTCGCGCGCATGGATGAAACCCCACCGCGCTGGGCGCGACCGCCGGTCCCGCTCGGCTACCACACGCCAGCGTGGCCGCCACGGCAAGGCGGTCGGTAGCGCCTCGCCTTCATGTCGTCCGAAGCCATTTACGCGTCGCCGGTAGATCCGGCATGATCGCAGAGCGGTGGACTCCAGACGTCGACAAGGGAGAGGGCTGATGCGTTGGGTGCCGGGGTGGATTGCCTGTGCCTGCGTGCTGGCCAGTGGGTGCTTGCGCGCGGAGGACCTTCCCGACCACACGATCCGCATCGTCGTGCCCGTTACCGCAGGCAGCAGCCTCGATGCGCGCGCCCGCGTGATCGCGGACGCGGTCGGCCAGCAGATCCAGCGGCGGATGATCGTCGAGAACCGGCCAGGCGCGGGCGGCACGATCGGCACCCTGCTGGTCGCGAGATCAAAGCCCGATGGATCGACGTTGCTGTTCACCAATAACAGCCATGTGATCAGCCCGCATGTCTACCCCGACCCCGGGTTCGATCCGATCAAGGACTTCGCGCCCGTCTCGCAGGCCTACGTCGCGGGGATGGTGCTCGTTGCGCACCCAGGACTGGGCGTCACCACCCTGAATCAGCTGGTCGCACTCGCGCGCGGCCGGTCGCAGCCGCCCAGCTATGCCTCGAGCGGCACCGGCGCGCTGCCCCATCTGGCGACGGAGTTGTTCAAGCGCGCGGCCGGGGTCGACCTTTTGCACGTCCCCTACCGAGGCGACGGCCAGGCGCTGACCGACGTGCTCGCCGGGCGCGTGCCCCTGATGATGGGCGGCTATGTGGTGGCCATTCCGCACATCAGGGCTGGGAAGCTGCGCGCGCTGGCGGTGACGAGCCGGCAGCGCGCGAGCATCCTGGAAGACGTACCGACCATTGCCGAAGCCGGCTACCCCAGCTACGCAGTCGACGCGTGGACCGGGTTCTTTGCCCCGGCAGGCACCCCCGTCGCTGTAGTCGACAGGTTCAACCGCGCGATCGCGGCGGCGCTGGCCACTCCGTCCGTGCAAGCGCATCTAGCGGCCACCGGGGCAAGCTCTGCCGCCGGTCCGCCCGGTGAGTTTGCCGTGTTCGTGCAGCAGGAGTGGGAGCGCTATGGCAAGCTGGTCCGGGAACTGGAACTGAAAGCTGAGTGAGAGTGCGAATGCCCGCAGACAGAGAAGAAGCGATGCCTGAATTGGATGTGATCGTCGTCGGTGGCGGAAATGCTGCGTTTTGCGCTGCCCTGTCGGCGCGCGAGCGTTGCGAGCGCGTCCTCGTCCTCGAGCGCGCGCCAGAGGACGAAGCCGGTGGCAACTCGCGCTTCACCGCTGGCGCCATGCGCGTGGCTTATAGCGGCCTCGAGGACCTCAGGAAGCTGATGCCGGATCTCACCGATGAGGAGCTCGCGCGCACGGACTTCGGCACCTACCCCGAGGGCCAGTTCTTCGACGACCTGGGGCGCGTCACCCAGTACCGCTGCGATCCGGACCTCACCGAAGTCCTGGTCAAGAGGAGCTTCGATACGCTGCTGTGGATGCGCTCCAAAGGCGTGCGCTTCGTGCCGATCTACGGGCGCCAGGCCTTCAAGATCGACGGCAAGTTCAAGTTCTGGGGCGGGCTGACGGTGGAAACCTGGGGCGGCGGGCCGGGGCTGGTCGATGCCCTCACCAAGGCGGCTGCCAGGAACGGCATCGACATCTGGTACTCGGCGCGCGCCCTTGCCCTGGTTCACGGCGACGATGGTGTCACCGGTGTGCGCGTCAAACGTGCAGGCAAGACCGTCGAGGTTCGCGCCGCGAGCGTGGTGCTCGCCGGAGGCGGCTTCCAGGCCAATCCCGAGTGGCGAGCGCGCTACCTCGGCCCGAACTGGGAGCTCGCGAAAGTGCGCGGCACCCGCTTCAACACCGGCGACGTGATCAAGATGGCGCTGGACATCGGCGCCGCACCCGCCGGGAACTGGTCAGGGTGTCACGCGGTGGGCTGGGAGCGCAACGCACCGGAGTTCGGCGACCTGACCGTGGGCGATGCGTTCCAGAAGCACTCCTATCCCTTCGGCATCATGCTGAACGCCGAGGGACGCCGCTTCGTGGACGAAGGCGCCGACTTCCGCAACTACACCTACGCCAAGTACGGTCGCGTGATCCTCGCCCAGCCCGGCCAGTTCGCCTGGCAGGTCTTCGACAAGAAGGTGCTGCACCTGTTGCGCGACGAGTACCGGATCAAACAGGTCACCAAAGTCTCCGCCAACACGCTGGAGGAGCTGGCCAGGAAGCTCGAAGACGTGAACGCCGACGCGGCGCTGGAGGAGATCAGGCAATACAACGCTGCGGTCCGCACAGACGTGCCCTTCAACCCGAACGTCAAGGATGGCCGCGGCACCACCGGGCTTGCAGTGAACAAATCGAACTGGGCCAACACCATCGATGAGCCGCCCTTCGAGGCCTACGCCGTCACGTGCGGCATCACCTTCACTTTCGGGGGGCTGCGCATCGACACCGATGCCCGAGTCCTTTCCACCGACGGCGAGCCGATCGCGGGGCTGTATGCCGCGGGCGAGCTGGTGGGCGGCATCTTCTACTTCAACTATCCGGGTGGTAGCGGACTTACCAACGGGGCGGTGTTCGGCAGAATCGCCGGTGCGTCGGCCGCCCAACGCGCCCAGGGTATGGCATGAAGCGCGCAAGCAATGCCAAAGCGCTGCTGATAGGCGGCGAATGGAGGGCCGACAGCGACGATGTGATCGTGTCGGTGAACCCAGCGACAGGTCAGGTCAACTACGAGGTGTGCGCCGCCACGGCACGCCATGTGGATGCGGCGGTCGAGGCCGCGACCCAGGCCGCGCACGCCAGCGCGTGGCGCGACATGCTGCCCCACAAGCGGGCACGCCTGCTCGCCAAGCTCGCGGACATCATCGAAGCGCGCGGCGAGGATCTCGCGCGCACGCAAATGGTCGAGAATGGCAAGGTCCTGGCGGAATGCCGAGCGCAGGCGGCTTCGGCTGCAGCGACGTTCCGCTACTACGCGGCGGTGTGCGAAACGCTGGGGTCGGAAGTGACACCGTCCCGCGGCCAGTACCTTTCGATGACCGTCTACGAGCCCTATGGGGTCGTCGCTGCGATCACCCCCTGGAACTCGCCCCTCACGATGGAGGCGCAGAAGGTGGCCCCCGCGCTCGCCGCAGGCAACGCGGTGATCCTGAAGCCATCCGAGATCACTCCCTCGTCCGGTCTGGCGCTCGGCCAGGCCGCCCTCGATGCCGGCTTGCCGCCGGGCGTCGTCAACGTCCTCCCCGGGACCGGTGCGGTTGCGGGTGATGCACTGGTCCGCCATCCAGGCGTGAAGTTCGTGTCGTTCACGGGTGGAACGGCGAGCGGACGTCGCATCGCCGCCATCGCAGCGGAGAAGCTGATGCCGGTCGCCCTTGAATTGGGCGGGAAGTCGCCGCACATCGTCTGTGCGGACGCGAACCTCGAGGCAGCCGCGGCCGCTGTGGCGGACGGCATCTTCGAGGCCAGCGGCCAGTCGTGCGTGGCGGGCTCGCGCCTGTTCGTCGAGCGCACGGTGTACGACCGGGTGCTCGCTATGGTTGCGGAACGTGCCCGCCGGCTGAAGATCGATCTGCCGGATGCGCCGGGGGCGCAGCTCGGCCCACTGTCCTCGTTTGCTCATCGTGAGCGAGTGGAGCGCTATGTCGCGAGCGCGCAGGCAGAGGGCGGCGAGATCGTGGTCGGCGGCGCGCGCCCCGCGGATCGCCGGCTTGGCGAGGGGGCCTACTACCTGCCGACCGTGGTCGCGGCATTGACCAATGCCGCCACCGTCTGCCAGCAGGAGATCTTCGGGCCGGTACTGTGCGCGTTGCCGTTCGACGACGATGCGGATCTCGTGCTGCAGGCGAACGAGTCGCCCTACGGACTGGCAGCGGGAATCTGGACCGGTGACTACCAGAGAGCGTGGCGGATCGCCAGGGCTGTGCAGGCGGGTACGGTGTGGATCAATACCTACAAGCAGCTCTCGATCGCAACGCCGTTCGGCGGCTTCAAGGACAGCGGCATCGGCCGTGAGAAAGGCGTCGGCGGGCTGCGCCTCTACCAGCAGGCCAAGAGCCTGTACTGGGGGCT
>DAIQQA010000149.1:0-4948 GCA_036787045.1 Burkholderiales bacterium | reverse complement strand
CACACACCGGAAAATGCTCGCACCCGGGTTGTCAGTGCTGCGATACCCAGGCTGTGGATGCAACCGCAACGCGGCGCCATCAATCCGACCGGCGGGAGTTCATCAAGCGCGTCGGAGCCATGAGCGTCGGGCTGGGCCTTGGTCCTGCGGCCGCGTTCTGGCTGCAGAACCAAGCCGACGCGGCGGAGCTGGCTGGGAGTGCGGCGGTGAAGACCGGCAAGGCCCAGCGCATCACCATTCTCCACACCTCCGATATTCACGCTCAGCTCGAGATTCATGACGAGTTCTTCTACGAGCGCGGGCAGGCGGTGTTCAAGAAGCGCGGCGGGTTCGCCACGCTGTGCACGATGATCAACGCGCTGCGCACGCAGAACCCGCACAACACCCTGGTGGTGGATGGTGGCGACTGCTTCCAGGGCAGCGCAGTGGCGGCGCTCTCGAAAGGTCAGGCCATCGTTCCGCTGGTCAACCGGATCGCCTACGACCTCGTCCTTCCCGGCAATTGGGAGGTGGTGTATGGCAAGGAGATGATGGTCAAGGATCTGAGCATGTATACCGCGGCCAAGGTCTGCGCGAACATGTTCCACGCAGACGGGGAGGGCAAGGATCCGATCTTCCCGCCTTACCAGGTCTTCACTCTCGGCGGCACCAGGATCGGCTTCGTCGGCTACAACGACCCGCTCACGCCGATCCGGCAATCGCCCGCTTACTCCGTAGGTATCAAGTTCACCCAGCCCGAGGCGGACCTCGCCGAGTACGTGAGAATCCTGCGCGAAGAGCAAGGTTGCCAGCTCGTGTTCGTGCTCGCGCACATGGGGCTCGCGCAGCAGCTGCACCTGTCCAATCAACCCTGGGCCCGGGGCGTGGACTACATACTCGGGGGGGATACCCACGAGCGCATCCGCGAGCCGCTGCAGGGCAGGTTCTCCAAGGTGACCGAGCCCGGCGCATTCGCCTCCTTCGTCGGCAAGCTGGATATTGTGATCGAGAACGGCAGAATCCAGGCAGAGAACTATGCGCTGCTCGACGTCGATCCGGAACGGTACCCCGAAGACGGCGAGATGAAGAAGCTCGTGGCCGTGGCGCGACAGCCTTACCGGCAACAGATCGAGAAGGTGATCGGACGTACGAAGACGCCGCTGCTGCGCTACTACGTGATCGAAACGCCGATGGACAACCTCATCACCGATGCCTTGATGTGGAAGTTCGACACCGATCTCGTCGTCTCCAACGGGTTCCGCTTCTGTCCGCCGCTCGTCCCGGCGGAGGGTCGCGAGGCGGACATCACCGAGGAGTATCTGTGGAGCATGCTGCCGGTCGATTCGACGATCAAGACCGGCATGGTGACCGGGCAGCAGATTCTCGACTGGTTAGAGAAGGAGCTGGAGAATGCCTTTGCCAAGGATGCGACCAAGCGCTTCGGCGGGTGGCTGGTTCGCTTCAAAGGCATGTTCGTGAAGTTCACGGTGGGCAATCCACCCGGGGAGCGGGTGCGGGAAGTGGAGATCCAGGGACAGCCGCTCGAGCGAAACAAGAGTTACACCCTGCTCGGTTGCGAACGCGAGGGCGACCCGGACAACGTCGTCTGCCGCCTCGGAGAAGTGGCGGACCCCCGTCGTCACGACATCACCGTGCACCGGGTGGTCACCGAGTATCTGGCTCAGCACTCACCCGTGGCTCCGGTCATCGAGGGCCGCGCGGTGGCAACCGATGCCCCGTCGGATCTGTTGTCGCAGGTGGAGGGGACGAGCTACCGGTTCAGGTGACGGTCTGCCCTGATGTCGGGCCCACAACCGGATCGTGATGCGATGGGCTCGCCTGTCCGTGCAAGGCGGCGCCGCAGGACTCGCAGCTTCCCGCCGGCGGCTGCGGGCGCGCCGGGTTGAATAGCTCGACGAGCCCCTCGCAATGCCGGTACAACGCCGCCACGAGCCACACTGCGGAGGCCGAGATGCCGAGCACGAAGATCCAGTTGTACAGGTCCTTGTGCGCGGAACCGAAGAACGGATGCAGGATCGCGAGCACGACGTCGTAGCCCACACTGAGTACGATTAACGCCGTGAGCGGGAGCAGCAGGAACGCGAGCCGCGCAGTGCCGTTCTCGGAGCGGCGCAACTGGCCGGCCGCGCGGCGCCCGAGCAGCGCGAAGATGACGAGTGCCCCGCCGTAGCCCAGGAACCTGGCGAGCGCGGCAGCCGGCAGCTTCGGGGTTCCCAGCGTAGTCTGCTTGAAGACCGGCAGCTCGCTGATGGCTGCGCCGAGCAGTGCGGCGGCCAGCAGCACCAGCGCGTAGCGGCCTATCCAGGTCCAGGATCGCATCGTTTCTCCTTCAGTCCAGATCATACCGAGCCGCCTTGATCGCCGCCCCGGGGGGTGTGGCGATAGCCGTGCAGAAGCCCGCGCAACGCCTCGGCGTGGCTGAACACCGCCATGCTGAGCCATATCGCACACGCACAGGCGCCGAGCAGGAAGCCCCACGCGCAGGCCGAGACCTGGGTCTCGTCGAGTGCGTGACCGAGCAGCCGCAGCACGACGGCATAGGTGAGGGCCAGTGAACCGAGCGTAATGACCGGTATCACCAGGTCGTAGAGGACCGACCAGGGGCCGCCCTTCGCGAGGAACCGCCGCGCGAGTGCCCGCCCGAACAGCCACAGGAACACGATGGCGCCGCTCGCGCCCAGCAGCTGGATCGCAGCCGCGGCGGTGAGCCTGCCGTCCAGCATCTGCGTCTCCTGAAACGCGGGCAGCCTGGCGATCAACGCGCCGAGTCCAGCGGTGACGCCGATGAGAAGAGGATGGCCAAGCAGCCAGTCCCAGCCGCGCACGCGTTGCGCCGCGGTCCTGGCTCGCGCCCGTATGTCCTCCCCCGTCGCATCGAGCAGCAAAACCGTCGGCTTCGGACCGTGCAGCTGAAGGGTGGCGGCAGAATCGGGCTGAAGCACGATGCTCGGAATCCAGGGTTCCACCCTTGCGGCTTCCACGCTGGTCGACCGGCCTTCGCGCGTGGGCATCGCGGCACCCAGCAACTTGTTGCGCCATGTGGCCACATCGCGCGGGCGGGCGCTCTCCTCGAGTGCCAACGACCAGGCGATCGCCTCGAGGAACGCTGGGCTGTAGCGCTCGGCGACCGCCCCGAGCCGCTCGCCGAGCGTGTCGCCCTTCATGCGCGAGATGGCGTCGGGCGGGCTGTGCCCGATCACCAGGAAGTACAGCACGCCGCCCAGGGAGTAGATGTCGGACCACGGCCCCTGCTGTTTGGAAGTGGTGTACTGCTCGAAGGGCGCGTAGCCCGGCGAGACGATCGTCGTGAGCGCCTGCCCGGGATCGGCGACGGTCTGCCGCGCCGAGCCGAAGTCGATCAACACCGGCCCCGTGTCCTGGCGCAGGAAAATGTTGTCGGGCTTGATGTCCCGGTGCAGGAAGCCGCTGGCGTGGACCTTCTCGAGGCCGTCGAGCAGGGGCGCGATCAGCGCCTTCAGGCTGGCTTCGGACGGAAAGGGATGGGCTTGCACGAACGCTTTCAGAGGCTCGCCACGCTCGTAGTCCATCACCATGTAGCCGGTGCTGTTCGCTTCGAAGTAGCGGTTCACGCGCACGATATTGGGATGGCTGAACCGGGCCAGCGTTCGAGCCTCCTGACTGAAGCGCTCGAGACCCCAGCGGTAATCCTGTTCCTGCTGCGGGGTGATCGGCACCACATTGCAGTCGGCGGCACGGGCCGCGAACGCGCTCGGCAGGTACTCTTTGATCGCGACGTCCTTGTCCAGATGGGTGTCGCGTGCCAGGTACGTGATACCGAAGGCGCCGGCGCCGAGCAGCCCGCTCACCCGATACTCCATGAGCAGGATGCCGACCGGGAGAGCGAACTGGTGTGACGTGATGGTCATTGGGAATCGGCCCGGGGGCCTCGGACCGGTGCTATGCGTGTGCCGGAAGTCAGTTGACAGGCCGGTGCATCCGGCGCGCCGCAGGAACCTGCTGCCGGCGGGTCGTCGCTCTGCCCAGCGAACAGTAACGGCGCGATTCGGCGACTCTGGAGTGCCGGCGGGCTGGGCCGCGCGGTGCAACAGCCGGATGTGGTTGATGAATGGCAGGGGCGCGTCGCCGTGCGGCTACATTGCGAAGCCGAGCCGACGCCCATCGGAACGCTTCTCCGCGCGCCGGCACCGCTATGCACGGCCTCTGCCTTTTCGATACAGTGGCCGGGGAGGAGGAAAGACGTGAAGATCACGCAACTCGAGGTCTACGTCTTGCGCGCACCGGAGACGGGGCGCCCGCACTGGGTCAGTCACTTCATCGTTCCGCGGGCGAACGAGCTGCTGGTGCGGATGCACACCGACGAAGGCGTCGAGGGCATCGGGCTGGCCACTACCTATACGTCCGTCGCGCCGGTGGTCGAGTGTTTCCGCAGCGGTATCGCGGAGCTGATCCTTGGTTCCGACCCGCTTGCCCCGGAACAGCTCTACCAGAGGCTGTTTGCGCTGACGTCGCGGCGTCTGGCCCACGAGAAGGGCTGGTCGCGGGAGGCGCTGGTGCGCATTTCGTCCGCTGTGGACATCGCCGCCTGGGACATCGTCGGCAAGGCGGCGGGGTTGCCGCTGTATCGTCTGTTCGGCGGATATCGCAGCGAGGTGCCATGCTACGTCACCTGCGCCTACTACCGCGACGGCAAGACGCTGGCCGAGCTGCGCGACGAGATGCAGATGCTCGCAGCGCAGGGCCATACCGGCTTCAAGGCCAAGGCGGGTGGGCTTACGCTGGCCGAGGACATGGAGCGCTTGGCCGTGGTCCGCGAGGTCATCGGGGAGGACAAGGACCTCATGGTCGACGTCAACCGCGGCTGGGACCTGGCTACAGCGCTGCAAGCCGTGCGCTTGCTGGAGCCGCTGCGGCCGCGCTGGCTGGAGGAGCCGGTGCGCTGGTTCGACGACCGCCGCGAGCTCAAGCT
>DAIQQA010000041.1:0-31841 GCA_036787045.1 Burkholderiales bacterium | reverse complement strand
GACAGTAAGCGGTGGGCGAAGATCATCGAGGCAACTGGCGTGAAGGCGGATTGATCGGCAGGCGGTTTGAGGGAGGCACCGTGAAAGCACCTCGATTGCTGATGGCGGTAGCCGCTACCTTGCTGTTTGCAGCGCAGCCGGCCTTGGCCCAGGGAGGGTGGCCGAGCAAGCCTATCCGGCTCATCGCGCCCGTTGCCCCTGGCATCGGCTCCGACCGTTACGCGAGGCTGCTCGCGCAGAAGCTGACCGATTCATTTAAGCAGCCGGTCATTGTGGAAAACCGCCCTGGCGCCGGCGGGAACATCGGAGCGGACCTGGTGGCGAAGGCGCCGCCGGATGGCTATACCCTGCTATGGGGCCACAACGCCCTGTTCGGGACGGCGCCGCACGTCATCAAGAGCGCTCCGTTCGACGTGCTGAGGGATTTCGTGCCCGTTGCAGGGAACGCGGTGAGCTATCCCTACCTCTACGCGTCCGAGTCGTTCGCTGTCAGCTCGCTCGCCGACCTTCTGCGCCTTGCCAGACAGCGGCCGGGCGCGCTCAACTACGGCTCTCTTGGCGTTGCCAGTGGACCGCACATCGCGATGGAGCTGCTGAAGCATGAAGCAGGGATCGAGCTCACCCACGTGCCCTACAAGGGTGGCTCGGCGGAGATTCTGCGGGCGTTGGTGGTGGGCGAGATCGTCGTCGGCTTCGACTACTACATGCCGCTGATGGCTCAAGTCAAGGCAGGGAGGATCAAGGTGCTCGGGGTCGCAAGCCTCGCCCGCAATCCAGCTGCACCGGAAATTCCCACCCTTCACGAACAGGGCCTGACCGGGTTCGAGTACTTCGGCTGGTCGGGCGTGTTCGCGCCCGCGCGCACGCCGAAGCCGATCGTGGACAAGCTCAACGCGGAGATTGCGAAGGCTCGGGCATCGCCCGAGATGCAGAAGATGATGCGGGATGCTGGCAGCACCGAGCTCAAGGGCTCATCGGAGGAGTTCGGTGCCTTTGTGCGCGCCGAGTACGAGCGCGGAGCGAGGCTGGTGAAGCTCTCGGGAGCGACGCTGGAGTGACGCGATGAAGCTCGTTCGCTGGTTGCTGGCTCTCGGCGCCGCGGCATTCGCAGCCGTCGCAGTTCCGCTGGCCGGGTATGGGCAGGCTTATCCGACCAAGCCGATCAAGCTGGTCGTGCCGTGGCCCGCCCGTGGGGTGGCCGACCTGCGTGCGCGCGTCATCGCGCAGCGCCTGGGCAAGGCGCTCGGCCAGCAGGTCGTGGTCGACAACCGGCCAGGGGCCAGCGCAGTCCTCGGGGCGCAGCTCGTTTCGAAGGCGGCGCCCGACGGCCACATGCTGCTCGGTTCCTTCATCGATCAAGGGACAGTGCTCAGCCTGATGCGGGACCTGCCCTACGACCCCGAGCGGGACTTCACCTACGTTGCTCCCACGGGCCGGACCTGCCTGGTCCTGGTCACGCACATTCCCTCGGCGACCGAGGCTGGTTACCCCGACGTCGGCATCACGACCTGGGGCGGGATCCGTGCTCCTGCCGGTACACCCGCGACCGTCGTCCAGATGCTCAACCGGGAGATCAACAGGATTCTGGCTTCTCCGGATGTGCGCGGCCATGTTGCATTCGCGGGGGCCGAGCCCGACATCTGGACGCCCGAGGAGTTCGCTCAGGACGCGAGGAAGGAACGGCCGCGCTGGGCACAGATCGTCAAGGCGTCGGGAATCGCGCCGCAGTAGGCGAGCGACCGATCCGTTCGGCGGGCGGTCAAAGGCCTGAGAAACCACCACCGCGGACCACCCCAGCCTTCCTGTAAGTCATCCGTAAGGACCTTGCATGCATCATTGGCCGAAACCCGTGTTGTGGGGGAGGCCATGCAAGCCCTTCGATTGCTGATGGCAGCAGCCGTCGCCTCGCTGGCGGCAGCTCAACCGGTTTCGGCCCAGGAAGACTGGCCGAGCAAGCCGGTGAAGATCATCGTTCCCTGGCCGGCGGGCGGCATCGTCGATGCCCGTGTTCGCCTGCTTGCCGCTCGACTATCGCGCGCGCTCGAGCAGCAGGTTCTGATCGAGAATCGAGCGGGGGCCAGTGGAACGCTGGGCGCGCAGGCCGCCGCGCGTGCGGCGCCGGACGGGTATACGTTGCTCGCCGGATCGTTCGTGGATCAGGCGATGGCGTCGAGCCTGTTCCGCAGCCTGGCCTACGACCCCGAGCGCGACTTCGTGCCCATCGCCAACATCGGGCGCGCCTGCCTGCTGCTGGTGGTCAACGAGTCTCTCGGCGTGTCCTCCCTCGAAGAGTTCATCGCGCTTGCGCGCTCCAGACCCGGTCAACTCACATATGCGTCTGCCGGGATCGGCACGCCTCAGCATCTGTTGATGGAGCGTCTGAAGAAACTGGCGCAGATCCAACTCGAGCACCTCCCCTACAAAGGCGGTGGCCCGGCGCTCCAGGACGTCGTCGCCGGCCACGTGCCGGTCACCTTCGACTTCGCGCCTACCGCCTTTGCGCACGTGCAAAGCGGCAAGCTGAAACCGCTGGTCACGGCCTGTGGACATCGCATCGACATCTTCCCCCAAGTGCCGTCGGCGGCCGAGGCCGGGTATCCGCAGCTGGAACTGATCGGATGGGGCGGCATCTTTGCGCCCAAAGGAACGTCTGCGACGATCGTGCAACGCCTCAACCGGGAGATTAACCAGATCATCGTGGCTCCGGATGTACGCAGCCACGTTGCAATGGCCGGGTCGACCTACCCGCTCTGGAGTCCCGAGGAGTTCGCGGAGTTCATCAGGAACGATCGGCCCAGGTGGGGCGAGATCGCCAGGGCGGCGGGGATCGAGCCGCAGTGATCGCATGCAGCGGAATCGACCATCTACTGACGCAGGAGGAGATCATGAAACGCACAGTGGTCCAATGCAGCATGACAGTGGCGGCAATTTTGAGCAGCACCGCGGCGTTGGCGGACAACGGGACGTACGAGTCGGTCATCAGTCTGGTACCTCAGTACAAGAGCATGGAGCACGGGGACGGCACCGTCACGGGAGGCAGCAGCGCCGGCACGTCGACGATCGTGAAGAGCAGCGGCGCACCGTTCGCGGAAGGAGTCAGCAGCGCGTTCGAGTGCGTGGTTTTCGCCAGGAAGACGGCCGCCGGCATGGATCTCGAGGCGCCCTGCGTCAGCACCGACGCCTCGGGCGACAAGATGTTCAGCGTGGCGCGCAGAAAGGTTGGTGACGTGGCCGAAGGCGGAGGCGGCCAGGGGACCAGCCAGATCGTCGGCGGTACTGGACGATACGCCGGACTGACCGGAAGCTGCAGCTATCGCGCCGACTACCTTCCCGGAAACCGCATCGTGAGCACGAGCAAGTGCCGCTGGCAGCGGCCTTGAGCGACGATGAAACCCATCCCCACCCTGGCCCCCCCGGCCGGCAGGGAGCCTAACGTTAGCGCGTGCGCGGAGTGAGAGGGGCGTTGTCTTCTTGGGTCCCGGCTGCGCAGGATCGTCAGCCCCGCCCGCTGAACACGCGCTCCAGGTGCTCGAGGTCGTTGACTACGCGCCACTCGGTGGCGCCGGCGGCGCGCGCGCGCTCCTCCCACCACTCGAGCCGGCTGACGTAGCGGCGCGGGTCGACGTTGTCGGTGTCGAGCTTGGTCACGTTCAGCGCGATGATGCGGATCCCGTCGAGCTTGATGGGGAAATCCCGCACCGTCTTGTAGTCGAGCTCTTCCTGCATGTCGGAGAACACGATGATCGTCTTGGTGTGCGCCCCGGTCTCGGTGAGAAACTCCGCCGCCTGCATCATCCCGCCCGTGATGTCGGTGTAGCGGCTGCCGCTGCTGCCCTTGGCCGACTTGGTGAACGCACTCATCTCCTCGCCGAACTTGCGCTTCTGCCCGTTGGCCTGGATCGGGTCCATGTTCAGGGTCACTTTGGCC
This sequence comes from Burkholderiales bacterium, assembly GCA_036787045.1. Taxonomy (GTDB): domain Bacteria; phylum Pseudomonadota; class Gammaproteobacteria; order Burkholderiales; family SHXO01; genus SHXO01. The sequence goes on along the minus strand of DAIQQA010000041.1, from coordinate 27,913 downwards.
ACGATGTCCTTCTCGCTGAAGCTGCGGCTCTTGACGCGACCGACTGCAAGCGAGTCGCCGGGCTGCAGTGACCCGAGAAGATAGTTCACTACATTCTGCGCCTTGTTGACCTCCTTCGCGTACGTCCCCGAGGTATCGACCAGAACATAGACCGCCTGCCGGCGGTTGATCTCCTTTCCGCAGCCGGCGAGCAACAGCAGACCGATGCCCGCCACCATCAGCTTCCGGGCGCTCATAGCGCCTCCTCGTTGTCCGCCGTTGCGAACTTGCCGAGTGCCGGCCGTGGCCGCGCCGGGCTGTCCTTCGCGGCATTCTCACGGGCGGCTGCGACCCAGCGCTCGATGGCAAGGGGCGCAAAGATGATCACGTCGTAGAAGACCCCGGCCAGCTTCCCGGCTTCCTTGACGATCTGGCCGCTGAAGCGCAGCGCGAAGGCGAGGCCGCGCAGGAACAGAACCAGCGTGGCTCCCAGAACGATGCGGCCGGAGTTGATGAAGTACTCGAGCGGGATCGCGACGAACGCCAGCGCGAAGGGCAGGGTGAAGCCGAGGATCATCTGCCCGACGGTGGGAATCTTCGTTACCCAGCCGGCTTCCACGGCCGCCACCTCGCCGCCACCGCCGAGGGTCTGCTTCAGGGCCACGTCGGCGGAGATGATCAAGTCGCGCATCACCGCCAGCGCAACCTCCACGCCGGCGAGGACCAGCAGGATGGTGAGCGATACCCACATCAGGCGGCGACGCATCTTCTCCGTCACGCTGCCCAGCGGGAACAGGTTGGTGAAGCGCAGGGTCTCCATCAGGAACAGACCCATCAGCGTCTCGAACAGGATGATCACCAGGGCCGCGACCTCGGATGCACGCAGGCTCTCGGTGACGTAGTCCCCGCCACCGACCATCGCCGACATCGGCAGCGAGATCAGCTTGAAGTTGACGTACGCGCCGCCGAACGCGATCAGCATGACCAGGCCGGAGATGAACAGCTGCGTCGAGGCCGAGCTGGTCAGCGCGTGCGCGACATCGGATCGGGTGGCGAAGATCCCTTCCAGCCGGGACACGTTCGAGTCGATCTTCGCGGCGCTGTCCTGCAAGCCGGTGATGTTGCGCTCGACCTGGGTCAGTGTCTGGCTGGCCGAGCGCCAGAAGGGCAGGCAGCGCTTCAGGATGTTGTGCCGCTCCTCATAGGCGCGCCGGTACTGGGCAACCACCTTCTGGTAGATCTTGTCCAGCGAGTCGCGGATGTCGGCGAGAATGCGCTCGACCACGCCGTCGCCGTTGGGCTTGATCTTGGCGAGCTCCTCGATGGCCTTGACCCACTCGGGAGGCGGCGGCGGCACTTCGCTGCTGCGCTTGTAGTCTTCCTCGATGTGCGTGATCTCGTCCATCAGCTTGCGCTGGACTGCCGGATATCCCTGCAGATCGCGCTCCACGAGCGTGGTGACGCGCTCGAACTCGCGCTCGATGCTGAGCTTGAGCTCACGGCCACCGTGCGCGAACAGCACCTCGCGGTTGCGCACCTGTAGACGTGTTGCCGTTCGCGCCAGCCAGTGGGAGCCGAGCCGCATCGGATTGGACAAGGCACGCGTCAGCCGCGCGATGAAGTCCTGCATCGGCGCGCGTGCGGCATACAGGAATGGCACTGCGATCGCGAGCAGCACGAGCAGTGACAGCAGGGGTTGCTCCGGCCAGAACAGGAGGGATTTCATCCTTCCTCCGCGGTTGACGTAGGTGAGACCCGTTACCGTCTGCAACGCCCAGGCCAGGGGCGCCTTCCGCCTCGCACCGCACCATCCTTCCGTGCACCCGATGTAGGTTGCGGTTGTTGTTCAGGAAATTCTCGCGGGACGCAAGATTCAGGCGCGCCCGCAACAGCGCTCTCGTCGCTGCGCAGCGACCTACGTGCCGCCCCGGGTCAGCAATCTCCAGCAGGATGAGCGGCTACGTGCCGGCTGCGTTGCATGGGTGCAAACGCAAGCCAGGAATGCGACCTCCAGCAGGCCGCGCTGTGGTGAGGCGGCCGCAGATGGAGACCGACACAGTGCGCGCAGACCCCCTACGCGGGGAGAGCAATGACACCCGTAGGCAGCGGCGGCACTTTGCGCTCCAGCCACTCGGGCACAGGCAGATCCTTCGAGCGCAGGAACTCGGGGTTGAACAGCCGCGACTGATAGCGCATGCCGGAGTCGCACAGCACCGTGACAATGGTGTGCCCGGGCCCCAGCTCCTTCGCCAGCCGGACCGCGCCCGCCACGTTGATTCCGCTCGAACTGCCCAGGCATAACCCTTCGTGCGCCAGGAGGTCGAACACCGTCTGGACAGTCTCGGTGTCGGGAATCTGGAACGGGAAGTCCACAGTGAGCCCTTCGAGGTTCTTCGTGATGCGGCCCTGGCCGATGCCTTCGGTGATCGACGAGCCCTGCGCTTTCAGCTCTCCGCTCCTGTAGTAGCTGAACAGCGCCGCGCCGGGCGGATCGGCGAGGCCGATCCTGATCTTGGGATTGCGCTCGCGCAGCGCCATCGCGACGCCCGCGAGCGTGCCACCCGTGCCGGCTGCACAGATGAAGCCATCGACCTTGCCGTCGGTCTGCCGCCAGATCTCCGGCCCGGTGGTTTCGATGTGCCCCTGCCGGTTGGCGACGTTGTCGAACTGCTGAGCCCAGATCGCGCCGTTGGGCTCGCTCTTCGCCAGCGCTTCTGCCAGTCGCTGGGCGACGTGAACGTAGTTGTTCGGGTTCTTGTAGGGGACGGCCGGAACTTCGTGCAGGGTCGCACCGAATACGCGCAGCGTATCTTTCTTCTCCTGCGACTGCGTGTCCGGGATCACGATCACGCAACGGTAGCCGCGGGCGTTCGCCACCAGGGTCAGTCCGATGCCCGTGTTGCCTGCGGTACCCTCGACGATCACCCCGCCGGGTCGCAACAGGCCGCGCCGCTCGGCGTCCAGCACGATGGCGAGCGCCGCGCGATCCTTCACCGACCCGCCGGGGTTGAGGAACTCGGCCTTGCCCAGGATCTCGCAGCCGGTTTGGTCGGAGAGACGGCGCAAGCGGATGAGCGGCGTGTTGCCGACGCTGTCGATGAAGCCGTTGCGGATGTCCATGGGCGCGCTCGCGCAGGTGAGTCGATAGGCCGCATATTATCGTGCCTGGCGCAGCCGGCGAGATCGCGCGAGCGGCTCGGCCATTTGCTGCCCGCCTCAAGCCCGCGATACACTCCGGGCGCCATGACGCCGAAGCCAGAAAGGCGGCCGCAGCGCAGGCAGCTCACCTGTGTTGCATTGCCGTTGCTGCTGAGCGCCTGTGCCCTGCAGAGCTATCAGCCCGCCACCGTGGATGCCGATGCCGCGGCGGCAGCGTACCTCGACCGCCGCACCGATGATCCCGGACTCAGGGGGTACATGCTTTCCCACGGGCATGCGGAGTCGGACTGGCCGGTGCGGCGCTGGGGCCTCGACGAGCTCACCCTGCTTGCTTTCTACTACCACCCCGACCTTGAAGTGGCCCGCGCGCGCGCTGGCGAGGCCAGAGCGCGGGTGCAGCCCGCGGCCTACCGCCTGCCCTGGGGCGTGAGCCCACGGCTGGAATACCACAGTAGCAGGCCGGAAGACGCCGACAGTCCCTGGAGTCTCGGTTTCGAGGTGCAGATCCCGCTGGCCGGCGGCAGTCGGCAGCAGGCCCTCGCTGAACGCGCCGAGTATCTCGCGCAGGCCGCGGAGCTGGAGGTCGGTAGTACCGCGTGGCGGGTGCGCAGTCGCGTGCGCGCCCAGATGCTCGCGCTCAAGTCGGCGCGGGAGAGCATGGCACTGCTGGAGCGGGACCTGGAGGCGCGGCGGTCGCTGGTCGCACTGCTGGAGCGGCGGCTGGCAGCCGGTTACGCTGCCACAACCGAAGTCGCTGCGGCGCGGCTGCGCCTGCACGAGACGGAAGGCGAGCTCGCAGGTGCACAGACGGCCGCCGCGCGGGCGACGGGCGAGCTGTCTGCCGCGGTAGCCGTGCCCATCGAAACCCTGCGCGGCATCCAGCTGGACTTCTCCCGGCTGGATGCACTGCCCGACGCAGTTGCCGACCGCAATGCGCGCATTGAGGCGCTGCGCAACCGCGTGGACATGCGTCAGCGGCTTCTGGAGTTCGCAGCGGCCGATGCGGAGGTGAAGCTGGAAGTCGCGCGGCAATATCCGACGGTCGCGCTCCGGCCCGGTTATTTGTGGGACCAGGGAGACAACGTATGGTCGCTGGCGATGGACCTGGTCGCTCCGCCGGTGCTCGGTAACGCGCCCGCGATTCAGGCGGCGCAGGCGCGCCGCGAGACAGCGGCGCAAATCGCCCTGCGCGACCAGGCTGCGATCATTGCCGAAACGGACACTGCGCTCGCCGCCTATCGGCAATCGGTCGTGGGCGCCAGGGCGGCGCAGCAAGCGAGACTCACGCAGCTCGCGCGCAGCGAGCAGATGCAGAAGCAGTTCGACGCCGGCTACGTCGATCGGATCGAGGCGACCCAGGCGCGCATGGAGGCGATCGCAGTCGAGCGCAATGCCCAGCGGGCACGCCTCGATGCGCAGCACGCGCTGGGTCGGCTGGAAGATGCGCTGCAGCGCCCGCTCGCCGGCGGTCCGCTGTCGGTCTACGCGCCGCCCCCTCGAGCGGAATCGGCAGCGCAATGACGCTCACGCGCAGCAGCATCGTGATCGCCGTGATGGCCGGCATCATCGCCGTGCTCGCCTGGGCGCTGGTCTACTACGCCCGCGACGAGCTGGAACTGCAAGCCGAGGGCATGGAAGAGGAGATCCCGACCGCGTCCACGGTCGGCACCGACGGCGGCTACAGCACGGTTACGGTCTCCCCCGAGAGCCAGAAGGCCAGCGGAATCGAGACGGCAAAACTGGAGGCTGCGCGCGGGCAGGCGACCGCAGAGGTCTACGGCACGGTCGTCGATCTGCATTCCCTGTTCGATCTGCGCGGCCGCTACCTGGCCGCGGTGTCGGAGGCCCGGGGGCTGCTCGCAATGGCCGAGAACAGCCGCGGCGAGTACGAGCGGGTGCGCAGGCTCTACGAGGATGACCGCAACATTGCCGAGCGCACGATGCTCGCGGCCCAGGCGCAGTGGAGAAGCGACGAGGCGCGGGTGCTCGCGATGCAGCAGTCTGCGGCCAGCCTGCGCGACGCGCTGCGTTCGGGCTGGGGGCCGGTGGTGTCGGGCTGGGCTGCGGACCCCGACTCCGAGTCCTTCGAGGCACTGGCAGACCAGCGCCAGGTACTGGTGCAGGTGACCTTCCCCTTCGATCTGCAGGCTCAGGCGGGCCGCGCGCCGCTGTCGCTCGCGCCCGTGTCTGCTCGCGGCACCCAGCGTCCGGCTCGGTTTGTCTCGGCCTCCCCGCAGACCGATGCCACTCTCCCCGGGGCGACCTATTTTTTCGTGGCGAGCGGCCAGGGCCTGCGCGCCGGAATGCGTCTGGCCGGCCGTATTGCGCTCGGTGACGGCGCCCGCGAAGGCGTGCTCGTGCCGGAGACTGCCGTGCTGTGGCATGGCGGCGGCGCTTGGGCCTATGTCAAGGACGGGACCGAAACCTTCGTGCGCCGGCCGGTGGATACCTCGCAGGAACTGCCCGGCGGCGGATGGTTCAACGCCGAAGGCTTCGAAGCGGGCGCGGAGGTGGTGGTGCGCGGCGCGCAGCTGCTGCTGTCCGAGGAGCTGAAGTTCCAGATCCGCAACGAGAATGAGGACTAGGGCAACCGCTCACCGCCAAGGACGCCAAGGAACGCCAGGGAAACAAGGCGAACAGTTTGGTGACTGTGCAGCACACCCAGAGCCGATAGCGGTTGCATCTCATCGTATGCACTCCGCATCACCACCGCCCTCGGGACAACTTCAGCACCATCAGGAGTACTTCAAGTTGATTTCCTTGGCGTCCTTCCCGTCCTTGGCGGTGAGAGCTTGTTCTTGACGTGATCGCCTTCATCGTTCGCCAATCCATCCGCTATCCGGGCGTGGTCGTCGCCCTGGCGGTGACGCTCATCATCTACGGACTGTACGTCCTGACCCGTGCGAACCTGGACGTCTTCCCGGAGTTCTCGCCCAGCCAGGTCGTGATCCAGACCGAGGCGCACGGCTTGTCCGCGGAGATCGTCGAGCGCCAGGTCACGCAGCCGATCGAGAACGCGCTCGCGGGCGCGTCGGGCGTGGAGATCGTGCGCTCGCAGTCGATACCCTCCCTTTCGGTTGTGACGGTAGTGTTCCGCGACGGCTCGGACGTCTACCGCAACCGCCAGATGGTCGGTGAACGGCTGAGCGCACTGGCCGCCCAGCTCCCGGTGGGCGTGGAGCAGCCGACCATGACCCCGCTCACCTCGTCGGCCAGCACGGTGCTTGGCGTCGGGCTCACATCCAAGCAGCGCTCTCTGATGCAGATCCGCACGCTGGTGGACTGGACTGTGCGGCCGCACCTGCTGGCGGTGGAAGGCGTGGCAGACGTCAATGTGTTCGGCGGCGAAGTGCGTCAATGGCAGATCCAGGCGGACCCCGAGAAGCTGCTGCGCCACGGGCTGGCGCTGGAGGACCTGGTCGAAGCCGCGCGCAAGGCCAGCGGCGTGCGCTCGGCCGGTTTCGTCAAGACGCCCAACCAGCACATCTTCATCAACACCGAAGGCCAGCCCCATTCGGTGGAAGAGCTGTCGCGCGTGCTCCTCGCCTACCGTGAGGGCCAGGCGCTGCGGCTGGGCGACGTCGCCAGAGTGAGCGAGGCGCCCGCGCCTTCGATCAGCGCCGCAGCGATCAATAGCGTGCCCGGGGTGTTCTTAATGGTCCAGGGCCAGCTCGGCGCCAACACGCGTGCGGTCACGCTGGATCTGGAGCAGGCGCTGGGTGAGCTGGCGCCGCTGCTCGAAGCCGAGAAGATCGAGCTGCACCCCAGCTTGTTCCGACCCGCGAACTTCATCGAAACTGCGGTGGAGAACGTGCAGCGCGACCTACTGGTCGGGTCGACGCTGGTGATCGTGGTGCTGTTCCTGTTTCTGTTCAACTACCGCACGGCGTTCATCTGCACCACCGCCATCCCCGCCTCGCTGCTGTCGGCAGTTATCGTGCTCGACTTCTTCGGCGTCGGCCTCAACATCATGATACTGGGGGGGCTCGCCATCGCGCTGGGCGAAGTGGTGGACGACGCGATCATCGATACGGAGAACATCTTCCGCCGCCTGCGCGAGAACCGCGCGGCGCCGCAGCCCCGTCCGGTGAGCGAGGTGGTGCTGGCCGCTTCAGTGGAAGTGCGCAGCTCGGTGGTCTACGCCACCTTCATCGTTGCACTGGTGTTCGTGCCGCTGCTGACTCTCGGCGGGATCGCCGGCAAGCTGTTCGCTCCGCTCGGCCAGGCCTACATCCTGGCGATTCTGGCGTCCCTGGTGGTGGCGCTCACGCTCACCCCCGCACTGTGCCACCTCCTGCTCGCACGTAGCGCGCTCAGGAGTGAAGATCCGCCGGCGGTGGCCTGGCTCAAGCCGCGCTATCGCCGGCTGCTGGAGCGGATCGAGCGTTTCCCCGGGCGCATCGTCGGCGCGGTGTTTGTGGTGATCGCATTCGGAATCGGCCTGCTTCCGGTGTTCTCGGGCGAGTTCATTCCGGCGCTGCGCGAAGGCCACTACATCGTGCACGTGACCGCCGTCCCCGGCACGGCTGAGTCGGAGTCGCTGCGGCTCGGTCAGCGGGTAGCGGCGGCCATCGGCTCCATCGAGGGCGTCCAGTCCGTGGCGCAGTGGGTCGGGCGCGCCCCTGGAGGCGCCGACACCTTCGGGACGCACTACAGCGAATACGAAGTGGAGATCGGCGCGCTGCCCGGCAAGGAGCAGCAGCGCATCCTGCGCGAGATCCGCGAGACGCTGGCCGGCGAGCGCGGCTTCCAGTTTCCCGGTGTGACTTTCGCGGTCAATACCTTCCTCACGGAGCGCATCGAGGAAACCATCACCGGCTTCGCCGCGCCGTTGGTGATCAATCTCTATGGAACCGATCTGGACCTTCTGGACCGCGATGCGCAAGCGGTGGCGGCAGCCGTGTCCGGCGTGCGCGGTGCGCGCGATGTCCAGCTCCAGGCGCCGCCGGGCACACCGGAGCTGACGATCCGACTGCGTCAGGAGCAGGTGGCCGCGCTCGGGCTGCAGCCCCTCGCCGTCATGGAAGCCATCCGCGCTGCATACGGCGGCGCGTCCGTGGGACAGGTGTACGAAGGCAGCCGCGTGGTCGACCTGGTCGTTGTGCTGGATCCGGCGACACGCAATCAGGTGACCCACATCGGCAACCTGCGATTGCGCTCGGCCGATGGCCGCCTCGTGCCGCTGCGCTCGGTCGCGGACGTCAGCCTCACGGCCGGGCGCTACAAGATCCTGCACGCGAGTGGCCGCCGGCTGCAGACCGTCACCGCGAGCTTCGCGGGCCGAGATCTGGCGGGCTTCGAGGCGGAAGTGCGGCGCCGCGTCGCCGAGCAGGTCCGCCTGTCACCCGGGAACTATCTCGTGTATGCCGGCACCGGGCGTGCCCAGGCCCAGGCGCGCGAGGAACTGATCGTGCACTCCCTTATTGCAGGCATCGGGATTTTTCTGTTCCTGTACGTGGCCTTCGGGAACCTGCGCAATCTGGCGATCACGTTCCTGAACCTGCCGTTTGCGCTGATCGGTGGCATCTGTGCGGTGCTGTTCGCCACCGGTGGCTGGCTCTCGCTGGGCTCGCTGGTGGGCTTTGTCACGCTGTTCGGAATTACGCTGCGCAACTCCATCATGCTCGTCTCCCACTACCAGTATCTGGTGGAGATGGAGGGCATGGCTTGGGGGCTGGAGACCGCACTGCGCGGCGCGGCCGAACGGCTACCGTCCATTCTCATGACGGCGCTGGTGACCGCACTGGGCCTGATGCCGCTCGCGCTGGGCACCGGCGAGCCGGGCCGGGAGATCGAAGGCCCGATGGCGACCATCATCGTGGGTGGACTGCTGACCTCGACGATTCTGAACCTGCTCGTTCTGCCCACCATCCTGTTGCGCTTCGGCAAGTTCGAACGGCGTCCCAGCGCCTGAGGTGTGCGCGGGAGAGGGATAGGGCCGCTCAGCTCAACGCGGCAGTCAGAAACACCATCAAGCAGAAGCCAGTAAACAGCGCCGCCGTCGCGCCGCGCTCGAAGCCGGACCGATGGGTCTCCGGAATGACCTCACTGCTGATGACGAACAGCATAGCGCCGGCGGCGAAGCCCAGCGCCCACGGGAGCAGCGTCACCGAAAACGCTACCGCGGCTGCACCGATCGCACCGCCCACCGGCTCGACGAGACCGGAGACCACGGCGGCGCCGAACGACGTGGCGCGCCCGTAACCCAGTGTCATCAGGCCGGCGGCCACCGCGAGGCCCTCAGGCATGTTCTGCAGGCCAATGCCCAGTGTGACACCCAGCCCTGTCGCCAGGTCGCCGCTGGCCGCACCGACGCCTACGGCCAGACCTTCCGGGAAGTTGTGAATGGTGATGGCGATGACGAACAGCCAGATCCGTGCGAAGCGGCGCGTCTCGCCCCCCTCGCATCCCTTGCAGAAGTGCTCGTGGGGGGCGTAGCGGTGGGCGAGCGACAGCGCGACGCCGCCCAATGCGAGTGAGGCAATGACGAGGAGCGCGCCCGTGCGGGCGCCGAACCCGGCGCCGGCGGCATCAAGAGCAGGAAGGAGCAGGGAAAACATTGTCGCCGCCAGCATGACGCCGGCGGCGAAGCTCAGCAGCAGGTTGGTGAAGCTCTCGCTCAGCCGGGAGACGAAGGCAATGGGCACCGCGCCGAGCGCGGTGGCGCCGGCGCCGGCCAGCACGCTGGCGCCGAGTCCGGTCAGAAAGGGGGAGTCGCGGGCTATCGCTTGCAGGGTGTCCATTGGGGGCTATCGAGCCAGATGTCTGATACCTCCGGCTTCGGGTGATCTGGCGCCAGACCCACCCCCATCCCAGCCTTTCCCCTGAGGGGGAAGGAGTGTTTTGTTTGCCTCCGATGTGATGCGAAGCACTCGTGCGTCATGGTGCGGCGAAAACCCCTGTTGGTTGCCATTTTCTTGGCTCCGACGTCACGCGGCATCGCGTCACTGCGTGCCGCGAAGCCGCATGAGTCTTCGCCTTTCATGCTGTTCCATGAGGCCGACGAGGAAGTCCTCGGTGCCGGCGTCGCCGTACTTGTCACCGGTCGCGGCCGCATCTTCGCGCCGGGCGCGGATCAGCGTCTCGTGGTCGCCGACCAACTCGGCGATCATGGTTTTCGCGTCGATGTTGCTAGTGGATTCCTTCAGGCGGGCGTGCTTCAGGAATTCCGCCATCGAACCGGCTGCACGGCCGCCCAGGGCACGGGCGCGTTCGGCGACCTCGTCCATGATCTCGTCCAGCTCGACCCCAGTATAGAGGTCCAACGCAAGCGAGAGGATGAATCGTTTCGATGACAGCAATCGGATTTCCCGGGCGCGCGGCGTGTAAGGATCGAAGCCACCGACCGACGCAAGGAGACCACCGCGTGCCGGTGCTACACTGGCGCCAGCAGGCGCCCCGGCAATCGACAGGAAGACGGCATGACCACCATCAATCTCACCAAGGACAACTTCGACAAGACCGTGACGGACAACGACATGGTGGTCGTGGACTTCTGGGCGCCGTGGTGCGCGCCCTGCCGCTTCTTCTCGCCTGTGTTCGAGGCGACCTCCGACAAGTATGCGGACGTTGTGTTCGGCAAAGTCAACACCGAAGAGCAGCCAGACCTGGCCGGGATGTTCGGGATCCGCTCGATCCCCACGCTGATGATCCTGCGCGAGAAGGTCATCCTGTACTCGGAGGCCGGCGCGCTGCCCGGCAACGCGCTGGAGGAGATCATCGGCAAGGCCAAGGCTCTGGACATGGCGAAGGTCCACGAAGAGATCGCCAAGGGACACACCGAGGAGTCGGCAGGAAGCTGAGGCCGGTATGAGCGTGCAGCTGCTGACTCGCGAGAACTTCGACGATGCAGTCGCGCGCCGCGCTGTGCTGGTGGTGGCGTTCGCTCAGACCGGCGCCGACCCCCCGCCACTCGACGACCTGGCCCGCGGGTACACCGACGTAGGCTTCGGGCGCGTTGAATCGGACACCGAGCCGGAGCTGTGCGCGATGTTCGGATTGCCGCCCGCCGACGCGCTGGTGATCTTCCGCGAAGGGGTAGTTCTGTACTGCGAGCCGGGGTTGCATCCCGGCAGCCGCGTCGAAGCTCTGCTGGCACAAGTGCGTGCCCTGGACATGGATGCGGTCCGGGCCGCCATCGAGACGGAAAAGCAGGCGGAGGTGGCCCTGCGCATGCGCCGAGTGTGCCCGACTGCGCGACGGGGTCGGCTTCCGGACAACTAGCCCGGGTGCTACCCGATCCCCAGCAGCCGCTCCCGCACTTTCTCGTCTTCCAGCTTGGCCACCCACCATTTGAGTGCCTTGCCGGCGTCGCGCGGACGCCAAGCGAAGTGCACGCGCGTCTTGGACTTCGGCTCCTCCACCTCGAGCGCCAGCAGGCGCCCGTCGGCCAGTGCCGTCGCGGCAACGTGGGCGGGGACAAACCCCACTCCCAGGCCGGCGATCTGCGCCTCCAGCTTGGCGCGCAAAGTCGAGACGGTGAGCGAGTCGGGCCCGGGCGCGAGCCCCGAGCTGCGCGGGGGCAGGTTGCGCGAGCTGTCCGCCACCAGGACCGCGCGGCTGGCCGAGATATCGGCCGACGAGACGGGTCGCCCCAACGACGCAAGCGGATGGGCCGGCGACACCGCGAACACCCACGCGATCTCTCCCATGGGCCGCACCGTGTAGCCCGCCTCCAGCGGCGGATCGGACGGCGCGCCCACGGCAAGGTCGGCGCGGCCCGAGAGCAGCGCATCCCAGCATCCACCCAGCACCTCGGCGCCTAAACGCAGCCGGGTGCCGGAGCCCTGCTCATAGAACTCGGCAATGAGTGTTGCCAGCCGCTCGAGGGAGATGAGGTCGTCGTAGGCGATGCGCAACTCCGTTTCCCAGCCCTTGGCCGCCCGTTGCACCCGGCACTCCAGGTCCACGGCGGCGCGCAACAGGTGGCGCCCCTCTTTCAACAGCTCCTCCCCGGCCGCGGTCAGCCTTGCGCGGTGGCCGCTGCGGTCGAACAGCGTTACGCCCAGATCCTGCTCCAGCTTTTGGACCGTGTAGGTGATAGCCGAGGGCACCCGGTGCAGTTCCTCCGCAGCCGCGGCGAAACTGCCCTTTCGGGCGATGGCATCCAGCACCAGTAAACCGTCGAGGGAGATCTTCACAGGTTGCTTATCAGATCCAAAAAGGGGCTAGAATGCAGTTTTTCCCGGCTTTTCGGTACGCGGCGTCCTGAAATCCGGCACCGCGATCCCGGGGTCGCATTCCCACCTGGGAGTTTCCTTGGATACACCAATGAATCGTACTGTAGCGCTTGTATCGGCGCTGGTCATGGCGGTCGCTTTGTCCGCTTGCGGCAAGAAAGATGAGGCTCCGGCGGCCGGGGCGGCGCAGAGCAAGCCCGCTGGCGGTGCTGCCGCTGGCGGACCGCCCAAGGGCCTGCCGGTCAAAGCCGTGCCCGTTAAGGTGGGCGACGTTTCCAACGAGGTCACCGCGGTGGGCAGTCTGCTGGCCGAGGAATCGGTGGTGATTCGGCCCGAGATCGACGGCCGCCTGTTGGAGCTGCACTTCCAGGAGGGACAGTCCGTGGGACGCGGCGCCAAGCTGGTTACCCTGGACGCTTCCGAGGTCCAGGCCCAGCTGGCGGCCGCCAACGCCCAGGTCCGCACCGACGAGCAGCGGCTGGAGCGTACCAAGGAGTTGCTGGACCAGAAGTTCATCAGCCAGGATGCATACGATGTCGCCAAGAACAACTACCAGCGCTCGGTCGCGGTCAAGGAGGAGATCCAGGCGCGGCTGGACAAAACGGTGATCCGCGCGCCCTTCCCGGGCGTCGTGGGCCTGCGCCAGGTCAGCCCGGGCGCCTATCTCAAGAAAGGCGACGACATCGCCCGGTTGGAGAACATCGCCTCCATCAAGCTCGACTTCCGCGTGCCTGAAGTGTACGCGTCGCAGGTCAAGGTGGGGCAGGCCGTGGCCATCCGGCTCGACGCGTTCCCCGCCGAGGCCTTTACCGGGCGCATCTTTGCGATGGAGCCGATGGTGGACGAGCGTACCCGCACGATGCTGCTGCGGGCGCGCGTCAACAACCAGGGGTTCAAGCTGAAACCCGGCATGTTCGTCCGGGTCGCGCTGACCCTGGAAACGCGCCAGAACGCCATCCTGGTGCCGGAGCCCGCCATCTGGCCCCAGGGTCAGGAAAGCTACGTATACCGCGTGGTGGACGACAAAGCTCTGCTCACGAAGATCGAGATCGGACAGCGCCGGCCGGGCGAGGTCGAGGTGGTCGCGGGCCTGTCGCCCGGCGACGTGGTGATCACCGAAGGCCAAATGAAGATGAAAGACGGCGCGCCCGTCATGGTGTTGCCCAATGCGCCGCCGCCGACTGCGAGCAACGCCGCCGTGCCCGGCCAGGCGACCGGCGCGGTGTCCGGTCCTGCCACCAAGCCCGCCCCGGCCGCAGCCGAGAAGAAGGGCTGACGATTCCATTTTGACCCTCTGGCTCTTGGAGGGGAGGTGACCCATGGTTCTATCTGACATCTCGATCAAGCGTCCGGTTCTCGCTACGGTGATGAGTCTGCTCATCGTGCTCCTGGGCGTCATCTCCTTCGACCGCCTGTCGGTGCGGGAATATCCCAAGATCGATCCGCCCACGGTGTCCGTGCGTACGGTCTACAAGGGTGCGACGGCGCAGGTCGTGGAGAGCGTGATCACCACTCCGGTCGAGGATGCCCTGTCCGGCATCGAAGGCATCAAGACCATCAAGTCGCAGAGCCGGGAGGAAGTCAGCCAGATCACGGTTACCTTCGTCACCGACCGCGATGTGGAGGCTGCGGCCAACGATGTGCGCGACCGGGTCTCACGCGTCAAGGCGTTGCTCCCCGACCAGGCCGACGACCCGGTGGTCAACAAGATCGAGGCCGACGCCTGGCCGATCATGTGGATCGCGGTGTCCAGCGACCGGCACACGCCGATGGAGCTGACGGACTATTCGGACCGGTATCTGACCGACCCGCTCAAAGCGCTGCCGGGCGTGGCGACCGTGATCATCGGGGGCGAGCGCAGGTATTCGATGCGGGTGTGGTTGGATCGCGACCGGCTCGCGGCCCAGGGCCTGACCGCCCAGGATGTGGAAGAGGCCCTGCGCCGCCAGAACCTGGACTCGCCGGGCGGCCGCATCGAGAGCAGTTCGCGCGAGTTTACCGTACTGGCCGAGACCGACCTGCGCAGCACCGAGGCGTTCAACAACATGATCATCCGCGAGGTCGGCGGCTATCCGGTCCGGCTCCAGGATGTCGGTTATGCGGCGCCGGGGCCCTACGAGAACCGCAAGATCGTGCGCGTGAACGGCAGGGAGGCGCTCGGGCTGGGTGTAGTGAAGCAGTCCGTCGGCAACACCCTCGCGATCGCGCAGGCGGTGCGGGAGATCCTGCCGCGGCTGAAGGCGACCCTGCCCGAAGGCATGGACATGAAGGTGGCGGTGGACACCTCGGAGTTCATCTCTTCGGCCATCAACTCCGTGTACAAGGTGATGGTCGAGGCGCTCATTCTGGTGGTGCTGGTCATCTTCCTCTTCCTGCGCAGCTTGCGCGCCACACTGATCCCGGCCGTGACTATCCCGGTCTCCCTGATCGGTGCGTTCTTCTTCCTGTACGTCCTCGGCTTCTCGGTGAACGTGCTGACTCTGCTCGGCATCGTGCTCGCCGTGGGCCTGGTGGTGGACGACGCCATCGTCATGCTGGAGAACATCCATCGCCACATCGAGGAGGGCTCGTCGCCCTATCAGGCGGCGCTGACCGGAGCCAAGGAGATCGGCTTCGCGGTGATCGCCATGACCCTGACCCTGGTGGCGGTGTTCACCCCGCTGGTTTTCATGACCGGGCGCACCGGACAACTGTTCGTGGAGTTTGCGCTCACGGTCGTGGCGGCGGTGCTGGTGTCGGGCTTCGTGGCGCTGACCCTCACGCCGATGATGTGTTCGAAGCTGCTCAAGTCGCACGAGAGCCACGGCAGGATGTTTGCCTGGTCGGAGCGCTTCTTCGACGGGATGAACGACGGCTATCGGGCGCTGCTGCGCGGCATCCTGCGTATGCGCTGGGTGGTGGGCCTGGTGTTCCTGGTTACCCTTGCCGTGATGGGGTGGCTGTTCACCCAATTGAAGTCGGAGCTCTCACCGATCGAGGATCGCGGTACGTTCATGGCCTTCGCGATCGCGCCCGAAGGCGCGACGATGCAGTACACCGACGGTTACATGCGTCAGATCGGACAGATCCTCAAGGGCGTGCCCGAGATCGACACGTTGTTCGAGGTGGTGGCGCCGGGCCTGGAGCGGCCCAACCCCGTCAACCTTGGCATCGGCTTCGCCGTGCTCAAGCACTGGGACGAGCGCGAGCGGTCCCAGATGCAGATCACCAGCGAGCTGACCCCCAAGCTCTTCGGCGGCCTGCCGGGTGTGCTGTCCTTCACCAAGGATCCACCCTCGCTGGGCGGCAGCTTCCTGGACAAGAAGATCAATTACGTCCTCTACGGCAACAGCTACGAGCAGTTGCAGGGCTACGTCGGCAAAGTGATGGGCCGGTTGGCCCAGAATCCGGGCATCACCGGGATGGACACCGACCTTAAGCTCAACAAGCCACAGCTGCGGGTCGAGATCGACCGCGACAAGGCAGCGGCACTGGGCGTGTCGATGGCCGTCATCGGCGGCACGCTGGAAACGCTCATGGGCGGGCGCGACGTGACGCGTTACAAGCGCGAAGGCAAGCAGTACGACGTAGTGGTGCAGATGGAGGACGACAAGCGCCGTCAGCCATCGGACCTGACGTCGATCTACGTGCGCGGCAACGACGATCAGCTCGTCCAGCTCTCCAACCTGGTGAGCCTGCGCGAGACGGTCGCGCCCAAGGAGCTCAACCACTTCAACAAGCTGCGCGCCGCCATCGTGAACGGTAACATCGCGCCGGGATACAGCCTAGGACAGGCGCTGGACTACATCGACCAAGTGGTCGCCGAAGAGCTCCCGAAGGAGGTCGCGACCGACCTGGACGGCGAGTCGCGCGAGTTCCGCGAGACCGGCTACGAGCTGTACATCACCTTCGGCCTGGCGCTGATCTTCATCTACCTGGTGTTGTCGGCGCAGTTCGAGAGCTTCGTCGGGCCGCTCGTGATCATGTTCACCGTTCCGCTCGCCACCACCGGGGCGGTGCTTGCGATGTGGATCAATTCCAAGCTCGGCCCTGAAGGCACGCTCAACGTCTACAGCCAGATCGGACTGGTGATGCTGGTCGGCCTGATCACCAAGAACGGGATCCTGATCGTCGAGTTCGCCAACCAGCTGCGGCGCAAGGGCGAGGAGAAGTTCGAGGCGGTGATCGAAGCCTCGACTTTGCGCCTGCGACCGATCCTGATGACTACGTTGGCGACTGTCCTGGGCGCGCTGCCGCTGGCGCTGTCCACAGGCGCCGGCGCAGAGGCCAGGCGCGCGATCGGCTGGGTGATCGTCGGCGGCATGTCGCTGGGCACGCTGCTGACGCTGTTCGTCATTCCGGCCATCTACACATGGCTGGTGCGCAAGGTCAGCGTACCGGGTCAAGCGCCGGAGTCGGAGCGGCCCGCACACCCGCCGCTGGGCGAGCAACTGCCTGGGAGCACGGGCGCGAGGCACTAGGCGCCAGGCACGAGGCGCGAGGCACGAGGGAGGGACCGGAGGAGGCCGTAGTGGGCTTCCTCGTGCGACGAGCTGGTCAAGACGGCGGCAGGTGTGATGCACCTGCCGTTTCTTTTTGTGGAAGGAGGGCTCATGGCACATCAGCGAGTGGACGTCGGCGTTGCGGCGAAGATTGGGACCTACAGCGACGCGATGGTCGTGCGGCCGAATCTGCGCTGGCTGATCACCGCCGGCACTCCGGGTATGACGCCGGATGGCGTCATGCCCGAGGGCATCACCGCCCAGGCGGAGCAGGCGTGGAAGAACATCGTCGCCATGCTCGAGCAGGCGGATATGACTGTGAGCGATCTGGTCAAGGTCACGCACTACTTGATTCGCAGCGAGGACATCAAGCCCTACGTCGAGGTCCGCAAACGCTACCTGGGCGACGCGCGGCCCGCCTCGATGCTTCTGGTGGTGCCTGCGCTGGTGCGGCCGGAGTTCCTGGTGGAGATCGAGGTCTGCGCCGCGAAGGCGTAAGCCGCCCTCATCGGGTCGGCCCAGGCACCCCGGCCTCCCGCTGCCGCGCGGCGACGGCCAGACCGACCCGATTAGAATGGTGCCGTGTCTACCTGGGGCGCCCTCTACATCGCGAGCGAATGGGTCGTCCGGCTCGTGATGCTGTTCTACGTGCCGCAGCGGCGTGATCCAGCCGCCGCGCGCGCTTGGCTGCTCCTGATCTTCTTCCTTCCCTGGGTCGGGGTGGTCCTGTACGCCATCGTCGGCCGCGCGTACCTGCCCCGGGCGCGCCTGGAAATGCAACTCACGGTGTCCAAGCTGATCCGTCAGCTGCAGCCGCGTATCCTCGGTCACGCGCTGGCCGAGCCGGACCTTCCGGCGCAGTACCAGCCGGCGGTGAAGCTGACTCAGGCGCTCGGAGACTTCGCCGCATGCCGGGGCAACCGCTTCGAGCTGATCACAGACTATCAAGGCGCTATCGACCGGCTCGTGCAGGACATCGAGGAGGCCCGACGCCATGCGCACCTGATGTACTACATCTTCCGGGACGACGCCACCGGGCAGCGGGTGGCTGCTTCGCTGGCCCGTGCCGCGGCGCGCGGCGTGAGCTGCCGAGTGTTGGGGGATGGGTTCGGCTCCTGGTTCTCGTTCCGGCGCTGGGGACGCTCGCTTCGTGCTCAGGGGATCGAGGTCCGACTGCTGATGCCGCCCCGGCTGTGGGGCCCCAAAGCGATTCGGCTGGACCTGCGCAATCACCGCAAGATCGCCGTGATCGACGGGCAGGTGGGCTACGTCGGCTCGCAGAACATCGTCGACCCGGACGCCAACCAGCGATTGACCAACGAGGAGTTGGTCGCCCGGGTCACCGGACCGGTAGTGCGTCAGCTTCAGGCAGTGTTTCTCGCGGACCGCTACTACGAGACCGGGGAGCTGCCGGGCGAGGCCTACGAGGAGCTGCTGCCGTTGGGGCAGGACAGCGGCACCTCACTCGCGCAGGTGTTGCCCAGCGGGCCCGGCTATCACCGCGAGAATACCCAGCAGATCATGATCGCGCTGATCCACGCCGCGCGCAGCCGGGTCGTGCTCACAACGCCATACTTCATGCCGGACGCCTCGTTCCTGCAGGCCATGCGGATGGCCGCCGAACGCGGAGTGGAGGTGCATCTGATCGTCTCCGACCGCTCCAACAAGCCGATCGTGCAGCTGGCCCAGGAATCCAACTACGACGGCCTGCTGGAGGCCGGCGTCCGGATCCACCGCTACTTCGGCAATTTCCTCCATGCCAAGCACGCCACCATCGACGCCGACATCGCCTTGATCGGCTCGAGCAACCTCGACAATCGATCCTTTGCACTCAATAACGAGGTGAGTGTGCTGGTCTACGACAGGGCAGTGGTCGCAGACCTTGCCTCCATACAGGCGCGCTACCTCGCAGCGAGCCATACGGTCGACGCGGCGCAATGGGCGCGGCGCAGCATCGGCCGCAAGGTGCTGCAGAACATCGCGCGGCTCACTGACACGCTGATCTAGTACTGCAACGACTGCAACACACTAATTCCACCTCTCACCACGAAGGCACGAAGACACGAAGAAAACCCGGAACGACCCGGCGCTGGTTCCGTTCTTCCAGAGCTCTCGAAGAGCTGATCCCGGGTTCGGGAATGGGCACGGAGTGGGGGTGTGCGCCCAGTGTGCAAGCAAAGTTCATCAGACTCCCTGAACGACCCCCTCGAAACATTTCGCTGGAAACTGGCGAACCCCGCCCATATTGTTGGCATGACGGTTCAGGTCGACTGAACCATTGGAGGCGACAATGATTGCACTGCGCAGGGCCAACGAACGCGGCCACGCCAACCACGGCTGGCTGGACAGCTATCACACGTTCTCGTTCGCCGGCTACTACGACCCGCGCGAGATGGGGTTCGGGCCGTTGCGGGTGATCAACGAGGACCGGGTCCAGGGCGGGATGGGCTTCGGCACCCACCCTCACCGCGACATGGAGATCATCAGCTATGTGCTGGAAGGCGCTCTGGAGCACCGGGACAGCATGGGAACGGGCTCGGTGATCCGCCCGGGTGATGTGCAGCGGATGAGCGCGGGCACCGG
The DNA here is from genome assembly GCA_036787045.1 of Burkholderiales bacterium. Lineage (GTDB taxonomy): Bacteria > Pseudomonadota > Gammaproteobacteria > Burkholderiales > SHXO01 > SHXO01. The sequence goes on along the minus strand of DAIQQA010000041.1, from coordinate 8,532 downwards.
CGTCACCCACAGCGAGTACAACCATTCGCCCACTGAACTTGTCCATTTCCTGCAGATCTGGATCGAACCCAATCGGTTCGGCGTGAAACCCGGCTACGAGCAAAGGAACTTCACGCGCGAGGAGAAGAAGGGCCGTCTGCGGCTGGTCGCCTCACCGGACGGCGCGAACGGCTCCGTCACGATCCATCAGGACGCCCGTGTCTACGCCTCGGTGCTGGACGGCGCCGACGCGGTGACCTACGCACTGCCGCCCGGGCACAAGGCGTACGTGCACGTGGCTAGAGGCGAGGTCTCCCTGAACGGGCACACGCTGGGGGCGGGCGACGGGGCCAAGATCACTGCAGAGGCCGAGCTGCGCTTGGCTGACGGCAAGGGTGCTGAGGTTCTGCTGTTCGACCTCGCCTAAGGCCTAGTTCAACACCTCACCGCAGAGGCGCAGAGGAACGCAGAGGGAGTAGGTAGTAGATGAGCGGATATCTCGAGAAAGGCATCTGGAAACCGGGCTGGTACGACACGAAGAAAACCAGAGGCGAGTTCGTGCGCACCGTCGCCGGGTTCCGCAACTGGATCACGGCGGACGGCTCCAGCGGCTTCCAAGCCGAGCCGGGGCGGTATCACCTGTACGTGTCGCTCGCCTGCCCGTGGGCGCACCGTACGGTCATCTTCCGCAAGCTCAAGCGCCTGGAGGAGGTGATCTCGCTGTCCATCGTCGATCCCGTGATGCGCGACGACGGCTGGGAGTTCAGCGACGGCCCGGGGTGCATCCCGGATGCGGTGAACGGCTTCCGCTACCTGCGTGAGGCCTACACGGCTGCGGATCCGCAGTACAGCGGGCGTATCACCGTGCCGGTGCTGTGGGACCGGCGGACCGGAACGATCGTCAGCAACGAGTCTTCCGAAATCATTCGGATGCTGAACTCGGCCTTCGATGCGTTCACCCCAGTGAAGATCGACTACTACCCGGAACCGCTGCGCGCCGAGATCGACGCGATCAACGAGATGGTGTACGAGCGCGTGAACAACGGCGTGTACCGCTGCGGCTTCGCCGGCTCGCAGGCAGCCTACGAGCTGGCCTTCGATGCGCTGTTCGCGGCGTTGGACGAGCTGGAGAGGCGCCTGGGCAGCTCGCGCTATCTGGTCGGCGGGACGCTGACCGAGGCCGACTGGCGGCTGTTCACCACGCTCGTGCGCTTCGACGCCGTGTACTACGTGCACTTCAAGTGCAACCTGCGCCGCGTCGCCGACTACCCGAACCTGTCGCGATTGCTGCGCGACCTGTACCGCGTGCCCGGGGTGGCCGAGACGGTGAACATGGACCAGATCAAACGCCACTATTATATGAGCCATCCGCACCTGAATCCCAGCGGCATCGTGCCGAAGGGGCCGGTGCTGGATTTCCTGGAACCGCCAGTTCGCTAACCACAGAGGCACAGAGAAAGCACCGACTTGGCAGACTCACACCGCCCGCTCGACGGTTCCATGCGCTGGACACTGCTCCTGCGACAACTGTATTGAGCTAGACCCTCTGTGCCTCTGTGGTTCAATGCTTTCTCTAGTTCTGCACCGGACCGTGTTGCCTCAGCCCGCCTCGCGGCCGAAGAACTCGCGCGGCGAGCGGCCCAGCACACGCTTGAACATTGCCGAGAAGGCGCTGGCGCTCTCATAGCCGAGCTTCTCGGCGACCGCCGCCAGTGACTGACCGGTCGAGACCAGCGCGGCTGCGTGTGCCAGCCGCACGCGCTGGCGCCACTGGCCGAAGGTCATCCCCAACTCCTGCTGGAACAGACGGGCCAGCGTGCGCGGGCTGGCGCCGGTACGCACTGCCCATTCCTCCAATCCAAACGATGCGCCGGGCTGCTCCAGCATTGCCTCGCACAGGGTGCGCAGACGGCGGTCGGTCGGCAGTCTGAGATCGAGCGAAAGTGTGGGTGCCGCCCGCATCTCCTCCAGCAGCAGGCGCGTCAGCAGTTCGTAGCGCAAGGCTTGCGTCTTCGGCTCGGTCGTCGCCAGCGCCTCGATGACCTCGCGCATCAGGGGCGACACGTCGATCACGTCGCAGGTCGTCAGTCCCCTCGGCGCGGCACTTGCATCCACGTAGACGGTGCGCAGCGCGACCTCGCCGATCAGAGTGACTTCGTGCTCCACGCGCGGCGGGATCCAGACGGCGCGCGTGGGCGGAACGATCCAGCTGGTTTGTCCGGCGCGCAGGCGCACGGCGCCGCGCAGCGTGCATGCGAGCTGGGCCCAGTTATGGGCGTGAGTCGCGACATGCCCGTTGGCCGGAAGTGTGCGAACGTTGACGCGAACCGGGTGGTCCCGAGTCGGCGCGACTCGCGGCAGCGGGTCGATGGAAACGGTTGGCATTTTCTCGACACTAAAAGACCGGATATCGTAAACCGGACAGCCCCTGGCACGCTAGCATGGGAACCTTCTCCAAAATCCCCGGAAAGTTCATGCCGCCCTTGTTGAAGGACCCTGCCGCCCGCCGCGACGCCCGAGTCATCGGGCTCGTCGGCCTGGCGCACGGCACCTCCCACTTCTTCCATTTGCTGCTTCCGCCGCTGTTCCCCTGGCTGATGCGCGACTTCGGGCTCAACTTCACCGAGGTCGGTGCGCTGATGACGATCTTCTTCATCGTCTCGGGGACCGGGCAGGCCGCCTCCGGGTTCGTCGTCGATCGCTTCGGCCCGCGCCGGGTCCTGTTCTTCGGTGTCGGGTGTCTGGCTCTGTCCGGCTTCGCGCTGGGGCTGGCCGACGGTTACGCAACGCTGGCCGTGTCCGCCGCGCTGGCGGGGCTCGGCAACAGCGTCTTCCATCCGGTCGATTTCACCATCCTCAATCGACGCGTGTCGTTGCCGCGGCTCGGGTATGCGTTCTCGGCGCACGGACTGTCGGGCAACCTGGGGTGGGCTGCGGCTCCGATGTTCATGGCGGGGATCGCGGCGCTCGCGGGCTGGCACTGGGCCGGCCTGGCCGCTGGGCTGCTGGCAGCCGGTGTGTTGGCACTGCTGATCTGGCAGCGCGATCTGCTCGCAGTCGAGGAACGCGGCGCACAAGCCGCGCAACCGGCGCGGACTGAGAGGCTGCACAGCCCGTTCGCCTTCCTGCAATCCCCTGGTGTCTGGCTGTGCTTCGCATTCTTCTTCGTCACTACGCTGGCTCTGGGGGTGCTGCAGACCTTCTCGCCGGCACTACTGAACAAGGTCTACGGGTTGTCGCTGGCTGCGGCGACTTCCTGCCTGACTGCCTACATGCTGGGCGGCGCAGCCGGTATCCTCGTGGGGGGTGTCCTCGCCAGCCGCGGCGGCTCGCACGACCGCGTCATTACCGGGGCACTGTCCTTGTCGACCGCCTGTGCTCTGATCCTTGCGCTGAGCATCGTGCCGGCCTGGAGCGTCGTGGGGCTGATGGCGGTCCTGGGCTTCGGCGTTGGCGTTGCCGGCCCATCGCGCGACCTGCTCGTGCGTCAGGCGGCCACGGCCGGCTTCGGCAAAGCCGCCTTCGGACGGGTATACGGCTTCGTCTATTCGGGCCTGGATGTCGGGTTTGCCATTGCGCCCCTCATCGTCGGGCCGCTCATGGACCGCGGCCACTTCGTCGCTGTTCTCGGCGGTGTTGCGCTGCTGCAGGGGCTGGCCATCGTCAGCGCGCTGAGCGTGGGGATGCAATCGCGTATTGGCAGGCGGGCTGTCTCGGGCGCAAGCTGAACCTTCCCTGGATCTGCCCAAGCCTGAGACGGGATCCTGAGCGATCCCGTCAGCCCTGTCGATTCTGTTCCGGCTGTGCCGGTCAGGAGTCGGTCCATGTTGCACGCGATCGCTGCCCTGCTTGTCTTTCAGCTCGCCGGTGAAGCGATCAGCCAGCTGCTAGGCCTGCCCGTCCCTGGACCGGTGGTCGGAATGGCTCTGTTGTTCGCCGCGATGGCGGCCGTGCCTGCCATGGCGCAACGCATGCGCGACACCGCGAACGGGCTGCTGCAACATCTTTCGCTGCTGTTCGTGCCGGCGGGCGTGGGCGTCATGCTGCACGCTCAGCGGCTTGCGGCCGAGTGGGTCGCCATCGCCGCAGCCCTGGTGGTGGGCACGGCCGTGACCCTCGTCGTGACGGCGCTCACCATCAAGGCCTGCATTCGCCTGCTTGGCCCCCGCGTTGCAGGCGGCGACGCATGAGCCCGCACAAGCTCGGCGAGATCTGGGTTTATCTCTCAGCCTCACCGCTGCTGCATCTGACGCTCACCGTTGCCGCCTATCTGCTGGCGGACTTCCTGTATCGCAAGTCGGGACGGAAGTCGTTGCTCAACCCGGTGCTGCTGGCCGTGTTGATGCTGGTTGGCCTCCTGACAGTGAGCGCAACCTCCTACCCCACCTACTTCGAAGGTGCGCAGTTCGTCCACTTCCTGCTTGGGCCGGCCACTGTCGCACTGGCCGTGCCCCTGTACTTCAACTTCTGGAAGCTCAAGCGGCTGTGGCTGCCCATCTCAGTGGGACTGCTGGCCGGGGCAGTTACCGCCGCGCTCTTGGCTGCGGCCATCGCGTGGCTGCTGGACGCATCGCCGCAGACCGTGCTGGCGCTGGCGCCCAAATCGGTCACCGCGCCGGTGGCGATGGGGATCACGGAAAAGCTCGGCGGGCCGCCCTCGCTTACCGCCATCCTGGTAGTGTCGACCGGGATCCTGGGTGCCGTGATGGGCCCGGCGGTGCTCGACCTCGTGCGTGTGCGCGAACCGGCGGTGCGCGGTTTCGCCATGGGCACCACCTCCCACGGCATCGGCACCGCGCGCGCTTTTCAGGAAAGCGAAGAAGCGGGCGCTTTTTCGGGGCTGGCCATGGGGCTCAACGCGCTGCTCTCATCCCTGATCCTGCCGCCGCTCTTGCGCGTGCTCGGAATCGCAGGCTGACACTGCCACTCGAGCCGGGGAGGCGTCGTGCCCCTTGCTATGATTCGCCCGTGCTTACTATCCGAGCTCTGAGCAAGACCTACGAAGGGCCCCGCCGCCGCATCGTGTTGCAGAACGTCGATCTCGAGATCGGCGCCGGAGAGTACGTCGCGGTGATGGGCGAGTCGGGCATCGGCAAGTCCACGCTGCTCAACCTCCTGGCCGGCCTGGATCGCCCCGACAGCGGCAGGGTCACGCTGGAGGGCCAGGATCTCGCGCAGCTTCCGGACGATGCGCTCACACGCCTGCGCCGCAGCCACATGGGCTTCGTGTTCCAGGCTTTCCACGTGCTGCCCTACCTCTCGGTGTTCCAGAATGTCGAACTGCCGTTGCGGCTGTTACGGACGGATCTGCGTGAGGCAGTGGGCCGGGTCGAGAGAATGCTGAACGCGGTGGGGTTGGCGGACCGTGCCGGCAGCATGCCGCGAGAACTGTCCGGCGGCGAGCTGCAGCGCGTAGCCATAGCCAGAGCCCTGGTGCATCGGCCGAAGCTGCTACTGGCCGACGAGCCTACGGGCAACCTGGACCCCGAGAATGCCGGCCAGGTTCTCGAGCTGCTGCGCGAGCAGGTGAAGGGAAGCGGCGCGGCCGGCATTCTGGTGACGCATTCGCGGGCAGCAGCGCGGACTGCCGATCGCGTGCTCGTGCTCGGACCGGAGGGCCTGCGCGAAGCGGTACTGAAGGAATGAGCTTCCTGGCCCCTGCCGCTGCGGGCTAGTACAGCGAGACGGTAGTTACGAAACATCGCCCGCCAGACGTGGAACATCGGCAAGGCGCACCTGTCCTCGTCCTTTCGGTTTTCTTCGTGTCTTCGTGCCTTCGTGGTGAGAGCTGGAATTAATGGGTTGAAGTACTAGACCAGGTACTCGGTCTGCTCCCCACCGAGCGGCAGAACGGGTTCGAGTTCCCCCTGGACGGTCTGCCGCGAACGCACTGGTGCGTCGTGCGGGTGCGTGCGCACCGCGCTCCGGTAGCTGAACCCGTGCTCGATGGTCGGCTTGACGACCTGGAAGTACGGCGAAATGTCGAAGTCGCGCGGCGTGTAGACGCTGTAGTGGCGGATGTAGAGGATTTCGCGGTTGTGTTCCTCGGCGCCCGGGTCGCTGCGCCGCCGGCGTAGCGCCGGCAGAATCGGGTATCCCACCGAATGAAAGGCCTGCGCGATGAGGGTCGAGCAAATCGCCTTGGTCGGATCGCCGCTCCCCAGCGCCAGCATGCGGCGCCGCCAGCGGCTCGGCAGCGGGGGCATCGGCAGCAGGTAGCGCACCAGGTCGATCATGTTCTTCATGTCGTAGGTGTGGCCGAGCCGCGAGATGGCGTAGGCCACCACCCGTTTCGCATCGTCTGGCGTCAGCGCAGTGGGACGGCAGATGCGCGTGTGGAGCGCCGCATACTTGCTGACCGGCACGGCCCACACGCCCTCGACCATGTCCGCCTCGATCAGCGCGGGCGGGTCCTCACCGGCGTCTGGACCAGCGAGCGCGTCGCCGACATACAGCGCCGCGTGCGACCAGGTGGATTGGGTAAGGTACTTGATGGCGGCGCTGACGCGGGTGTTGCCCTCGATCAGAAGGACATCGCCGGGCTGCAGCGTAGGCGCCAGCAGGGTCGGCTGCGAGGTGGTAAGCGGCCGATACTGTGCGACGGGCTGGCTCAGATAGCATCCGATCGCCCGTCCGATCGAGGCCCCTACGCGGCGCACCATGTCTCACCTCACTTCCGCCGTCCGCGGGCTGCAACGCTCCGCCGACGCCTACACCCTCATCCCACCCTACGCACCGGGCGCCAGGCTGTCCATCTGCCTTCAGTCATATCCCTGATAACAGCGTACACGCATTAGTCGGGCCAGGCACAAAAAATTACGCCGCCCGTGCCGTCTCGATACATCGGGGGCAACGATTCTTTGGCACCTAGCAACTCCCCGGCGTTGCCTGCCGCAGACGCGCCACTCTGCGATGAATATGCGCGCTGCCAGCGTCGACACTTTAGCGCCAAAGTAGCAGGCGCTACGACGGTCAGCTAGAAATGTCAAAAGACCCGCCGCTGTGCCGTGACTTCAGCTTCGGTGCGCGTGCGCGTTGCCGGATACGTGCGTACAAACGTACCGTGAGGGGCACCCGTGCCGCAGTGTGTCGGCCGGCCTCCGTCGCCCGCGCTGCAGTGCGGGAGGCGTCGCGGTCAGGCCAGCCGCACATACTCGTAGTCGACTGGCAGGTTGTTGATGCCGCGATCGGGAGGGGCGATCCAGCCGGCGATCTTCCCGGGCGCCTTGGCCTGCTGCATCAGGCTGCGCACGAAGGCCTTGTCCGCCTCGCTCGGCAGCCAACCGGAGAGCAGACGATCGTACTCGCCCCGGTCGATGAGTCTGCCCTGGGGATCCACCGGCAGATTGGCCCAGGCGCCGATGCCTCGGCGGAAGCGGTGGTGCGGCAGAGACAGGCGCAAGTCGTAGCCCGCGCGCTGGATCTGCATGTTCCAGCGCTTCACGCCGATCTCGCAATCCTTGATGTAGGACTCGCGCATGACCTCGTTCATCGCATTGCGCAGGCTCACCGTGTCGGTGCCCTTGGGCGTGGACAGGTCGAAGGTTGCCTCGCGGCAGATGTGGTCCTCGTACTGCCCCTCGTCGGGCCGGCCTTTGATGCCATTGGCGAAGGAGCTGGCTGCGTTGGAGGAGACCTCCGACCCGAACAGGTCCAGCGAGGAAGTGAACCAGAAGTTGAGATAGCGCTGGATGGTGGGCAGGTCGATGGCGCCCTGGCGGCGCACCGCCGCGGGGTCGTCGGTGCCTAGCTCTTTCATCACCTCGAGGGCGCGCTTGACCACCCTGCCCACACCCGTTTCGCCCACGAACATGTGGTGCGCCTCCTCGGTGAGCATGAAGCGGCAGGTGCGGGACAGCGGATCGAAAGCCGACTCGGCCAAGCTCTTCAGCTGGTACTTGCCGTCGCGGTCGGTGAAGTAGGTGAACATGAAGAAGGACAGCCAGTCCTCCACCGGCTCGTTGAACGTACTGAGGATGCGCGGCTTGTCGACGTCGCCGGAGTGGCGCGCCAGCAGCTCCTCGGCTTCTTCGCGGCCGTCGCGGCCGAAATACGCGTGCAGCAGGTACACCATCGCCCACAGGTGCCGGCCTTCCTCCACGTTGACCTGGAACAGGTTGCGCAGGTCGTACAGCGACGGGCAGGTGTGGCCGAGCAGGTGCTGCTGCTCGACCGACGCCGGCTCGGTGTCGCCCTGGGTGACGATGATGCGGCGGAACTGCGAGCGGAGCTCGCCCGGCACCTGCTGCCAGACCGGCTGCCCGTAGAAGTCGCCGAAACCGACGGTGCGATCGGGCACCGCGTCGGCGAGGAAGATCCCCCAACGGTAGTCGGGCATCCTCACCGCGCCGTAGCTGGCCCAGCCTTGTGCGTCCACGCCGACCGCCGTGCGCAGGTAGACCTCCGCGCTCTCGAAGTCGTGCGGCCCCATCTCGTGCCACCATTCCAGGAACTTCGGCTGCCAGTGCTCCAGCGCACGCTGCAGCGTGCGGTCGTTGGCCAGGTCGACGTTGTTGGGGATTCTTTCGCTGTAGTTGATGCTCATGGTCCGCT
>DAIQQA010000148.1:0-11877 GCA_036787045.1 Burkholderiales bacterium | reverse complement strand
ACCCTGGGCGCGAGGGCCAGGAACGCTTCCCCGTCGTGACGGGTGAGGTTGGCCACCGACACCACGCTGCGCTCTCCCCACAGGATGGCGTAGGGAAAGCTCGGGATGTCGGTCATGTGTATGCCCGCGCAGACCACCCGGCCACCTTTGTCGACCGCCTGTAACGCGGCCGGGACGAGCGCACCAATGGGTGCGAAGATGATCGCGGCGTCCAGAACTTCCGGTGCAGGGGACGCCGAGTCTCCGGCCCACACCGCACCCAGCTCGCGCGCGAAGGCCTGTGCCTGCGAGTCTCCGGGCCGCGTGAACGCATAGACCTCCCGCCCCTGATAGCGCGCCACCTGCGAGACGATATGCGCCGCCGCGCCGAAACCATAGATCCCCAGCCGGCGAGCGTCGCCCGCCATCGACAGCGCACGATATCCGATCAATCCTGCGCACAGCAGCGGCGCGGCCTGCGCATCGCTGTACGCCTCGGGCAGCGGAAAGCAGTAGCGGGCGTCGGCGACGACGTACTCGGCGTAGCCGCCGTCAAGGTGGTAGCCGGTGAAGCGGGCGCGATCGCACAGATTCTCATGGCCCGCGCGACAGTAGCGGCACTGTCCGCAGGTGTAGCCGAGCCATGGCACCCCCACGCGCTGGCCGAAGGCAAGGCCGGTGGTGCCCGGGCCCAGCTCCACGACTTCGCCAACGATTTCGTGCCCGGGGATGATGGGCAGCTTGCCCTGTGTGAGGTCGCCGTCCACGACGTGCAAATCGGTGCGACACACGCCGCATGCGCGCGTGCGGATCAGAACTTGCCCGGGAGCCGGGACGGGGATCGGCAGGTCCCTGAATTGCAGAGGCTGTCGCGGTGCTTCCAATTGCATCGCGCGCATGTTGTGCTCTTCCCTGAATCGACACGGATAGAATAGCGCCGATGGATCCGCCCGAGCCAGTTCGTGTCTGCCCGCGTTGCGGAGGTGACAACCGCTGCGGCTTCGGCCAGAGTGCGCCCTGCTGGTGCGCTACGCGGTTTGAGCCGGGCGCGCCGCCGGACCCGTCCGCGCAGGCCTGCTTCTGCGCGCGCTGCCTGCAAGAGCTGCGCGAGGCGCGTAGCTCCGCGCAGAGCGCTACTTGATCAACAGCACGGGCACCTCGGCGAGGTGGATCACCTTGGTCGCGACCGAACCGAGCAGCATGTTGGCGATCGAGCCCAGCCCGCGCGTACCCATCACGATCAGCGCGCAGCCCTCGTCGCGCGCATAGCCCGCAATCGTGGCAGCCGCATCCCCCACGCCTACGCGCAGGTGACAGGACACCCCTGCGGCCTGCATCAACTCGCGGGCGGACTTCAGTTCAGCCTGCCCCTGCTCTTCGTAGAACTCGTTGAGCTGGTCCTGGGAGATGAACATTTTCACGCCGCCAGAGGCCACCGGCAGCTGCACGTTGAGCAGGTGCACCTCCAGGGGCTCGCTGTACCACGCCCGGTTGTCCAGCACGTGGCGCAATGCTCGCAGCGCGTTCGGCGAGCCGTCGATAGGGACGAGGATCTTCACGGCCTTATCTCAGCACTGACCGGGCGAGCTTTCCAATCTCTGCCGGGTTGCGCGTGATCGCGATACCGCACTCTTCCATCACCGCCAGCTTCTCTGCCGCAGTGCCTTTGCCGCCGGAGATGATCGCCCCCGCGTGCCCCATACGCTTGCCCGGCGGCGCGGTGACCCCGGCGATGAAGCCGACCACCGGCTTGCGCATGTTGTCCTTCACCCAGCGCGCACACTCTTCCTCGTCGCTGCCGCCGATCTCGCCGACCATGATCACCGCTTCGGTCTGCGGATCCTCGTTGAACATCTTCATGACGTCGAGGTGCTTGAGCCCGTTCACCGGATCCCCGCCGATACCCACACAGGTGGACTGGCCGAGACCCTGCTCCATGAGCTGGCCCACGGCCTCGTAGGTCAGCGTCCCCGAGCGCGACACCACGCCGACCGGCCCGCGTCTGTGGATGTGGCCGGGCATGATGCCGACCTTGATCTCGTCGGGCGTAATCACACCCGGGCAGTTGGGCCCGACCAGGATGGTCTTGGTCGCGCGCATCCGATACCGCGTGCGGATCATGTCACGCACCGGTATCCCCTCGGTGATGCAGATCACCAGGTCGATGCCTGCATCCACCGCCTCGTCGATGGCGGCTGCGGCGTAGGGGGGCGGAACGTAGATGACCGAGACCGTTGCAGCGCTTGCCGCCTTGGCGTCGGCCACCGTGTTGTAGATCGGGATGCCTTCGAAGGCCTGCCCACCCTTGCCGGGTGTCACGCCGGCAACAAAGCAGTTCTTCCCGTTGGCGTACGCGGCGCAGGCGCGGGTGTGAAACTGTCCCGTCTTGCCGGTGATGCCCTGGGTGATGACTCTGGTGTTCTGGTTGATCAGGATGGCCATAGCTCGAATGGTTGATCAGCCCCGTCCACGCACCGCAGTGACCACTTTCTGGGCGGCGTCGGCCATGTTGCCGGCCGAGATGATCGGCAGCCCCGAGCCGGCCAGGATCTGCTTGCCCAGGTCCACGTTGGTGCCTTCGAGTCGCACCACCAGCGGCACCGCCAACTTCACCTGGCGCGCGGCCTCCACTACACCGTGCGCGATAACGTCACACTTCATGATTCCGCCGAAGATGTTCACCAGGATCGCTTGCACGTTCCGATTGCGCAGCATGATCTTGAAGGCTTCGGTCACCTTCTCGGTGGTGGCGCCCCCGCCCACGTCCAGGAAGTTGGCAGGGGCTCCGCCATACAGCTTGATGATGTCCATGGTCGCCATGGCAAGCCCGGCGCCATTGACCAGACAGCCGATGTTGCCGTCCAGCGAGATGTAGCTCAGGTCGAACTTCGACGCCTCGATCTCAGCCGGATCTTCCTCATCGAGGTCGCGCAGCGCGACGATCTCGGGATGCCGGAACAGGGCGTTGTCGTCGAAGTTCATCTTCGCGTCCAGCGCCATCACGCGGTGGTCGCCGCTGAGGATGAGCGGGTTGATCTCAGCCAGCGACGCATCGGTTTCGTCGAACGCCCGATACAGGCTGCGCAGCAGTTCGGCAGCCTGGGGCAGGGCAGCGTCCGGGATGCCGATCTTGTGCGCCATGTCCGCAGCCTGGTCCGTGGTCAGCCCTTTCACCGGGTCGATGGCGAGCTTGTGGATCTTCTCGGGTGTGCTGGCTGCCACCTCCTCGATGTCTATCCCGCCTTCGCTGGAGGCCATCAGCACCACGCGCTGGGACGACCGGTCCACGACCATCCCGATATACAGCTCGGTGCGGATGTCCGCCCCCTCTTCAATCAGCAGACGCTTGACGACGCGTCCCTCGGGCCCGGTCTGATGCGTGACCAGGCGCATGCCCAGGATGGCCCGCGCGTGCTGCTTCACCTCGTCGAGCGTGCGCGCAACCTTCACGCCCCCACCCTTGCCGCGCCCGCCGGCATGAATCTGTGCCTTGACAACCCAGACCGGTCCACCGAGCTCGCGGCCGGCTGCCAGTGCCTCGTCCAGGGTGAAGCATGGCAAGCCTCGCGGCGTCGCCACCCCGAACCGGCGCAGAATCTCCTTGGCCTGGTATTCGTGGATCTTCATTCGAGAGGGAGAATCGTTTAGACCGTGGTCCGCCCTGATGACGGCGGCCCCGAAGGCTTTCGAGTATACCCCAGCATCTCACCGCGCGAGCCCCTGGACCCGCGTCCACCGGCAACGTTTGCCGCCGCCGGACGGAAATGGCTCAAGTTCCCTGCCGCGATGCCGAAACTAGTCCGTTGGCGGCAGAGATCACCCGGCCGCCGGCTTGGACTGATCAGGGCTAACCCGACCGAAAGGCGGGGGCGCAAAGTTACCGGTCTACGGGACCAAAGGTCCTAAGACAGCGGGATTGCCAGTCGGGGCTCGACCGTCGATGCAGCACCGTCCGGTGTGCACTGCCCGTCAAGCTGCCCACAGGAGCGTTGTACGCCAGCGCTCCCGCATTCCCTCACCCGGCTGCGCGCGCCGCCTCATGCGCAACCCGTTTGCGAGGGCGACACATGGAAAAGATTGTAAGCCGCAGCAGGATCCACGGTGTGCTGGGCTTCCTTCACAGCCTCACGCTGGCCGCATTAGGGCTGCTGGGGATGACCGGCATCGTCTACCACGGACTGGCGCCGGGCGGCTGGTTTGCCGGCTGGCTCGGCCGTCTCTGGTCACAGCACCCCGGGTTCGCGTTCCTGGTCCTGATCGGCCTGCTGACGATGGGTCTGGCCGCGCGCAACCAGGTCAGTAGGCAGCGCTTCGCGCAGGGCGGAACCGAAGTACCTTTGCATATTTTCGTCGCCTTTGGCACGGTCTTTGCTGGACGTATGCTCGTGTACGGGACGCTTTAGATTATCGACTCGTTTCGACCCTAAAGTCCTCCGCGAACGCGACGTTGTTGGTTTCAGGTCTCCTCCCCCTGTTGGGGAACTCTGGGCAGCGGGTCTCCTCCCCCTAGCTGCCCATTTTTTTTGCCTTGGTCGGGTTGCCGGAAGCCCAAAAAAATAACCTAAAGGTCCCGGGGCCGGCGCCGTTAATCAACACAGGTCTCCTCCCCTGTAATGGGGAACTCCTGGCAGCGGATCCTCCCCCGCTGCCATTTTTTTTGCCTCCAAGCAGGCGCGCTACTGCGACACGCCCTGCCTGGCCCGGTAGATCTCCTCGATGACGGCCCGGGCCTGGTCGTACTCCCCTTGGGCCGGGGTGACTGCTGCGCTCGCCGCCTCCTGGTCGGAGCGGGCCTGCTCCAGCCTGGCCTTCGCCTCCTCGGCCTCGCGGACCGCCTCCTGATGCGCCTCTTCGGCGTCCTTGACCCGCTTCTGGGCCTTGGCTGCCCGCTGCTTCACACGGTCAAGTTCCTCGTTGGCGCGGCGCAGACGCTGCTGCGCCTGCTGGAGCGCGGAAGCACTGGTGTCTACGGCCGCTGCCTGCGGAGCAGGCAGCGTAATGAAGACGGCGAGCAGTGCCCCGGCCAGGAGCATCGCCCGGCCTCGTGGGCTGGTAAGGTGGCGGGCCCGGTCGGGCATGGGCATGAGTGACCTCCGCAGAGCGTTTGGTGCCGGATAGAGGATTTGAACCCCCGACCTTCGCATTACAAGTGCGCTGCTCTACCAACTGAGCTAATCCGGCCTTGTGAAGCGCCGATTATAGCCAACCACGGGTAGCGCCCCGGTGCGATGGCGCCCGGGCGCAGGAAGGACTTACTTGACGATCTGCAGCCGAGGGCGGCCGCCGCCGGAAGGGCGCGGCTTGTCGCCGCCGTCCGATTCGGCGTCGCTCATCGGTACCGGTGTGAGCCCGCCGCGCTCGCCACCCGCGGACTGGAATGCCAGCCCCTGGCCATTTTCCTTCGCGAAGATACCTGCCACGGTGGCCACCGGTACCGACACCTCCCGGGACACGCCGTTGAAGCGCGCAGAGAACTGGATCAGCTCGTTGCCGACCTTCAGGTTGCGGGTTGCGTCCGGGCTGATGTTCAGGACGATCTCGCCATTGCGCACGTACTCCATGGGCACACGCGTCGCGCTGTCGACCTTCACCGCGATATAGGGTGTGAAGCCGTTATCGACGCACCACTCCCAGATGGCGCGGATCAGATAGGGCGTAGTGGGCGCTTCCTTCACTTGCGCATAACCTTCTCGGAGGGCGTCAGCGCCTCGATATAGGCCGGACGGCTGAAGATGCGCTCCGAGTACTTCATCAGCGGTGCAGCCTGCTTGGGCAGCTGGATGCCGTAATAATCCAGCCTCCAGAGCAGCGGCGCAATGGCGACGTCGAGCATGGAGAACTCGTCGCCGAGCATGTACTTCTGCTTCACGAATACCGGGGCGATCTGGGTGAGGCTGTCGCGGATCAGGATGCGCGCCTTGTCCGCCGGCTTCTGCGGCCCCTTCTCGATCGTGTCGATGTGGCAGAACAGCTCCTGCTCGAAGCGGAACAGGAACAGGCGCGCACGCGCACGCATCACCGGGTCGGCGGGCATGAGCTGCGGGTGCGGGAAGCGGTCGTCGATGTACTCGTTGATGATGTTGGACTCATACAGGATGAGGTCGCGCTCCACCAACACCGGCACCCGGTTGTAGGGGTTCATGACCGCCAGGTCTTCGGGCTTGTTGAACAAGTCCACGTCGATGATCTGGAAGTCCATCCCCTTCTCATAGAGGACGATCCGGCAGCGCTGGCTGAACGGGCAGGTCGTGCCCGAGTAAAGGGTCATCATAGGCGTGTGGGCGCGTGCACGGTTTAGTGGACGTCCTTCCAGTACTCGCGCTTCAGCAGGTAGAACAGGACGAACAGAACACCCACTGCGATGAGCACGATATAGCCGATCCTGACCCGGCTGGCGCGTTCCGGCTCACCCATGAACACGAGGTAGTTGACCAGATCGGCCACCAGCCGGTTGTATTCAATCGGCGCCAGCGCCCCGGGCTCGGCGAGAACCACTTCGGTGACGGACTGCTTCCCGTGCGGCCCGTCCGCCTCCTTCACCTCGAGCACTTGCTGCCCCTGCAGCTGCCACAGCACATGCGGCATGCCGACGTTCGGGAACACGAGGTTGTTCCAGCCCGTAGCGGTCTTGTCGTCGCGGTAGTAGCTGCGAAGATAGGTGTACAACCAGTCAGCGCCACGCGACCGGGCGACCACCGACAGGTCGGGTGGCGCGACGCCGAACCACTCCTTGGCATCCCTCGCGCGCGTCGCGACGGTCATGGTGTCGCCCACCTTGCCCGGCCCGAACAGAAGGTTGTCGCGGATCTGCTGCTCGGTCAGCCCCAGCGCCATCAGGCGGTTGTAACGCATGTACTGCGCGCCATGGCAGTTCAGGCAATAGTTGACGAACACCTGGGCACCGCGCTGGATCGACACGGCATCGCGATAGTCGATGGGTGCCTTGTCCAGCTTCACATGCCCGACCGCGGCATACGCAGCGCACGGCAGCACCAGTGCCAGAAACAGGATCTTCTTCATCGTTGTCGTCTCGGACAGTTGTCGGCCGTCTACCCGGTCACCCGCTCCGGCTCGGGCCTGGTGCGGTCGATTCGGCTGTACCAGGGCATGAGCAGGAAGAACGCGAAGTACACGACGGTGAACAGGCGCGCCAGGATCACCGCCATGTCGGTGCTGCCGAGCTTGCCGAGGAAATCGGTGGGCTGCGTCCCCAGCCAGCCCAGCACGACGAAGCTCAGGACAAACAACGCCAGGGCGATCCGGTAATAGGCCCCCTTATAACGGATCGACCTCACCGGGCTGCGATCCAGCCAGGGCAGGAAGAAGAAGATCAGCACCGCTGCGCCCATCACCAGCACACCCCAGAACTGCGTTCCCAGGAAGGCGGGCACGGCGCGCAGCATCGCGTAGTACGGCGTGAAATACCACACCGGCGCAATGTGCTGCGGTGTCTTGAGGGGATCGGCGGGGATGAAGTTGTTGTACTCGAGGAAGTACCCGCCCACCTCGGGCGCAAAGAACACCACGATGCTGAACACCGCCAGGAACACCGCCACCCCGACCATGTCCTTGACCGTGTAGTAGGGATGGAAGGCAATCCCGTCGAGCGGCCTGCCGCTGGCGTCCTTCTTCTTCTTGATCTCGATCCCGTCCGGGTTGTTCGACCCGACCTCGTGCAGCGCCATGATGTGGACCACCACCAGCGCAAGCAGAACGAGCGGGATGGCAATCACATGGAAGGCGAAGAAGCGGTTCAGTGTCGCGTCCGAGATCACGTAGTCGCCGCGGATCCACACGGCCAGGTCCTCGCCGATGATCGGCACGGCCGCGAACAGGTTGACGATGACCTGCGCGCCCCAGTAGGACATCTGGCCCCAGGGGAGCAGATAACCAAAGAACGCCTCGGCCATCATGCACAGGTAGATCAGCACGCCCACCAGCCAGAGCAGCTCGCGCGGCTTGCGATAAGACCCGTACAGCAGGCCGCGGAACATGTGCAGGTACACCACCACGAAGAACATCGATGCGCCGGTGGAATGGATGTAGCGGATCAGCCATCCCCCCGGAACGTCGCGCATGATGTACTCGACCGAACCGAAGGCCTGCGCAGCGTCCGGCTTGTAGTTCATGGTCAGGAAGATCCCGCTGATGATCTGGATCACCAGCACTAGCACCGCGAGCGACCCGAAGTAGTACCAGAAGTTGAAGTTCTTCGGCGCGTAGTACTCCGACAGGTGCTCCTTCCACAGCGACGAGAGCGGGAAGCGTGCATCGATCCAGTCCAGCAATGCCTGCGTGCGGGTCATCGATCAGGCTCCTTTGCCGTCTTCGCCGATCAGCAGGCGCGTATCCGTCAGGAACTGGTACTTCGGCACCTCGAGGTTGGTGGGAGCGGGCACGTCCTTGAATACGCGCCCGGCAAGGTCGAACTTGGAGCCGTGGCAGGGACAGAAGAATCCGCCCGCCCAATCCTCCCCCAGTCCGCTCTCGGGCCCGGCCTTCAATTGGTCGGTGGGCGAGCAACCCAGATGGGTGCAGATGCCCACCAGCACCAGCCACTCGGGCTTGATCGACCGGTATTCGTTCTGCGCATACTGGGGCTGCATCGGCCGCTGCGACTCGGGGTCGGCGACCTTGCTGTCCATCCGTTTCAGGGCCTCGATCATCTCGGGGGTGCGCCGCACGATCCAAACTGGTTTGCTGCGCCACTCGGCGCGGATCATCATCCCCGGCTCGACCTTGGAGATGTCGACCTCTACGGGTGCACCCGCGGCCCGGGCCCGGGCGCTCGGCTGCATGCTCCAAAGGAACGGCACAGCCACGGCCACCGCAGCCGCTCCACCGGCCACACTGCTGGCTACCAGCAGAAACCGACGCTTGCCGTTGTTGACACCAGCGTCACCCATGCGGAACGATCCTTCTGTGTTCTGGTCGGAAAAACAGCATATTCTAGCGAAAAGGCTAGGGACTTTGCACCCAGGTACATATAACCCATTTATTAATAAGCTAAAATAGCTCGGCGCGTAGAGCATCACCTTGGCCGGATTAGAGGCCTCGATATTGCGTCGCGGTAGGCGATGCTTGGAAGTCGAACGGAGGTCGGCTCCCTGCAGCCGGACCGGAGAAAAAAAACGCGCAACCAAACGGTTGCGCGCAGTTCCACCAAAGGAGGAGGATGGAGGAGAAGGCGCCAAGGACGGATTCGCCTCGGTCATGACGCGATTTTGGGCTAATGCGAAGCCGAATGCAAGGAAATCTTGTGCGGTGCACCTAGCCCGCACAACCCACCACACTCTGCGCATCGAAGCAAGGTGACCGGGCCTGGCGTGAGGCTCTTGGCCGGGCGTGGTATGGGCTACGATTCTGGTTTAGCCCCGCAACCAGCCCAGCGACCCCATGAAACTACGCATCAAGTGGGTGGAGGAAGTCAGCTTCCTCGCCCAGACCGAAAGCAGCCATGCCATCCTGATGGACGGCGCCCCCGAAGGCGGCGGGCGCAACCTCGGGCCACGGCCGATGGAGACGATGCTGGCCGGGACTGGCGGGTGCACCGCCTATGACGTCGTCACCATCCTGCGCAAGGCCCGCCAGGACATCACCGACTGCGTGGTCGAGGTCGATGCTCAGCGAGCCGCGCAGGATCCAAAAGTGTTCACGCAGATCCACTTCCATTTCATCATCACCGGCCGAAACCTCGACGCACGCCACGTCGAGCGCGCGATCCACCTGTCGGCGGAGAAGTACTGCTCCGCGTCCATCATGCTGGGCAAGACCGCCCGCATCACGCACGATTTCGAGATCCAGGACGCGGCCGCGCCGCCGCGCTAGCCGATGTGGGGCTTGCCCGCCGGTCTAGCCTCTAGAACCAGCGGGTAGTCGACGTCATCACCCGCGACGCCAGACGCATCGCGAGGCGCACCGGAGCGGGCAGATCGGCACCGCCTCCATGCCGGGCGTTTACCGCATGACCGATCTCGTCCGCCTTCATCTGGCTGAGAATGGCCCGGCTGCGGGCATCCTGCTCGGGCAGGCGCTCGAGATGGCCGTCGAGGTGCTGCTCCACCTGCCGCTCGGTCTCGGCAAGGAAGCCGAGGCTCCAGCGATCGCCCAGCAGCCCGGCAGCAGCGCCGAGAGTGAACGAACCTGCGTAGAAGATCGGGGCAAGCACACTGCGCCTGCCACCCAACTCCTCCAGTCTGCGCTGCGTCCACGCCAGGTGATCGGTCTCGTCCCGCGCCGCCCGGGCCAGCAGATGCTTGACCCGGCTTTCCCGCGCAACCAGCATCTGCCCCTCGTACAGGGCCTGGGCACAGACTTCCCCCACGTGATTGATGCGCATCAGCGCTGCGGTCTCGCGCCGTCCCACATCGCTCAACTGCGCTTCCGGCAGATCGTCGCCGGGCACCGGCCTGGCACTGCTGGCGGGCGCGAACAGGGTGCGCAGGGCGCGGTCGAGCGGGATCAGCAGGCGGTCCGGATTCACTTCTTGCGCAGGAAAAAGAAGAACTCGCCTGCACGTTCGCCGGACGCGAGCAGCTGGTGCCCGGTTTGACGCGAGAACGCCTGGAAGTCGCGCACCGACATCGGATCTGTCGCGAGGACCTTGAGTACCTGCCCCGACGCCATGTCGTTGAGGGATCGCTTGGTGCGCAGGATCGGCAGAGGACAGTTCAGGCCCCGCGCATCCAGCTCGCGGTCAAAGGCAGTAGCGGCGGCAGTCTCCATGCTTCCCGTTCATTCCGGAGCCGTGACCGGCCGGCCCTCGCGCAGCCAGGCGGTGATCCCGCCCTGGAGGTTGAGCACCTGCGCAAACCCCTTGTCCAGGAGCCAGGCACACGCCTGCGCCGAGCGCCCACCCGACTGGCAGTAGATAACGGTCGCGACATGCGGCGCGAGCTCGGTATAGCGCGCCGGCACCAGGTGCAGGGGGATATGGCGCGCGCCGGCGATGATGCCACGCGCTACTTCGGGATCGGTGCGCACATCGAGAAGCACCACTGCGCCTGATTGACGCATGCGCTCGAGCTCGGCGTTGTCGATCTGCTTGACCATGGACATTTGCTCTGGGTAGAACGTCGGCAGGCTTTCGAAACAGCTGCACCGGGGCCCGCGGGCGTACTTCCCTGGGCCAACGCGCACAACGAGCTGATAGAGCGTAACCAGCAGCCGATCGATTCAGCTCGGCACGCGTCGAGCTGCAACACCCTGCCACGGAACAAATGATAGCGTGTTTCCGGGCGCGGACGCAGCCGCCTTGCGGCTAGGTGATCACACTCCGGTCGACCAGCAGCTCTGCCAGCCGCACATCCGCGGCCTCCAGTCGGGTCACGAGCAGCTCGAGGAACGCCGCGGTAAACTGATGCCTGCAGCTTTCGGTTGCGCCATTGAGCGCGTCGGCCTTGATCTCGATCACCGTGATCTCGGTGACCGAGGCAACGCTCGCGCTGCGCTTGAACTGGCGCCTGCCGAGGTAGGCCATTTCCCCGAAGCACTCGCCGGCCTTCAGCACGGTCAGCAGGCGCTCGCTCTTCGTCACTTTCACCTCGCCGGCGGCGAGGATGAAGAACGACGTCCCCGTCTCGCCCTCCCGGATCAGGGTCGTGCCGGGGGGGATGCGGTTCCAGTTCGAGATGTGCAGGACCTGCCACAGGTCGACGTCGGTGAAGTTGCGGAAAAACTCCAGACGCCGCAGGGTGTTGAACTTCTCGGTGTCGGGTACCGGCTGCTCCGGCGTCTGCAGGTTGTTGAACACCCTCACCAGATCCTGGGCGAACTCCTCCCAGGTCTGATAGCGGTTCTCCGGGCGCTTCTGCAGCGCTTTCTTGACGATCAGATCCACGCTGGCGGGGGTCTCCGGCCGGAAAATGCTGGGCGGCGGCGGGTCCACGTTGATGATCT
>DAIQQA010000147.1:0-11915 GCA_036787045.1 Burkholderiales bacterium | reverse complement strand
AGGGGCACATGTACTTGCACACCTGCTCGCGCATCCAGCCGGCGTTGCCGTAGGTCGCGAAGCCGTAGAACAGGATCCAGAACGTCTGCCACGGGCCCAGCGCCCCGCTCCACACCTCGCCCCATTGAGCCCGGATTGGGGTGAAATAGCCGACGAAAGTGAACCCGGTCCACAAGGCCAGCAGGATCCACAACCCGTGCTTGGTCGCCTTCAGTCCGAACTTGCGTGCGCCGAAGGGCTGTTTGTCGAGCTTCATGCGCGCCATACGGTCGCCCTCGACCTTGCGCTCGATCCACATGAACAGCTCGGTGTAGACGGTCTGCGGGCAGGCGTACCCGCACCACAGCCTTCCCGCCACGGCAGTGAACAGAAACAGTGAATAGGCCGAGATGATCAGCAGGACGGTGAGGTAGACGATGTCCTGCGGCCAGAACACCAGGCCGAAGATGTAGAACTTGCGGGCGGCCAGGTCGAACAGGACGGCCTGGCGGTCGTTCCAGGTTAGCCAGGGCAGCCCGTAGAAGACCGCCTGCGTGGCCAGCACGAAGAACCAGCGCCACGCCGCAAACACCCCCGTGACCGCGCGCGGATAGATCTTCTTGCGGACCTCGTAGAGGACCTGCTCGACCGCTTCGCCCGGTTGGGTCTGTGTATTCAGTTTGACTGGCGCATCCATAACGGTAATTCAACACCTCAACGCAGAGGCGCAGAGATCGCAAAGTAGACGAGTTGCGGACCGGTCCTGCCTTCTATCCTCATGTCGCGATCGTTCCGCTGTCCGCACCGCGAGCGTCAGGCAGCTCTGGCGATTCTCCGCGTCCTTTGCGTTCTCTGCGCCTCTGAGTTGGGTTTTTACCAGCCTCGGCAAAGCGCTCGGTGACCCAGGTCACTTGGCCTGCCCGGAGACCCCGTACACGTAAGCCGCCAGCACGTGCACCTTGTTGGGTCCCAGGAACTGTCCCCAGGACGGCATCACCCCGTTGCGCCCTTTGGTAACGGTCTCGATGATGGTCGACTCCCCGCCGCCATAGAGCCACACGTCGTCGGTCAGGTTGGGGGCACCCAGCGCAGGGTTGCCCTTCCCTTCCGCACCGTGGCACACGGCACAGCTGGTCGTATAGATCTGCTGCCCCTGCGCCGCGCGCACGCCATCGTGCGTACGTCCGGACAGGGATAGTACGTAGTGCGTAACGTTCTTGATGCCCTCGTCGCCTAGCTGCGGCCAGGGCGGCATGATGCCGGTGCGGCCGTTGCTGATGGTGGCGACAAGCGTGTCCGGGTCCCCGCCGTACTGCCAGTCCTTGTCCGTCAGGTTGGGGAAACCGCGTCCGCCCGCGGCGTCCGACGCATGGCACTGCGCGCAGTAGTTCAGGAACAGGCGCTGCCCCGTCTCACGGGCCTGCGGGTCCGCCGCCACCGCGGGAATGTCCATGGACGCGTACTTCGCGAAGATCGGCTCGTACTTCTCCTGGGCCTTGGCCATCTCGTTGTCGTACTGCCCGGTGGAGGACCACTTCAGCACCCCTGCGAAGCTGCCCAGACCCGGGTACAACACCAGATAGATTACGCCGAAAGCAAGCGTGATCCAGAACAGCCACATCCACCAGCGCGGCAGGGGGTTGTTGAACTCCTCCAGATTCTCGTCCCAGACGTGGCCCATCACGCCAGGCTTCTGCCCGGGTGCGAGGCGCTTGGTGGACAGCTTCCACAGCAGCACTCCGCACGCGACGATGCTCGCGATGGTGATGACCGTGATGTAGACGGACCAGAATCCGCTCGTGAACTCGTTCACCGTTGTGCTCCCTTACCATTGGTTCTCATCGAGACGCTGCTGCGTGCGTCCAGGCCGTCGCGGTCGTCGTCCAGCGGCAGGCGGGCGGCCTCGTCGAAGCGCGCCTTGCGCTTGCTGCTGTACGCCCACACCACGATCGCCAGGAAGGCCACGAAGCTCAGCACCGTCCAGAGGCTGCGCAGGTCGTTCAGATCCATGGCTTCAGTTCACTCCTTTCAGTGCAGTGCCCAGGCCCTGCAGGTAGGCGATCAGGGCGTCCAGCTCCGTCTTGTCCTTCAAACCCTCTTTTGCCTTCGCGATCTCCTCGTCGCTGTAGGGCACGCCCACTGCCCGCAGCGCGCGCATCTTCGCCTCGATGTCCCGCGCCTGCACCGGTGTCTTGGCGAGCCAGGGGTAAGCGGGCATATTGGATTCGGGCACCACGTCGCGCGGATTGTCGAAGTGCAGGCGATGCCATTCGTCGCTGTAGCGGCCGCCGACGCGGTGCAGATCCGGGCCGGTGCGCTTGCTGCCCCACTGGAACGGGTGATCGTAGACATACTCGCCCGCCACCGAGTAGTGCCCGTAGCGCTCGGTCTCGGCACGGAACGGGCGCACCATCTGCGAGTGGCAGTTGTAGCAGCCCTCCCGGACGTAGATGTCGCGGCCCGCCAGCCGCAGCGGGCTGTAGGGCGTCAGACCCTGCACCGGCTCGGTGGTCGAGCGCTGAAAGAACAGCGGCACGATCTCGACCAGCCCGCCGACGCTCACCACCAGGATGATCAGCACGATCAGCCAGGTCATGTTCTTTTCCAGGAACTCATGTCCCGATTGTTGCGCGGCCATTGTTGCTCTCCTGTTGCGGCTTCAGGCGTGGGCCGGGGCCAGCACCGGTGCATCCACCGGCTTGGATCCGACCACCGTCTTCCACACGTTGTAGGCCATGATCAGCATGCCGGAGAAGAACATGACCCCGCCGAGCAGCCGGATGGCGTAGAACGGATAGGTCGCCTTCACGCTCTCGACGAAGGTATAGGTGAGCGTGCCGTCCGGATTCACCGCGCGCCACATCAGCCCCTGCATGACGCCGGCAATCCACATCGCCGCGATGTAGAGCACCACGCCGATGGTGGCGACCCAGAAATGCAGAGTCACCAGCTTCATGCTGTGCATCTCGGTGCGGCCGAACAGCCGCGGGATCACATAGTAGAGGCTGCCCACCGAGATCATCGCCACCCAGCCCAGCGCGCCGGAGTGCACATGGCCGATGGTCCAGTCGGTGTAGTGGGACAGCGAGTTGACCGTCTTGATCGACATCATCGGCCCTTCGAAGGTCGACATGCCGTAGAAAGACAGGGAGACGATGAGGAACTTCAGGATCGGATCGGTGCGCAGCTTGTGCCAGGCCCCCGACAGGGTCATGATGCCGTTGATCATGCCGCCCCATGACGGTGCCAGCAGGATCAGCGAGAACACCATGCCGATCGACTGCGCCCAGTCTGGCAGCGCCGTGTAATGCAGGTGGTGGGGCCCGGCCCACATATAGGTGAAGATCAGCGCCCAGAAGTGCACCACCGAGAGCCGGTAGCTGTAAACCGGGCGCCCCGCCTGCTTCGGCACGAAGTAGTACATCATCCCGAGGAACCCCGCCGTCAGGAAGAACCCCACCGCATTGTGCCCGTACCACCATTGCACCATGGCGTCCTGCGCACCCGGATAAACCGAGTAAGACTTCCAGAGCGTGACCGGGATTTCGGCGCTGTTGACCAGGTGCAGCAGCGCCACGGTGAGAATGAACGCGCCGAAGAACCAGTTCGCCACATAGATGTGCGGGGTCTTGCGCTTGGCGATGGTGCCGAAGAACACAATGGCGTAGGCCACCCAGACCAGTGTGATCAGCACGTCGAGCGGCCACTCGAGCTCGGCATACTCCTTCGAGGTCGTGATCCCCAGCGGCAGGGTGATCGCTGCACCCAGGATGACGGCCTGCCAGCCCCAGAAGGTGAACGCGGCCAGGGGTCCAGCGAATAGCCGGGCGTGGGAGGTGCGCTGGACCACGTAGTAGCTGGTGGCGAACAGTGCGCACCCGCCGAACGCAAAGATCACGGCATTGGTGTGCAGCGGGCGCAGCCGCCCATAGGACAGCCACGGTATGCCGTAGGTCAGATCCGGGAGCATGAGCTGGGCGGCGATGATCACGCCTACCAGCATGCCGACGATGCCCCAGACCAGGGTCATGATGGCGAATTGCCGGACGACCTTGTAGTTGTAGGTGTCCTGGGCGGATCCGGCGGCAACGGCTGTAGCCTGTGCGGACATTTGTTTTCCCTAGTGGTTTCCAGGTCTCACCCCGGCGCGCGAGCACTCCCGCTCACGACCGACCCCGGGCTGTCGGGATGCTACTGAGCTGGGGTACGCACCCGGTTGATGTAAATCAAACTTCTTCGGCGGCGCAGCAAAAAACCAGGAACACCACCGGATCAGCGCCGCCTGGCTCAGCGCGGGGGCGGAGACGGATCGTCATCGTCCTGCAGAATGCGGTGGGCCGGGCCCTCGAGGTCGTCGAACTGCCCGCCCTGGAGCGACCACCAGAACACCGCACCGATCAGGAACACCAGGACGAGGCTGAGCGGGATGAGGAGGTAGAGGATGTCCACGGGCGGGACTCAGGGGTCGGGAGTTCGCGAGTCGGACTCAGGACTCATTAATCAGGACTTAGGACTGAAGAATTCGCCGGGTGCCCTGTATCCGGTGCGGCACCCTCCGCTTTCTGCTCGTCGCGCGCCCGCTCGTCCGTCGTCCTTCGTCCCTGGGTCCTACCCGAGTCCCGAGTCCTCAGCCCTGAGCCCTCAGTCCTGTCGTGCCCCAGTCTCAGCGCATTCAGCACGACAATCAGCGAGCTCGCTCCCATCCCGATCCCGGCCAGCCAGGGCGTCACATAGCCGGCGATTGCGAACGGCAGCGCCACGACGTTGTAGGCCACAGCCCACGCCAGGTTCTGCCGCACGATCCCCATGGTGCGCCGGGCCACGCTGAAGGCCTCCAGCAGACGCCCCAGCCGGCCTTCGAGCAGCACGAGATCGGACTGCGCCTGGGACAGCACCGCTCCAGACCCCATGGCAATCGAAAGCTGCGCCTGGGCGAGGACCGGCGCATCGTTGACCCCGTCGCCGACCATCGCGACCACGGCCCCCTGTTCCTGCAGCGCCCGCACACGGGCATGCTTGGCCTCCGGGGGCAGGCCCCCTTCCACATCCGCAACGCCCAAGCGCTCGGCTATCGCCCGCACGACAACCGGCTCGTCTCCGCTCAGGATGATGATGCGCTTGCCGGCCGTCTGCAGTGCCGCGATCACCTGCGCAGCGTCGGGTCGCAGCGAATCGGTAAAGGTGAGCGCCGCCAGCCAGCCGCGCTCGTGGCCGAGCCAGACCGGTGTCGCCGCCGCGAAGTCGCGTGGGGGCGCGGGCGTGCCCGTCAACGCGGAGACAAACTCCGCATTGCCGATGCGATGCAGGACACCGTCGATGCGACCCTCCACACCCGACCCGGCGACGGTGCGCACCGCCACGGGCGTGGGCGCCATCACTCCTTCCGCGGCAGCCGCTGCCTGGATGGTGCTGGCGATGGGATGCTCCGATCCCTGCTCCAGCGCAGCAGCCAGCGCCAGTGCCTGCCCCCGCGTCACCCCGCCCAGAGGCTCAAAGGCCACCATGGTGAGTCGCCCCTGCGTCAGCGTTCCGGTCTTGTCGAACACGACATGCGTCACGCGCGACAGCGCCTCGATGGCATGGCCCCGCGTGGCGACGACGCCACGCCGGGCCAGGGTCCCGATCGACACCGCCAGCGCAGTGGGCGTAGCAAGCGAGAGCGCGCAAGGACAGGTCACCACCAGCACGGCCACCGTGACCCATAGCGCGCGCGATCCATCCGTGCTAACCCAGAACAGTGCGGTCGCTGCCGCCACCGCCAGCACACCGGCCACGAACCAGGCGGCGATGCGGTCGGTAATTTCCACGAGGGGGGGGCGCTGCGCCGCGGCGCGCTCGGTCAGACGGCGGATGTGCGACGCGCGGGTGGCCTCCCCGACCTGCTCGACCCGCAGGATCGCAGGGCTCAAGCGGTTCACCGCACCGGCCACCAGCGGCATGCCGACTCGCTTCACCACCGGCCGGCTCTCGCCGCTCAGCAGGGACTCGTCGGTTTCGGTCTCTCCGTCCACCAGCACCCCATCGGCGGGAACCGCTTCGCCCGGCTTGACCAGCACCCAGTCGCCGGGCTTGAGCGAAACGGCCGGTACCTCGTCCGTGTCCCGGCTGGCCGGGTAGTCGCGCAGGCGGTGCGCGGCCAGGGGCAGCGCCCGCTCGAGATACTCCAGGCTGGCCGCCGCCTTCTGCCTCGCCCGCATCTCCAGGTAGCGTGCGCACAGGAGGAAGAACACGAACATCGCGATGGAGTCGAAGTACACCTCGCCGACTCCAGCAAAGGTCGCGTAGGTGCTGGCGGCGAACGCCACGCCGATGCCGAGCGCAACCGGCACGTCCATGCCCAGCCGCCGCAGCTTCAGATCGCGCCAGGCCCCCAGAAGAAACGGCGCAGCTGAATAGAAGATCACTGGAACGGTAAGGATGAGGCTCGCCACGTGCATGAGCGCGAGGATGTCGCGGCTCATGCTGCCGTCCTGGGCCAGGTAGGTGGGAACGGCGTACATCATCACCTGCATCATGCCGAACGCAGCGACGAACAGGCGCCATAGCGCTGTGCGGCTCTCGCGCCTGCGCGCCTGCTCGGCGCTGCTCCCGGTGGCAGGGAAGGCTCGATAGCCAATCGCCGACACCGCGGCAAGGATCGCGGACAGGCTCACCAGTGCGGGATCCCAGCGCACGCGTGCGCGGTGCGTCGTATAGTTGATCTCGACAGCCTGGACGCCAGGCAGCCCGGCGAGATGCCGCTCGTTCAGCCAGATGCAGGCGGCACAGGTGATACCCTCGAGGATGAGCGTCGCCTCGCGTGCCCCGTCGATGTCGCGCACGAAATCGCGCTGTACCTCGGGCAGATCGTACAGTGCCAGATCGTCGCTCGTCGCCTCCTGCTGGCGGGCGGCGTAGGCGCTGCGGCTGCGGTAGTAGGAAGTCAGACCCTCGCCAGCAATGGCCTCGGCCACCGCCTGGCAGCCCGCACAGCACATCGAGCGTTGGGCGCCATCGATGACAGCGACGAACCGGCTGCCGGCGGGAACCGGCAGCCCGCAGTGATAGCAGGCCGGGGCATCGATGACGGGTTGGGCTCGAGTCATCGCGTGCTCCCCGGCCGACCGCCTGGCCGCTGGCCCGCGGCCGTCAGGCCGCCTTGGTGCCGCAGCTGTTCAGGCCCAGCAGCGAGTACGCCGGGCACCAGCGCACCAGTCCCGTCACCAGGGGCACGATCCCGATCAAACCCCACCAGCGGGCATTGCCCTCCAGGAAGAACAGCAGGCTGAGAATGGCAAGTCCCGCAACGATCCGGATGATCCGGTCGGCGCTTCCGACGTTGACAGTCATGGGAACCCCCCGTTAAACGCGAGCCCGCGATGGCAGGCCCGACCCAGCGAGGTTAGCCCCGGGCCGGGCCTGCCGCTTGACCTGGATCAACCAGCGTGTGCCGCGCCGCGGCGGTCTGCGCCGGGCCTCACTGGGCGGTCGGCGTCGAAGCGGTTTTGCGTTGCGTCCCCGGCAGGAAGATGATGATCAACGCGCCGAGCAGGGCGACTGCGGCGAGAGCGAAGAACGCCGCCTCGCTCGCTCCGCCGGTCACCATGCGGATGCGCCCGATCAGGTCCGGGCCGAAGTGTCCCCCGAGATTGCCCACCGAGTTGATCCAGGCGATGCCCGCCGCCGCCGCCGTGCCCGACAGGAAGGCGGTGGGTAGCGACCAGAACGTCGCGACCCACGCCAGTTGGCCGCAGGTGACCAGCGTCAGCGCTATCATAGATGGAATTGGCGCATGACCGACGGTCGCCAGCATCAGCAGCCCGACCATCGACATGCATAGCCCGGCCGCCGAGTGCCAGCGCCGCTCGCCGGTCTTGTCCGAGTGATGCCCCCACAGCACCATCGCGATTGCCGCGGCGCCCCACGGGATCATGCTGAGCAGGCCGACCTTCAAGAAATCCTGCTTGTCGATGCCCAGCTCCTGGATGATCGTCGGCATCCAGAAGTTCACTGCATAGAAGCACACCACGCCGCAGAAGTACACCACGGCCAGCGCCCACACCCGGGTGTCGCGGAAGGCGTCCATGAAGCTGTGTCGTTGACCCAGGTCCTGCTTGTGCGCCTCCTCGTCGTGCACCCGCTGCACGACCAGGTCCTGCTCCTGCGGCGTCAGCCAGCGCGCCTTCCTCGGCCCGTCGGGCAGCAGCACGAATACCAGCACACCGATGATCACCGAGGGGATGCCCTCCAGCAGGAACAGCCACTGCCAGCCGCGCCAGCCGTTGAACCCGTCCATGTACTGCATGATCCCGCCGGAGATCGGCGAGCCGACCACGTTGGAGATCGCGATCGCGGTCATGAACATGGCGACCATCTTGGCGCGGCGCGAGCCCGGGAACCAGTAGGTCAGATACAGGATGATGCCCGGGAAGAAGCCCGCCTCGGCCACACCCAAGAGGAAGCGCAGCACGTAGAAGGTGAACTCCGCGTCCGTGCAGTTGAACATCGCCGCGATCGACCCCCAGTGGATGGCGTTGGTGAACATGAAGGCCGAGGAGATGATCCCCCAGGTGATCATGATGCGCGCGATCCACATGCGGGCCCCCACCCGCTCCAGGATGACGTTGCTCGGCACCTCGAAGATGAAGTAGCCGATGAAGAAGATGCCGGCGCCGAAGCCGTAGACCGCATCGCTGAACTGCAGCTCGGGCGCCATCTGCAGCTTGGCGAAACCGACGTTGACGCGGTCGAGGAATGCGACGATGTAGCAGATGAACAGGAACGGGATCAGCTTCCACGCGACCTTGTCGAAGGTCGCCTTCTCGAACTCCGGGGTATAAGTGGCCGTGGCCAAGGCGGGTCCTCCTCTGGGTTGTGGTTATAGCGCGTGGATTGCGGGTTATTCCGACCGCTCGAGGCCGGCGCGGGCATTCTAGCCCGGATTTCTCCTGGCTATTCGCTCTTGAACTTGAACTCCAGCAGGATGTAGCGGCGGCCGATCAGATCGACGGTGCGCGACACGACTTCGCCGGCGTATTCGGCGTCCATGGTCCAGCGACCGGAGGGCGGATTGAAGAAAAAGTACGGCCCGTCTGCCACCGCCTCGATCAGCGGGGCGCCCTTGATATCCCTGACGGTGACCTTCACGCCCTGTATCGGCTGCGTGTTCTCGCCCGCGATGAAAACGAGCTGCATCGGATACTTGTTGGAGATGCGCCGCATCTCTTTGCGCTCGTCGTCGGTCACGCCGCCCGACACGTAGTCGATGCCGCCCTGTTTGTGCAGTGGTATCTCGGCATAGGGCTTCTGCTGGGCGGCAAGCGCCCCGGCGCAGAAGACCGCCACCAGCGTGATCAGCAGCAATCGAAGGCTCGTCATGTCCAGGTCCTGCAGGGCTCGAATATGCGAAGCCAGGATTCTACCGGTATCTGTCGAGTTTCTTCCTCCGTGTCCACCGTGTCCTCCGTGGTTCAAGCTTGATCACAGCCTCGCGATAACGCCGGCTCAGGGTGCGGGTGCCGGGGCCGCAATCGGGCTGCCCCGTACCTCGAACTCCACCGCGTCGAGCTCGCGCCCGTCGGCGTCGAGCAGGGTAAGCCGGTGCCGGCCGGGTGCGGGCGCCCAGAACACCTCACCGGCCGCGGCCACGAGCGCACCATCGAGCCGCCAGCTGGCGCCGGACGGCGCTGACTCGGCCTGGAACTGCACGCGCTGCGAGTCCGCCGGAATGTCGGGATCGATGGCGATGATCTGTCCATCGGCCGGGTACAGGATCGCTGCGCGCCCGGGGCCCGGCGGCTTCGGCGCCACCTCGGTCACGACTGTCCCAGCCAGGAACCAGTCCTCACGCTGCGGCTCGAGCCCGCCGTCGAAGGTCACGGTTGCGCGTTCCAGCCCAGGTGGGGCCTGCGGCGGCGGACTGGGTATGCTCGCATGCAGATGGTTCATGATCTCCAGCCAGAGGGGCGCGGCGCCGGTGATGCCGGACACGTCCCACATGGCGCTCCCGTCGAAATTGCCGACCCACACCGCGACCGTGTAGCGGCTGGAGAACCCCACGCACCAGTTGTCGCGCATGTCTTTGCTCGTCCCCGTCTTTACCGCGGCCCAGTACCTCGTGGCCAGCGCGTTGTCGAGGCCGAAAGTGATGCTGCGCGCGAGCCGGTCGGCCAGAACGTCCGTCACGATGAAGCTAGCGGGACGGTCCAGCACGCGCCTGCCGCGGCTGCGCTCGCCGGGAAGCAGATACAAAGGTGAGACGACGCCGCCTTGCGCCAGCGCCCGGTAGGCGTTGGCGAGCTGCCACAGGCTCACCTCCGCCGAGCCCAGAGCGAGCGCGTACCCGTAGTAGTCGCCAGGCTGCGTAACGTAATCGAACCCGAGCGCGCGCAGCCTCTCGGCGAACGGGACGGTGCCCACCAAGGTCAGCGTGCGCACCGCCGGCACGTTCAGCGAGCTCGATAGCGCTGTGCGCAGGCTCACCAGACCCTTGAAGTCGCGGTCGTAGTTCTGCGGCACGTACAGCCCGCCCGGGGTGACGATGTTCACCGGCGAGTCGTCCAGAAGCGAGGCCGCGGTCAACAGGCGCTGCTCGATCGCCAGCTCGTATAGAAACGGCTTCAGCGTCGACCCGGCCTGGCGTGCCGCCCGCACACCGTCCACGAAGCGGGCGCTGGACTGCGCACCGGAGTTACCGACATAGGCCAGCACCTCGCCAGTAGCGTTGTCCGCGACCAGGACTGCGGCGTCGGCCACGTTCTGCGCATCGAGCTGGGCGAGCTGGCGCTGGACCGCCTCCAGCGTGAACGCCTGCAGCTTGCCGTCCAGGGTGGAGGTCACCCGCGGCGCTTCGGGCGTGATCAGCTCGCGCGCAACGTGCGGGGCCAGCGCCGCCGACGGCCTGAGGTCGGGCGCCGCGGCCAGGCGCTCCGCCGCAAGCTCCGCCACGCCGTCGCAGCTGTGCGGCGGATCGAAGGACTCGGCCACTGCACAGGCACGCCTGGCCACTGTCTCCGGCGTGGCGTTGGGTCCACGCAGCAGCACCGCCAGGAGCAGGGACTCCTTCTCGTCGAGGCCGCTGGGCAGCTTGTCGAACAGCGCCCGCGCGGCCGCGCCTACGCCCTGCACCTCACCGCGAAAAGCGGACAGGTTCAGATAGGTCTCGAGAATCTGCCGCTTGCTCCACTTCGTCTCCAGCTCGCGCGCCGCCTGGATCTGGTCCCACTTCTGGCCGACGGTGCGATGGCCGTGCCGGCGCTTCAGGCTCGCTTCGAGCATCGCGGCGACCTGCATCGACAGCGTGCTGGCGCCGCGCGTGCGTGACGAGAACAGGTTGTCGAATGCGGCATCCCCGAGCGCCAGCCAGTCCACGCCGCTGTGCTTGTAGAAGCGCTTGTCTTCCGCGCGGATCACCGTCTGGATGAACGCCGGCGAGACGTCTTCCAGCTTGACCCAGTCCAGCCGCCGGCCGTGCATGTCCACGCGCAGCTCGTGGATCACCTCGCCGTGGCGGTCGAGCAGCACGCCTTCGGTGCTTGTCCAGCCCTCGCGCACTTCGTCGTAGCTCGGCAGCGCCCCAGCCGCCGCCGGCAAGGCGAGCGCGACTGCCAGCAACAGCCGAAGAAGCCAGGGTATGCAGAACACGACGGCAAGACTACCGTGTTTCGGCGCCCCTTGGTGACAGGACAAGGGGGAGCATCCACGCGGACAAGCGCCCTTACAAGGGAAGCGGGCCGAGAAGGTGCGGCTGGCCGCAGTGCTCGGTGGAAGGCCGAGCGTGACGCTCATCACGGTGTGGAGCAAGGAGAAATGGACGGGGGCCTGGCACCTGCTGCGCGCGTACGCCGAGCGCGGTTTTGCCAATCTCTTGACCTTCGTCGCGTGGCTGTACGTGCATAAGGGCTATCCATTTAGCTCCACTGATGCCAAGATGTGATGTAGTGGTGAGCCGAGCTTCG
>DAIQQA010000299.1:0-3307 GCA_036787045.1 Burkholderiales bacterium | reverse complement strand
AAGCTCGGTGTGCACGCCGCCCTTCCAGTGCACATGTAGAACGCGCTCGTGACGCTGCGCATCCTCGGCGATGACGATCTCATGCAGCACGGTGCGCACGATGCGCTTCTTCAGTTCGCTGGATGTGGCCGGATGATTCCACAGGCAGTCCAGATCCTCACCAAGTTCGGACAGCCGGCGCTGTTGCGCTTCGCTCAAAGACACACGCGCGCAATCGAGTTCTCCGAGTTGGGCTTCGAGCTCGGCCACACGCGTCAGCGCGCCATTCCAGCGTTGCTCCAACTCGCCAGCGACTAACCGATTTGCCGGGTCGACCAAGTCATACTGGCGCTGCGCCCTGGCGCCCTCGTAGCGCGCTTTCTCCAGTGCCAACTCGATGCAGCGGCGTTTGTCTGCCTGCTCATCGTTGGCCTGCCCGAGCGCGCGCAGCGCCGCTTCGACTGCCGCGGGCCGGATCGCTTCGATGACCTGTGCGCACACGAGTTGGTCGATGCGCACCCCCCCCAAGCTCATACACGCCGCGCTGCCCCGATCCACGCGCCCACCCTGGCAGGCATACCTGAGCACACGCCCACCATTGCCTCCATAGGCCACGTACAGCCTGCGCCCACATTGCCCACAGCGCAGCAGCCCCGCCAACAGGGCAGCGCCGCGCTTGGGTGCCCCCGGGCCGGTGCTGTCTCGCATCGCGCCATTGGACTCCAGAATCGCCTGGATTTCCAGATACTCCTGCCAACCGATGTAGCCGGGGTGATTGTCCAGGATGTGGTTAGCGACAATTATCCTGGCCGGTCGGCGACGACTGTCTTGGCCGGTTGAGGGCAGCCGCCGGGTGCACTCAGGTGACGGGGCTTACAGTGATTCCCTGTACAACAAGAACGGGGAATTGCGATGCCCGGCAGGTGCATCACGGATCATCAGGTGAACAAGTACAAGCAACTTCGTCGGCAGTTCAATCAGCAGGTCGCAGCGGCCAAAGTCGGTATCAGCGTTCGCACGGCGCGGCGCATCGAGCGCAGTAGCCGGTTACCCTCCCAGCGCGAGCCGCGCCATTGGCGCACCCGCAGCGATCCGCTGGCGCAGGTGTGGGAAGCCGAGATCGTGCCGCTGCTCGGGGCCGCACCAGGTTTGACCGCGGTGACACTCCTGGAGGAGCTCCAGCGCCGTCATCCGGGGCGCTTCGGCAATGGGGTGCTGCGCACGCTGCAGCGGCGCGTGCGCCAATGGCGGGCGCTCGCCGGCGCGGAGCGCGAAGTGTTCTTTGCGCAGGCCCATGAGCCCGGGCGGCTGGGTCTGTCGGATTTCACCGAGGCGAGCGAGCTGGGGGTGAGCATCGCCGGTGAGCCGCTGGATCACCGGCTGTATCAGTTTGCACTGGCCTATTCGGGTTGGCGTCACGCCGAGGTGATCTTGGGCGGGGAGAGCTTCGTGGCGCTGTCGCGGGGCTTGCAGAACGCGTTGTGGGCCCTGGGCGGGGTACCGGTGGAGCATCGCACCGACAGCCTCTCGGCGGCGTTCAACAACCTGGCCGAGCAAGAGCAGCTGACCCAGCGCTATGCGCAGTTGTGTCAGGTCTACGGCATGCGCGCCAGTCGCAACAATCGCGGTGCCAGCCACGAGAACGGGGCCATCGAAGCGCGCCAGGGGACCTTGAAGCACTTCGTCGAACAGGCGTTGCTGTTGCGCGGCAGTCGCGAGTTTGCCAGCCTGCCCGACTACCGTGGGTTCCTGGCCGAGATCGTGGCACGCGCCAACGCACGGGTGGCCAAGGCGCTGGCCGTTGAGCGGGCCTGTTTGCAGGGGCTGCCGGCACGGCGCACCAGCGACTTCGAGGAGCTCGATGCGCGGGTGACCAAGTTCGCCCTGATCTCGGTCAAGAAGGGGGTCTACTCGGTGCCCGCACGGCTGATTGGGCAGCGGCTCAAGGTGCGCGTGTTCGAGGAGCGTATCGAGGCCTACCTCGGTGAGCATCGCGTGCTCGATACCGTGCGTGCGCGGCCGGCCCCCGGTGCCCAGCGCGCCCGGGTGATCGACTACCGGCACCTGTTGCCCGCGCTCAAGCGCAAGCCGGGGGCGCTGGTGCGCTGGCGGCTGCGCGATGCGCTGTTTCCGCGCAGCGAGTATGCCTTGACCTGGCAGCGGCTGATCGCGGGGCTGCCCGAGCGGCAAGCCGCCGCGATCATGATCGGGCTGCTCGAGTTGGCCGCCAACCACGGTTGTGAAGTCGCGCTGGCGCTACGTCTGGCCCAGATCGTCCAGCGCGAGGAGTTGCCCGATCTGTCTGGACTCCAGCAAGAGTTCGCCCCGCGCCAAGCCGCCCTGCCGGCGGTGTCAGTGGCCTTGCCTGCTCTGGCCGCCTACGACGCCCTGATGGAGGTGGCATGAGCGCCCCCGTCGCGTTAAGCGCCGAGGGCGTCCGCCTGCCGATCATGCTCACCGAGTTGCGCCTGCCGACCCTGAAACGGGTATGGGAAGCTATCGCGGCACAGTCCGACCGGGAAGGTTGGCGCGCCGAGCAGCTGCTCGCGGTGCTGCTCGAGCACGAGATCGCCGAGCGCGAGCAGCGGCGTCTGGCCCGTCACCGGCTGGAAGCCAACCTCGCGGCCGACAAGACGCTCGCCAGCTTCGACTTCGAGCAGCTGCCCAGCGTGTCCAAGGCCCACGTCAACGCGCTCGCCGAAGGCGACGCCTGGCTCGAGAAAGGCGCCAACCTGCTGCTGTTCGGTCCTCCGGGCGTGGGCAAGAGCCACCTGGTCAGCGGCATCGGGCACGCGCTCATCGATCGTGGCTGGCGGGTGCTGTTCACCCGCACCAGTGATCTGGTGCAGCGCCTGCAGGCCGCCCGCCGCGATCTGCGCTTGCCCGCAGAACTGGCCAAGCTGGATCGCTTCGACCTGCTGGTGCTCGATGACATCAGCTACGTGCGCCGTGACCAAGCCGAGACCAGCGTGCTCTTCGAGCTCATTGCCGAGCGCTATGAGCGACGCAGCATCGCCATCACGGCCAACCAGCCCTTCTCGGCCTGGGACAGCATCTTCCCCGATGCGGCGATGACGCTGGCGGCCGTGGATCGACTAGTGCACCACGCCACGATTCTGGAGATGAACGTCGAGAGCTACCGGCGCAAGGTAGCCCGTTCAGAACGTGGTCACGACGTAAAGGCTGAAACCAAACCCAAAAAATAGCTCATTCCACTCCCGTCACAGCGGCCAGGATAATTGACGCCGAGAGGACGGGATAGTTGACGCCGACCACCCGGGAGCTGGCACCGCTTAAAAAGACCATCTATAGCCTGATCGACTTGCGC
>DAIQQA010000298.1:0-3316 GCA_036787045.1 Burkholderiales bacterium | reverse complement strand
CCGAGGAGGGGTGGCACGCGCAGCGTGACGGGGTGGTGGGAGCCTGCCCGAGGAGACGTGGCACGCGAAGCGTGACGGGGCGGTGCGCGCCACACGATGTTTCCTTACCCTCCGCCTGCACGCCGTGCGGACCAGTGCGCTCTGTTGCTTTGCGGGGTTGGAGATCGAAGATCGGAAGGAGGATTCGAATGTCGTCCCCAGACACCTACGAGCTGTACGCCATCCGCTACGCGCACCACGATCGGCCCGCCAGCGAGAACTTCATCGGCGGGGACCCTCACAACGGCCCGATGCCGCTCGACTACTTCGTCTGGGCCATCGTCGGCGCGAAGCGCACCTTCGTCTTCGACACCGGGTTCGACGCCGAAGTAGCGCAGCGGCGCAAGCGCGAGTTCCTGCGCAGTCCCGGCGACGGGCTGAAGCTGATCGGCATCGATCCCGCCAAGGTGGAGGACGTGATCGTGAGTCATATGCACTACGATCATGTCGGCAATCACACCTTGTTCCCCAACGCGCGCTATCACCTCCAGGACAAGGAGATGATCTATGCCACCGGCCGCTACATGTGTCACCCCGCTATGCGCTATCCCTTCTATCCAGAGGACGTGGCGGCGATGGTGCACCGTGTGTTCGCCGGCAAGGTGGTGTTCCACGATGGCGTCGACGAGATCGCACCGGGGCTCACCGTTCACCA
Organism: Burkholderiales bacterium; assembly: GCA_036787045.1. GTDB lineage: Bacteria > Pseudomonadota > Gammaproteobacteria > Burkholderiales > SHXO01 > SHXO01. The sequence goes on along the minus strand of DAIQQA010000298.1, from coordinate 2,622 downwards.
CGTGGGCGGGCACACCATGGGGCTACAGATCGTGCGTGCGTGGACCCGGCGCGGATGGGTCGTTCTGGCCTCCGACGCCACACACCTTTACGCCAACATGAACCAGGGCCGGCCGTTCCCGGTCGTCTACAACGTCGGCGATATGCTGGAGGGTCACAAGCGCTGCCTGGAGCTCGCGAGCTCGCCGGATCATGTGATCCCGGGGCACGATCCGCTGGTGCTGAAGCGCTATCCGGCGCCGCGACCGGAGCTGGAGGGGATTGTGGTGCGGCTCGACGCGGATCCGCGGCTGCAGTAACTGAAGAGCGACAGACGCATCCACCACGAAGGACCGAAGGAACACGAAGGAGAGCGTCTGTCCCTTCGCTCCGCTGGTGCTCGGCATCCTCGGTTGCGTGGGTTTCCTTCGTGTTCCTTCGTGTCCTTCGTGGTCAGTGCGGTTGGTTTCTCTCGGCGTTCTTGGTGCCTTGGCGGTTCAAAGCGCCTTGACCTCGACGCCGGCCCACTCCTCCACGCACCGCACGATGGTGCTGATATCCGCCTTGGGCCCTTGACGCGCCTTGGCCACGGCGAGGAGCTGGGCGACGGCATTGCCGACCAGCATGGGCACGCCGAGCGCCTCGCCCTCGTCGAGGCAGAGCTTGACGTCCTTGTAGAGCAGCTCGTTGGGGAACCCGAAGTCGAAGGTGCGCGGCAGCACCGTGCGGGGAAACTTGTCCTGCGTGGCGCTGTTGCGCCCGCTCCCCGCGTTGATCACGTCCAGCATCACGCGTGGATCCAGGCCGGCCTTCGCACCCATGACCATCGCCTCGGAGGTGATCGCCAGAGCGGTGGCCGACAGGAGATTGTTGGCCAGCTTCATGGTTTGTCCCATACCGGGGCGCTCGCCGACCAGGAATGCCTTGCCGAAGACGCGGAGAATCGGCTCCAACCGCGCGAAGAGATCCGGCGGGCAGGACACCATCACGGCAAGCGTACCGTTCTGGGCGCCGGTCGGGCCGCCGCTCACCGGCGCGTCCACCCCGACAATCCCTTTGGCCGCGAGAGCCTTGGCCACTTCGATTGCGACTCGAGGGCCGGTAGTCGATAGGTCGACAAAGGCTCGCGCGCGCGAGCCTGCCACGACGCCGTTCTCTCCTAGTGCAACGGCGCGCACCACTGCCGGTGTCGGCAAGCTCGCCAGCACGGTCTCAGCGAGAGACGCAACCTCAGCCGGCGAACCCGCTCGCTGTGCCCCACGCGCAAGCAACGGCGCCAGGGCGCTCTCGCTCGTGTCGTAGACCACGAGCTCGAACCCGGCATCGAGCAGCCGGCCCGCCATCCTGCCGCCCATCGTGCCGACACCGATAAAACCTACGCGTGCTGCGGCCATGTTTGCGCTCCGAGAGTTTGAGGGTCCACGCGCGGCGGACCGGTGACTCCGGGGGACGCTATCAAAAAGCCTGCGAAACCGCAATGCGAGGAAGCGGCGGCCACCAGTGCGGCGACGACGTCACACCTGCAACCATGCAACCGGCCGGTGGGGTTCCTTCAGCGACGCAGGAGGCCGCTGTGAAGCTTCCGAGCACTTGGAGTCTGCGCCTCAAACCCTTCTGCCGCGCAGACTCCTAGCCCTTCCACGGCACGTTGCGGCCGCAGAATGTCGGGGACGCGAACCCGGCTGATCCTACTGCACGGCGCCAGCTCGCGATGCGTCCGCCAAGCGCTCGACGCGCTTCGCCCGGGTCGTGCGTGGTGTTGCTCGCTCGGGAGTCATCACATCGGTCGTCTCGGACCGCGCAGCGGGCAGCCTGCTGCACCCGGAGCCGAAGCTGGTTTGCCAGCACTTCTCGCCGGGGCTCGGTTCCCATGCGCACAACCACCCGCTCCCCGCCAAGGACCGATAGCAGGACTGCTCGGGCCGCTCCGGCTGCGACACGGGGACGGAGAACGAGCTGGCCAGCAGCGCTGTGAGGGCCAGGACAAAGACTACAGTTACGAGCTTCTCGATCATGGCTGTGTTGCGACTACGCCGGCGCTTCTGACGGCACCGGATCGAAGTCGAGGTCTCCTTGAGATAGATGGTGTAGCGGTCGAGCCTTGACTAGCGGAGCATCGCTTCCATCCAGACATCCTGCTTGACGGGTGGCAACCGCTTGGCGTTCCTGCCCCGCAGGAGCGTGAGCTCGGTAACGACGACCAACGGGAACCCCTGCCGGCCACTTCTGGAGGTCAAGAGCAACTCGGCGAGATAGCGCTCGACCTCCGCAGCCTGGCTCCAGATGCTCGCCAGCCGGTTCAGGATGTGGGGGTATCTCGTGGGGAGCGCGCGGATCGAGCGGACCGCATCGAGTGCCAGAAGGAGGCGGACAGCTTCGCGAGACAGATCGACTGCGGGCGCCGACTGGGCCGAGCCGGGTTCATCTCGGGCAATACGTCGATACACCGACGTGTCCACATAGGCCATGCAACAGGTCTCCTTTGTTGTTGGGCGATGCTCACCTGTGCGATGCGAAGCGGCAACGATTGCAACAGGAAGATCAAAGCGAGCTCGGGCCGCGCACTCCGTCCACGTGGCTGCTGACAGGGGTCACACGTCTCGCGAAGCGCACGCTGGATGCAAACACGCGTACCCTGCGATCT
>DAIQQA010000146.1:7438-12071 GCA_036787045.1 Burkholderiales bacterium | reverse complement strand
CAGGCCCTTCGACTGGTATTGCTGGTACATCTCCTGGAGCTTGGTGAACTGCGGCGTGAAGCCGCAGCGGCTGGCGGTGTTCACCACCAGGATAGGCCGATCGGCGTATTCGCACAGGTCGACTTCCTTGCCCTGCACGGTCTTGAACCGGTGGTCGAGCAGCGCGGGGCAGGCGGCGGCGAAAGCGGAGCTGGAAGTCAGCATGGCGGCGATGAAAAGCAGTATGGGTCTCATGGGCATTGATCCTGTCATGGGCACTCTCTTGCTCCCCAACGCCGAGCATACAACAGGCGGCGCGTCCCGGTTGCTCGCTCGACCGGCGGCTGACCTGTCACTTCCCGCCGAAACAAGCGTTCCTGCCGCTGCCGGTCTATGCCTGTGCGCCTATGCCGTTGGCGAGCGGCCTGCCGTATAGTAGCCGCTGCATGGCCGAAACTCGCTCCTACGCCCGTATCACCCGGACCGACCTCAAGCGTCTCATCCGCCTCGCCCGGGAAGAACGCGAGGACTTCTTCGCACGCCATCCGGAGTGGGCCATCCTCTATCGCAAGAGCGTGCTGTGCGCGGCTCTGTGCGGAGACGGCGCATTGCACTACCTCAACGGCATCACGGGCGTGGACGAGTTCAAGGTGGTTACGTTCTATGCCGAGAACTCCGAGGCGCCGTTCCCCCCTCAGCACGTCTCGCATCTGGACTATGGCGAGTCGAAGTTCGGCCGCGGCCCGAGCTTGCCGGACAGCTACAGGGGATTGCGCGTCGAATTGCAGGGGCGCTCGCTGAATGCGACGCCGGGTGAGGATCCCCTCGAAGTCCTGCAGCGCTATTTGAAGGCTCGCGCATCGCCTACGGCGCGTGAACTGGCCAGCAAGGCTGTCGTGCTGCTGGAACCCGATGAGTTCCTCGGGGTGGAGGCGTGGCCGTCGCTGGTGCTGCCGCCGCGGCGGTGATCCCCGAGAACCAGGCACCACCTACCAGCGGCCTTCCCCTCACCGATTGCTGTCGCAACGGGAGAGGGAGGCTTGCCGCGCACTAATCCGCCAGCACAGGCTGCGGCGCGGGGGCCTGGTTGCTGTCGGCCAGCGCAAAGCTCACCGCGTCGTCCACGGTTTCCAGCCAGACAAAGCTGAGCTTCTGGCGTGCTTCCTCCGGCACGTCCTGCAGATCCTTTTGGTTGCGCTTGGGCAGCATCACGGCAGTGATGCCGGCGCGCATGGCTGCGAGTACCTTCTCCTTGATCCCGCCCACCGGGAGCACGAGCCCGCGCAGGCTGATCTCGCCGGTCATGGCCGTGTCGTTGCGCACGGTGCGCTCGGTCAGCAGCGAGGCGAGCGCCATGAACATGGCCACGCCCGCGCTCGGCCCGTCCTTGGGGATGGCGCCGGCCGGTACGTGCACGTGCACGTCGGATTTCTCCAGCGACCCGACGTCGATGCCCAGCGAATCGGCGCGCGACTTCACCAGCGTCAGCGCCGCCTGTGCGCTTTCCTTCATCACGTCGCCGAGCTGGCCGGTCAGGATCAGCCGGCCGTTGCCGGGCGTGCGGCTCGCTTCGATGAACAGGATGTCGCCGCCCACCGGGGTCCAGGCCAGCCCGGTCGCCACTCCCGGAACCGCAGTGCGGGCAGCAAGCTCGGACTCGAACTTGCCCGGACCGAGCAACCCCTCCAGGTCGGCCGCGTCCACCTGCACGCGCTCCACCGTGCCTTCCGCGATGCGCACGGCTGCGCCGCGTGCAATCGACCCGAGCTCGCGCTCCAGGTTGCGCACGCCCGCCTCGCGCGTGTAGTCGCGGATCACGGCCGTGATCGCCGCGTCGCTGATCGCGAACTTCTCCGGCGCCAGCCCGTTCTGCTCCATCTGGCGCTTGACCAGGTACTTGCGCGCGATCTGCAGCTTCTCCTCCTGCGTGTAGCCGGGGAGCTGGATCACCTCCATGCGGTCGCGCAGTGGCCCAGGGATAGTGTCGAGCATGTTGGCGGTGGCGATGAAGGTCACGCGCGACAGGTCGAACGGCACTCCCAGGTAGGCGTCGCGGAAGCTGTGGTTCTGCTCGGGATCGAGCACTTCCAGCAGCGCCGAGGACGGGTCGCCCTGGAAGCCGCCGGCGCCCAGCTTGTCGATCTCGTCCAGCATCATCACGCAGTCGCGGCTGCCCACCTTCTTGATCGACTGGATGATGTTGCCCGGCAGCGCGCCGACGTACGTGCGGCGGTGACCGCGGATCTCCGACTCGTCGTGCACACCGCCCAGCGAGACGCGCGCGAACTTGCGGCCCAGCGCCTTGGCGATGCTCTGGCCGAGCGAGGTCTTGCCCACGCCGGGCGGACCGACGAAGCAGAGGATGGGCGACTTGCCCTGCGGATTGAGCTTGCGCACAGCCAGAAACTCGAGGATGCGCTTCTTGATCTTCTCCAGGCCGAAGTGATCCTCGTCGAGGATGCGCCGGGCCTGCGCCAGATCGATTTGCGCCTCACCTTCGATCTTCCAGGGTAGCTCGATCAGCCAGTCGAGGTAGCCGCGCGCCATGGAGTACTCGGTCGACGCCTCGGGCATGCGCTGCAGGCGCTTGAGCTCCTTGCGGACATGCTTCTCCACCTCCTCCGGCATGCCGGCCTCGGCGATGGCCTTTTCCAGCTCCTGGATCTCGGCTCCCCCGCTCTCCTCGCCCTCACCCAGCTCCTTCTGGATGGTCTTGAGCTGCTCGCGCAGGATGAACTCGCGCTGGCGCTTGTCCATCGTCTCCTTGGTGCGCTCGTCGATCTCGCGCGAGAGCTTGAGCACCTCGATCCGGTGCGACAGCAGCGACAGCACCTTGTCGAGCCGCACCTGGACATTGAGAGTCTCCAGCAGCTCCTGCTTCTCGGCCGGCCGGATGTCCATGAAGCCCGCAACCATGTCGGCAAGCGCGCCGGGCGAGGTGAACGTCTCCACCGCCGAGACCAGCTCCTGCGGCGTCTGCGGCAGCAGCTCGAGCACTTCGGCGGCCCGCTTCTTGAGCTGCAGGAAGCGCGCCTCCACGTCCTGGCTTGCGCCCACGCCGTCGGCAAAACGCTCCACGCGCGCGACCAGGAACGGATAGCCCGGCAGAAACTCCTTGACGCGGAAGCGCTCCTGCCCCTGCGCGATCAGATGGTGGCCGCCGTCCTGAGTGGTGATGTAGCGCAGCACCTGCGACACCGTGCCCACCTGGTAGAGATCCTCGGGAGCGGGGTTGTCGTTGGTGGCCTCTTTCTGCAGGAGCAGCCCGACGGGTCGCTCGCCCTTGACGGCCTGTTGAGCGGCGGCGATCGAGCCCTCGCGACCGATGGTCAGCGGCAGGATCATGCCCGGGAACAGCACGAGGTTGCGCATCGGCACCACGATGAGCGCGTCCTCAGGGAGTTGGAGCGCACCTGCCGAACCGGAGGAAGGTGCGGGCTGCGACTCGGGGCGAGGCTGATATTGGTCCACAGCGTAAGTCATGAAGGTTTCCTCAGGCGGCGCGGCGCAGGCCGAGAACCAGACAGCCGTTCTCGAAACGTTGCTCGTGCAGCTCGAAATGACCGGACGGAATGGCGATGCGACGCTCGAAGCGCCCGTACGGCAGCTCCAGGCGACGGATGGCCCCCTCGTGGTACTCCGCCGGCAGGGGCCGCTCGCCGCGTACCACCAGGACACCACCCTCGAAGGACACCTGCACGCGCCCGCTCGCCACACCCGGAAGCGCCACCAGGATCCAGGTCGCGCCCCCGCTTTCGACGACGTCTATCGGCGGCTGCCAGCATGGACCGGCCGCACGGGTCGGTCCCGGCTCGAAGAACTGCCGATGCAGGCGATCGGCCTGCTCCAGCATCTCCAGGGCTTGCGCCCACATCCAGGTGCGCGGATCGCGCGATCGCATCGGCTGCTTCCCCTTAGACAGGTGCCGACGAGCTTCGGCACACGTCAGCGATATCAGGGCCGGAGGTGGGATTTCAAGGCGGGCGACCCCCACTTGAGCGGGCTAACGCCTTGAAACACATGAACCGCATATAAGGACGCAGAGGACGCGGAGGAACAGCCAGAACCGAGATGGGCGCCGCGAGCCGCCGGTGAGACCTACAGGTAATGGAACTCCTGTCCGGGACATCGGTCTGGGCGAGGCCTCTTCAGGCCGCATAGCCGACCTCTACCCGGATTCTGGGGTTCCTCTGCGTCCGCGGCGTCCTCTGCGGTTCAAGCTTGAGAGGAAGCGGCTCAAACCCAGACCTGAAGCACGTAATCGAAGGCCGCCTGCGCGTTGGTCATGTCCACGCGCTGCAGCTCGATGCGGTAACCGTCGCTGGTTTTCTTCAGGTGATGGACGTAGGAGCCGGCGAAGTGGCGCACGTTGTCGCGCCGCAGCTCCATCATGTGGAAGCGCGAGCGCACCACCACGTCGCCGTTGGCGCCCACCCGCTCCAGGATGACGTTGCCCACCACGTGGTTGGTGCCCCACAGCGGCCGTTGCGACCAGGCGTCGGGATGCTGCACCCGCCCCATGCGTACGGTCATCAGGTTCTTGTCCTCGGCGAAGATCGAGGGCACGCCGTCCCAGGTCGTGTCCTCCGGCCGCGCCGGCATCCAGTAGACCCCGTCCTCGGTGAACAGGTCGACGTAGTCCTGCCAGCGCTTG
>DAIQQA010000146.1:0-7338 GCA_036787045.1 Burkholderiales bacterium | reverse complement strand
GCGACCACGCCTTCATCTGGTTGCGCATCGGCGCCTCGGACGTGCCCATGCCCGGCGCCGTCTCCACCATCCCCGCCTTCTCGATATCGCGTCCATAGTGGCGGTGGAAGCTCACCCAGTCCCCGCCGTCCGACGAAAGGCCCTGGTGGCACTTCCAGAAGTTCTCCAGGTCATCGGCGTTGATCATGGTCGAGGGCGAGTTGACCAGGTTGTAGTAGGCCAGCGCCCGACGGTAGATCGGTTCCGGAGCACCCTTGAGGCGGAAGTGCCAGATTTCGGTCAGCGTCCGATCCACTCCCAAGGGACGCACCGCGCGCAACTGCTGCAAGGGCGACTGCACCGACAACCCCGGATAGATCAGCACGTGATGGATGTTCACGCCGAGGATCTCCTCCATACGCTGCTTGCCGTAGGCCTTCTCCATCGTGCGCTCATACTCGAGCGTGTCCGGGTCCTTCGGGCGCAGCCCCATGTAGCCGGTCAGAATGCAGTGGCCGTTGGGGTAGTTGAGCGTCTGGAAGGCGTCCCATTTGTCGATGGTCACGGTCGCGAAGGCCGACAGCATGTGATAGGACAGCGGCGCCTTGCCGGTCTTCTTCTCGATGGCGAGCTCCACGTCGCGAGCGGCGCGGCCGGTCGACTGGTGCGTCACCGAGGGATGCAGGGCGTCGAGCTGGTTCTCCAGGAAGATCTTCCAGTTCGAGTTCTGAATCACGCGGAAGCAGTTGGGCACCACTTCCACCTCGCCCTCCGGCGCGCGGTCGCACATGTCGTCGAAGGCAATCCGCGATTCACCCAGGAACTCCTTCAGCGTCGGCCCGTCCTGGGCCAGGCTCGCGAACACGAAGCCGCGGTACCGCTCCACGCGGGCCGCAGGCTTGATGTGGCAGTCCGGGTTGTCGCGGCCCCAGCGCGTGCCGGCGTAGCCCGACTCCATCATCGGGATGTTGCGCAGGCTGCCATCGTGGTGGAAGGTCCAGGAGTGGTAGGAGCAACGAAAGAACTCGCCGGTGTTGCCGAAGCGGTCCCCACATACCATCGCGCCGCGGTGCGGGCAGCGGTTGTAGAGCACCCGCACCGCACCGTCGGCGCCGCGCACCATCACCATCGGCTGCCGGCCGATCTGCACGGTGTAGTAGTCGCCAGGCTTGGGTACCTGCGACTCGTGTCCGCAGTAGATCCACACGCGCTCGTGGATGCGCTCCATCTCCAGCTCGAAGATGTGCGGATCGGTGTAGACCTCCTTGCGCACCCGGTCGGGCTCGACGAACTTGGCAAGATCCGGAATGCGCTCGTGAAGCATGACTGTCTCCTTCTCGATTGGCTCTGGGCCGGCCAGGTCAGCGGCTCGTGGCCGATCAATGCCCTATGAGCGGCAGGCGGCGGCAACGCTACCCTGCCTCAGGCACGTGCGCAAGTGGCCGCGCCTGTTTTCGGCTGGGCAAATGCGTGCTTCATCGCCCACCGGCTGCGGCCCTGGTTGCGCGCCATGCGCTCGGCGACTCCCCGAACCGCCGCTTGAAGCTGCGGCAGAAGGCGGGGATGTCGCGAAACCCGAGACTTGGGCGATCTCAGCGATGCTATGCCCGCGGTGGCCGGCATCGACCAGCAGCGCGGCGCTGCGCTCCAGCCGCTCGTCTCGAAGCCAGCGCATGAGGCTCGCGCCTTCCGCCTCGAAGGCACGCTGCAAGGTGCGCAACGAGACGCGTTGCAGTCGGGCGATACGCTGCGCCGAAAGGCCCGGGTCTGCGATGAGCTCGCGCGCCGCGCGTTTTGCGCGCCACACCAGGGCGCGGCGTGCCCGATCCCCGCCGAAGGGCGCTGCTGACGTTTCTCCACGCACCGCGAGCAGCGCGAACAGCTCGTCGATCAGGACGCTCGCTTCGGCTTCGTCGAGCTCGTCCAGCGCCTCCGACAGTCCCGTCACGTAGCCGCTCAGCAGCCTTCCGAATCCGTTCGCCGGCGCGAACCGCTCCCCCAGGCAGCGCTCAATGCCGCGTGCCCGGTGCCCGAGTGCGTCGCGGGGCGCCTGGATCACGGTCTGCCGGAACGGCTGCTCGAACACCAGCCGGTACGGGCGGGAGTTGTCGAACACCAGCATGTCCCCGGGGATGAGCCAGGCGCGTTTTCCAGCCTGCTCGACTGCGCAGGTGCCTTCGGCTTGCGCAACGAAGGTGAAGATGTCGCGGGCGTTGGCCGCGGCGATCTGTCGCTCGTTGCGCCCGACGCGTTGCGGCCCGGCATCTACGCTGGACCAGGTGCGGCCGAGGAAGGTGCGGGCTTCCATCCGTGCGTGGAACGCGTTGCGCACGAGCGGCTCGGCATCCATCGGCACGTAGACGGCGCAGCCGACTTCACGCCACAAGCCAGCCCGGTCGCCGGGCGCCACGCCGATCGTATCGAAGTTGAGCCGCATAGTGCCTCCCTCGCCGCCCGGGTGTTCTATGGCGCGTCGGGCAATGTCCATTGTCGCGCCCGGCAAACCTTGCGTGGCCACCCGGATCTAGGATTACATCTGCGCGCCCGGGCTAGCCCGGTCACTGTACTGCAACCCAAGGGAGGCGTCATGCCAGCAAATTCGAGCAAGCGGGTCCTGGGAGGCCACGACAAAGTCAAGGTCGCGATCGCACAGAAGTCGCCGGTCTTCATGGACCGTGCGGCCAGCGTCGCGCGCGCCTGCGGCATTATCGAGGAGGCCGGTCGCAACGGGGCGCAGCTGGTGGTGTTCCCGGAGGCCTGGCTCGCCGGTTATCCGTACTGGACCGAAGGCTGGGACTCGAGCTTGCCACAATGGGCTGGCGGCCGCATCCTGTTTCGCGACAACGCGCTCGTCGTCCCCAGCGACGACGCCGAGCGCATCGCGCACGCGGCGCGCAAGGCGGGGGCCTATGTTGCGCTCGGCTGCAACGAGATGGATGCGCGGCCCGAAGTCAGCACGATCTATAACAGCCTGGTGTTCTTCGCGCCCGACGGCAGCGTGCTCGGCCGCCATCGCAAGCTGATGCCAACTTTCACCGAGCGCATGTTCTGGGGCCAGGGCGACGCCAGCGACGTCGTCGTCTTCGATACCGACATCGGGCGGCTTGGCGGGCTGATCTGCGGCGAGCATCTCATGACTCTGGCCCGCGCCGCGATGATTGCGCAGGGTGAGGACATCCACATCGCCGTGTTCCCCGGCGCCTTCGAGCTGCACACCGGGCCCCAGCTCGAGGAGCCGGAGAAGGCCGGCTGCTTCTGGGGGCATTTCGAGGTGCGCGCCCACGCATTCGAAGCCGGTGCCTTCGTGCTTTCAGGCTGCGCCGTGTTGAACGACGCCGATGTGGCCCCGGATTTCCCCTACAAGGGCAGGATGAACATCGGCTACGCCCATGGCGGCAGTGAGATCGTGGCGCCGCTGGGAATCGCGCTGGCCGGTCCGGCCTACGGGGAGACGGTGCTGTATGCCGAGCTCGAGGCCTGGATGATCAAGGCCACCAAAGCGATCATCGATACGATGGGCCATTACGCGCGCCCCGACGTATTCAAGCTACTGGTGCATCGCGAGCGGGGTTGGACGCCGGCGGCCTCCGCACGCGATCTGTCCGTCATCCGCCTGGCCCTCTCGGACGACGCGTTGCGCCGTTCCGCAGACCAGCGCGACGTCGACGCCGAACCGGTGCTCGAGATGGCGGAAGGCGTGCGACGGGCCTTGGGCTGAAGCCGCAGCGGCGGCTACCCACACAGCAGGAGAGTAACAGTTGGCCCGGGTTGGGCGCCGCCCCAGGCCCTCGCATCCCGGGCTATCGGGGCGTCATACGCCCAGATACCGGTGCCACACCCCGTGGTCGGCCGCCAAGGCGGAGGAAGTGCCCTGCCATACCACCCGACCCCGCTCCAGGATGGTGTGACGCCCGGCGAGCGCGATCAGCCGCTCGACATACTTGTCGATGATCAGAATGGTCTGCCCGCTGCCGCTCAAGGCCCGCAGGCAGCGCCAGATCTCCTCGCGGAAGTAGCTTCGGCGCTTGACGACTCAACAACTTCACGATGCGCATGATGATACGGCTGCCCAAGCCCTTCAACTGCTCAAGGCCCGGAGGGAGGGCGGTGTCCATCCCATCTCGGTCGATTTCGACCGACTACAGCTCCAACCGGTCGACTGTCAGCTTTCCCTCGGCTAAACGGCGCCTTTGGAGCGGTTGCTACGGCGGCTGTGGGTCGTAACCTGTCGTTCACTCAGACGTCTCTCATCTGAAATCCCGATCTGTTCGCAGCGCACGCCAGAGCCTTGGTAATCAAGAAGAGGTCTTACGCTTGAAAGTCACACTGCCGTGGTGGCCGACCGCGAGCGCCCTTTGTGACCCACCAGACCAACCCCACGTCGAGTTGGGCGAGGTCCAGCTCGTTTCCGTCGACGTAGACGGTGCAGGTCTGCCGCCTCTACCGTTTTGTCTGGTGGCAGTACGCCCTTGCTGCCTTCCCACAGGCCAGCTCGGGGAGGGGTCGCGTCGAGCGCTGAGAGCCTGGAAGCATTTGCGAACTCGGCAAGGACTATTTCGACCAGAAGGTACAGGGTCATGACGGCGCCGAAGATGCCTGCCGCTGCGAACAGGACGGAGAGCAACTCAATCATGATGCATTCCCTCGCGTAGTTGGCGAACTGTCGGTCACCTGTGCTCGACCGCGGCTGACTTAGGGAATATCTGATTCGTCGTCATCCCCGCCCCCGATCGGGCCGAGGGCAGGCTCCGGCGGGGACCCGGAAGTGTTCGACTGGCCTGGGCTCCCGCCTTCGCGGGAACGACAACCGAAGGCTTGATCAGAGTCTCCTTAGCTCATCACCGCGACGGCTCGTACTGACGTGCTTGCGTGCGACACTACGACGTTACGCGGAGACACATGCTGGGGCGTGGCTGTAAGTCACTCGCTCCGTGTGACAAATTCACGCTGGCGCACCTCCCGGGGCGAAAGGGTTCCGAAGCGAGGGGGGACGTTGGTGGGTGCTGGGAGTGTTGCGCGAGAGGATGCTTGCGCTAGCCGCGCAGATGCGACGGCCACGCTTGCTGCGCCCACCCAAGATTGCTGCGCTGATCCCCTTGTCATCGCGCTCCACACAGTTGGCTGCACAGGGGCGCGTTTCCCGACCACGCCCTGCGGGCGAATCCAACACCCGCCTTGAGCCCTGCGGGGGCGTGTGATACGGTCCACATCCGTCCTGTCTGTTTCGGCGGCTTCGTCGCGGTCGCTGGGAGCCGATGAGCAAGGCCCGCATCGCAACGAGCTGAAGACGATCCGAGTCGCCATCGCGTCGAGCACGCCGCGATCCGTGGTGGTCGCTTGTTCGTCGCCGACATCTCGCTGATCAACCGCTCGAGAAAGGGGAACCGATCATGCCTCCTTATGAAATGCCGGACGTCGTGGTGTTGCTTCCGGGCATCACCGGCAGCGTGCTGAAGAAGAACGGAAAGGTGGTTTGGGGCTTCTCGGCGAGCACCATCGCCAAGGCGCTCTTCACCCTAGGCAGCAGCATGCAGAAGGACATGGCGCTGCCGCACGACGACCCCGCCGTCGACGACCTCGGCGACGGTATCGTCGCCGACGCTCTGATGCCGGACCTCCACCTGCTGCCCGGCATCTGGAAGATCGACGGCTACGGCAAGATCGCTGAGGCGATCAAGTCCAACTTTAAGGTGACCGAGGGCAAGAACTTCTTCTCCTACCCCTACGACTGGCGGCGCGACAACCGCGTCTCGGCGCGCAAGCTCGCCAAGCTGACTCACGGCTGGCTGTCGGCCTGGCGCCAGGCGACCGGCAACCCGGAGGCCAAGCTGATTCTGGTCGGCCACTCGATGGGTGGGCTCGTCAGCCGCTACTTCCTCGAATGCATGGAAGGCTGGAAAGTCACCAAAGCGCTCGTGACGTTCGGCACGCCGTATCGCGGCTCGCTCAACGCGCTGGACGGCCTGAGCAACGGGCTGAAGAAGGGCCCGCTGGATCTGTCGACGCTGGCGCGCCAGCTGACCGCCTTGTACCAGCTGTTGCCGGTGTTCGAATGCTACGACCCGGGCGGCGGGAAGCTGGTGCGGGTGGGCGAGACGTCGGGCATCCCTAACGTCGACCCAGCCAAGGCCGCGGCCGCGCTCGCCTTTCACCGCGAGATCGAGGCTGCGGTGGCTTCGAACCAGCAGCTGCCGCAGTACCAGTCGGCCGGCTATCGAATCTACCCGGTCGTGGGGGTCGCCCAGGAGACCAACCTGTCGGCGCGGCTCGCGGGCGGGAAAGTGCAGATGCTGCAGACCTACAAGGGCGAGGCGCTCGGCGGCGATGGCACGGTGCCGCGGGTGTCCGCCCTTCCGATCGAGCTGAGCGCCGACCCATCCAGCGCGATGTACGCGGGCACCCAGCACGGATCGCTGCAGAACGCGGATCCCGTGATCATGCATCTCACCGGCCTGCTCTCGGGCTTCGACCTCGACCTCGGAGCGTTCAGGAAACCCAAGGCGCAGGTGGCGCTGGAAGTAGAGGATGTTTACTTCGCGGGCGAGCCCGTGTCGGTGCGCGCCCGCCCGAGCAAGGATGACGTGAAGCTGAGCGCCACGCTCTGGCGCAGCGGCGAGAGCGAGCCCGTGGCGACCGCCGAGATGAAGCCGGCCGCCGCCGGCTGGCTGGGCGCCGAGTTCGCGCCGCCGGCCGCCGGCGCCTACCGCGTTACGGTGGGCGGCACCGACGTTGAAACCGCGGAGGATGCTCTGGTCGTCACCGACGTTGGAGAGTGAAGCTATGCGCTCCAAGCGCGTACGGGCTGCGGGCGGTGGCGCCAAGAAGCCGCGGGTGCGGCCTTTCGGCGGCCGCATCACCTGGGACCGCAGCGGCGCCGTGCTGCAGGTGGCGGCCGATCGCACGCTCGAGAGCGTGCTGCGCCGGATGCTCGAGGAGCAACCGGACTGGGTAGTGGTGGTGCGCCCCCAGCGGGAAAGCGACGCGGTGTACTACTACGCGTTCCGCAGCTCGGAGCTGGAGAGGCTGGCGGCCGAGCATCCGGAGCGCAGAGGCTGGTCGATCGAGCTGGCGATGGACATGCACGAGTGGATGGCGAGCGGTACTGCTCTTGGCGGCTCGCCGTTCGTCGGCAGCGCGGGAGGAAGTTACGGCCCGGCGTCGGCGCGGATCGTCGACTTCGACATCGCGGGCCGGATCGCCGCTATAGGCGAGCGCGAGGACCGGATCCCGCATGCCGCGGTAGTGGGGGCGAGCACCGGCGTCGCGGCGGCTGTGGATGCGGACTCCGGCGACGACTTCGCGCCGACGCGCGGCAGCGGCGGCGGTCGCGACGACACCGGCGCTGGCGCTGCGCCGGAT
>DAIQQA010000297.1:0-3362 GCA_036787045.1 Burkholderiales bacterium | reverse complement strand
AAGAGGGTTACTATCTCGAAGAGTGGGATGAAGCTTGCAGGCGGTCGAGGTGCCACGCGGGTATCCGCACTGCCGCTATCGACGCAGATGGTTCCTGCGGACACGAGACGTTGCGAACGCGGTACACCCTCTCGTCAGACGCTCGATTCCGCTTTTCTTCGTGCCTTCGTGTCTTCGTGGTGAGAGGTAAGTGGTAGAGGCTCAATGACAGTCCCGGTCCGGCGCGACCTTACCCGCACGGTCCTGGCCGTGCTGTTCATCGGTGGACTGATCGCAGCTGCCTTCTGGGTGCTGCGCCCGTTCATCGGTGCAACGGTCTGGGCGACCATGATTGTTGTTGCAACGTGGCCGCTGATGCTGCGTGTGCAGGCGCGGCTGTGGAACCGGCGCGGCCTCGCAGTCGCCGTGATGACGGTCGCGCTGCTGCTGGTGCTGGTCGTGCCGATCACGATCGCGATCGGCGCCGTCGTCGACAATGCCGAACGGTTTGTCGACTGGGCACGCTCGCTGTCCACGGTCGAGCTTCCGCCGGCACCCGAAGCGCTGGGGCGCGTGCCCGTCGTCGGAGCGAAAGCTGTCCAGGTCTGGAACCAGGTTGCGGCAGCAGGCGTCAACGAGCTTGCCGGCAGGGTCGCCCCCTACGCCGGCAATGTCACACAATGGTTTGCCGGAAAGATGGGCGGTGTCGGCCTGGTCATCGTGCAGTTTCTGCTCACGGTCGTGATCGCGGCGATCATGTACGCCGGCGGCGAGAGTGCTGCCGACGGTCTGCTGCGTTTTGGACGCCGCCTTGCCGGTGAGCGGGGCGACACCGTCGTCCGACTGGCAGGGCGCGCGATCCGTGGCGTCGCCCTGGGGGTGGTCGTGACCGCACTGGTGCAGTCGGTGCTGGGCGGCATCGGTCTGGCGATCGCGGGCGTACCCTTCGCAGCTCTGCTTACGGTGGTCATGTTGCTGCTGTGCATCGCGCAACTCGGGCCGGCGCTGGTGCTTGTCCCTGCGGTGGTCTGGTTGTTCTGGTCCGGCGACTCCTTGTGGGGGACAGTCCTGCTGGTGATCACCGTCGTCGTCCTCACGCTCGACAATGTGCTGCGCCCGATCTTGATCCGCAAGGGCGCCGACCTGCCTCTGCTGCTGATCTTTGCCGGGGTCATCGGCGGCCTGATAGCGTTCGGCCTGGTCGGCATCTTCGTCGGTCCCGTGGTGCTGGCCGTCAGCTATACGCTGCTCGAAGCGTGGTTGCGGGAAGGCCCAGATGTGCCTGAGCCGCCCAGTCCCGGCGGCGGCATCACTCCTCCTGCCGCTTGACGCCATGCCAGGCGGGGCGGCGCGATCGGCAGCCGCTCGCTTGCGGGGTCGCCTCTCGCCTATTCGGTGAATGGCGCACCATCACGTCGGACCGATGCGGGGCTTGCGCGAGCGATCTCGGATTCTGCCTCGCAACGACGGCAGCCAGATGCGGTGCAGTTGGCGACGAATCGGAAGGGCACGAATGATGTGTCAGTTCTGGCAGAGGGGCGCGGGTGTTTCGCGCCGCATCCCGCCGGCCGTGATACGGGGCATCGCCCTGGCAGCATCGTTCACGAGCCTCGTGTCCGCTTCTGGCGTCCGCGCCCAGCAGCTCGAACCGCGCGCCTACTCCAACGTCCCGGTCGGAATCAACTTCCTGATCGTCGGTTACGGGTACGCGTCCGGCGCAGTGCTGCCGGATCCGTCGCTGCCTGCCGAGGACGTGAAGGCGCAGATCCACACGGTCGTCGGTGCCTATTCCCGCTCGCTCGACCTGCGAGGGAAATCGGGGCAGGTGAGCCTCGTCGTCCCCTAAGTGAAGGGTTCGGTGGCTGGCAAGCTGGAGGGCGTGCCCCAGGCGGTAGACCGCTACGGCCTGGCCGACCCGAGTCTGAAACTGGCGGTAAACCTGACAAGCGCGCCGGCCCTGTCGCTATCGGAGTTCGCCTCCTATAAGCAGCGCACTATTGTCGGCGCGAGCCTGCAGGTGACTGCGCCCGTGGGGCAGTACGATCCGGCGAAGCCGGTCAACATCGGCACCAACCGGTGGTCACTCAAGCCCGAGATCGGCGTCTCGCACACGCTCGGGCACTGGATGTTGGAGGCAGCCCTGGGCTCGACCTTCTTCACCGACAACGACGAGTACCTCGGCAACAAGACGCGCGAGCAGGCGCCGCTCTACGCAACGCAGCTCCATGTCGTCTACAACTTCCGCTTCGGCATGTGGGCCGCACTGGACGGGACCTACTACACGGGTGGCCGCACCACGGTGGACGGCCAGAAGCGCGACGACCTGCAGGGCAACTGGCGCTGGGGCGCAACCTTCGCGCTGCCGGTGAACAGGTACAACTC
Organism: Burkholderiales bacterium; assembly: GCA_036787045.1. Lineage (GTDB taxonomy): Bacteria > Pseudomonadota > Gammaproteobacteria > Burkholderiales > SHXO01 > SHXO01. The sequence continues at coordinate 1,001 of DAIQQA010000297.1, read as the reverse complement.
CGTGAAGCTGTATGCGCACACGGGCGTGTTCACGCGCACGGGTACGGACTTCGCCGTGGCGGGCGTCGCGTGTGGCAGTACCGGTGGGGTGGCGGACTGTAGCCCGCACGATTGAGCCGCCCGAACAGCCTTGCAGTTCGTCATCCCGGCGAAAGCCGGGATCCAGGATTCGATCAGAGTCTCCCTGACAGAGCGCGGCGCCCACGCACGGCCGGCTCAGGCGACAGCGCGCTTGGCGGACTTACGTCTGCCCGCGAGCCGCTTCGCCAGCTCGGCTTCGAGTGCGGCGACTTCGCTGTCCACCTGCTGAAGGTGGTCAAGAAAAGCAGTAGCCATCGGTGACAAAGTGCGCCGGCGGAGCCGGACGATGCCGAACTGCGTGTGCAGCCAGGGCTCGACGCGATTGAGCGCGACCAGACGCCCGCCGGCCAGCTCGTCTGCCACCGCGCTGAGTGAGAGCAGCGCCACCGCATCAGAGGCCGCGGCGATGATCTTCATCATCGTCAGGGACTCGACGGCGATGGCGGGTATCGCCTTCAACGCAGCGCCCAGGGCCGGGCTGCGCTTCAGCAGCGGATCGAGAACGCGCGGCGGCAGCCGCCCCGTCATGACCAGCGGAAAGGCGAGGATCTGCGCAAGGGCCGGATCGGGAATGGCCTCCAGCGGGTGCCCGGCACGTACCACGAAGTAGCCCTGGTGACGGCTGAGAGGAGTCACGAGCCAGTCGGCTTCATCGGGCACGATCGTGGTCTCCGCTACCGCGAGATCCAGCTCGCGCCTGCCGACCATGGACACGATGCTGATCGGGTCGCTGACGACCATGCGCGCCCGTGTGCCAGGGCGGTCGCGGGACGTCCGCCCGACTGCTTCGGCCACGACCAGCTCGGCCGGATAGGGGCCGCATCCGATGACGAGCGCCGCCGTGTCGATGCCGTGGAAAAGCTCCACTTCGCGCGACAAATCGTCGGCCCGAGACAGCAGATCGCGCGCCTGCTCCATGA
>DAIQQA010000040.1:30363-32206 GCA_036787045.1 Burkholderiales bacterium | reverse complement strand
GGACACTTCCGTCTTGCCGTGGATCGCTGCTTCACACTCAAAGGTGCGGGCACCATCGTAACCGGCACGGTGTACTCGGGCAAGGTGCGCGTCGGCGACGAGTTGGTCTTGTCGCCGCCGGGCATACGGGTGCGCGTGCGCAGCATCCACGCTCAAGACCGACCGGCGGAGGAAGGCGCGAGCGGACAGCGCTGTGCGTTGAATCTCGTCGGACCGGGGTTCGACAAGGCGGCGGTCGAGCGCGGGCAATGGGTGTTGGACGCCGCGGTGCATGCGCCCACGCAGCGTCTCGACCTGCGCCTGCGCGTGCTGGGGTCCGAGCCGCGGCCACTCAAGCACTGGACCCCGGTGCATTTCCATCTCGGCGCCGCGGATGTTCCTGGGCGCATCGCCCTGCTCGAAGGCGATGCGCTCGAATCGGGCGGGAGCGCGCTCGCGCAAGCGGTGCTCGATCGACCCGTCGGTGCGCTGGCCGGCGACCGCTTCGTGATACGCGATCAATCGGCCACGCGCACCACGGGTGGCGGCTGCGTCCTGGACCCGTTCCCACCGCAGCGCGGGCGCCGCACTCCGCAGCGGCTCGCGCTGCTGCGAGCCTTCGAAGGTGGCGACGCGGGTGCGGCTTTGGCGCATGCTCTCGAGACAAGCCCGCCGGGCATCGACCTGCGCCGCTTCGCCCAGACCTGGAACCTGCGCGAAGAGGAGGCGCAGGAGCTATGGCAGGGTATGGCGATGCGCAGGGTGGACGACGGCGCAACGACGTGGGGCTTTTCCACCCAGGCGTGGGAGGCATTGCGGGCCAGGCTGAAGGGCGCGCTGAATGCGGAGCATGAGCGTGCGCCGGACATGATTGGCGTCGGGCGCGAGCGCCTGCGCCGGCTGGCTGCCCCCGCGGTGGTGCGGGCTGCCTGCGATGCCGCATTGGAGGAGCTGTTGAGCGAAGGCGGTGTGGCGCAGACCGGCGTCTGGCTGCATCATCCGGACCACCAGCTGAAGCTCACGCAGAACGAAGAGCAGCTGTGGGGCAGAGTGCGTCCGCTGTTGGAAACCACTCCTTTCCATCCGCCGCGCGTGCGCGATCTCGCGCGTGCACTGCTGATCGAGGAAGGTGCGATGCGCCAACTTTTGAGGCGGCTGGCGCGCCTGGGCGAGGTCTATCCGGTGGCGCACGATCACTACTTCACGCGCGGCGCCGTCACTGCGCTCGCGCAGATGGTGCGCGAGTTGCAGGAGGAGCAGGGCAGCGCCAGTGCCGCGAGCTTCCGCGACCGCATCCAGACCGGCCGCAAGCTCGCCATCCACATCCTCGAGTTCTTCGACCGGGTCGGCTACACAAGACGAGTAGGTGACGCGCACCGCGTGCGCCAGCCGGCGCTGTTCGCCGAGGGGTCTGCGGCGCCGGCCATGGGATAATGTGCCCAAGGAGCAGGTGGCGGTAGCTCGTGGTTGCTCTGGTTCGGGTGAGTTCAGGGCGCCGTGTTTATGTGGGTGCGTGTTTTTTGCTTCTGCGCCTTCAGGGCGCACCCGGAAGGGAAGCGTTCCCCGGTGGGGCGACTGGACTTCAAATCCAGGAAGGGTCGGCAGCCGATTCTTGGTGGGTTCGACTCCCACTCTCTTCCGCCAACAGCCCCGCGTTGCGGGCTGTTGGCTCCGCGAGTGGTCGTCGAACCCAGGGTGGGTCCGGTTGGCTTCGGCCGTTTCACTTAACTTGCGCGCGAGCGCGCGCAAGCTTAGCCTCCGCCGCAACAAGCCGCGCTTGGCGCCGGACGGCGCCCGCATGGCGTGTTGTCCCACTCTCTTCCGCCAACAGCCCCGCGTTGCGGGCTGTTGGCTCCGCGAGTGG
>DAIQQA010000040.1:0-30263 GCA_036787045.1 Burkholderiales bacterium | reverse complement strand
TTCCGCCAACAGCCCCGCGTTGCGGGCTGTTGGCTCCGCGAGTGGTCGTCGAACCGAGCCCGGGTTCGATTGGCTCCGGCCGTTGCACTTAACTTGCGCGCGAGCGCGCAAGTTAGCCTTCGCCGCAACGAGCCGCGCTGGGCGCCGGATGGCGCCCGCACGGTGTGTTGTCCCGACGCTTCTCCGCCATGCTAGCATTGAGGCATGAACGATCAGACGCACGGCATAGGAACACACAGCGAGTACTCCGTCCAGCGTTGGGACGGCAGCGACTTCTCGCCGCGCAGCGAGCGGGTCGCCGAGGAAGTGCCGATCGCGCTGATGTATGCCGGGCTGCCGCACGTCGTGATGATGGCCACACCGGCGGACCTGGAGGACTTCGCGCTGGGGTTCAGTCTGAGCGAGGGCATCGTGCGCGCAGCGGAGGAGCTGCTGTCCATCGAAGTCCTGCCGATGGGCGAAGGCATCCAGTTGCGCATGGACATTCCTCTCGAACGCTACCTGCCGCTCGAGCAGCAGCGCCGCAATCTCGCAGGCCGCAGCAGCTGCGGGCTGTGCGGCACGGAGACCATCGATCAGGCGGTGCGCCATCCGCCGCGCGTGGGTACTGGCGTCAGGATCGCGCCTGCAGCCCTGCACCGCGCTTTTGCCACCCTTGCGCAACGGCAGCAGCTCAACGCCATGACCGGCGGCGTGCATGCGGCGGCCTGGGCCTCACCCGCAGGTGAAGTGTTGCTGGTGCGCGAAGACGTGGGGCGGCACAACGCGCTGGACAAGCTGATCGGTGCGCTGCTGCATGCCGGCCATCCCATCGAAGGAGGGTTCGCGGTGATCACCAGCCGCGCGAGCTTCGAGATGGCGCAGAAAGCGGCCACTGCCGGCATTACACTGCTGGCCGCGATCTCGGCGCCTACCGGCCTGGCGATCCGGCTGGCGGAGGAAACCTCCCTTACCCTGGTCGGCTTTGCACGCGATGGCCGGTACAACGTATACGCCAACCCCGCCCGGATTGCTGTCGGTTGATTGCACAGCAAGGGCCTCGACATGAACAGCAGGCCCAAGGAGACCAAGGAAACCCAAGTCGGCCGCCAAGACGCCAAGGGGAACCAACTTCGCTGGCCACGAAGCTTACCTTGGGGCAGGTTTGGCGGTTTGCGACAGCGCAGGTATGCGGTCACCGGTTCCAATAACCTGTGAATCCTGAGAAATCCTGTCAATCCTGTCCATTCGGCTGATGGATCACGAACAAGCAGCGCTGGCTCCGCCCGAGCGGCGCGGGATCTGGGGCTGGTGGACCGGAACCCCGCTGTACCTGCGCATCATCGGCGCCCTGGTGCTGGCAGTCGCGGCGGGGGCGGCGCTGGGCGAAAGCGCTGCTCCGCTGGCGCAGCCCGCCAAGCTGATCCTGCGCCTGCTGACGGCGATCGCGCCGCCGCTGATCCTTCTGGCCATCATCCGCGCCCTGACCAACGCCGAGCTGCCCCATGGCACCGGCCGGCGGCTTGCGGGGCTGTTACTGCTCAACACGCTGGTGGCGATCTCCATCGGCCTGGCGGTCGCGAATCTGTTGCGTCCTGGAGAGTGGCACGAACTGACGCCCACGCCGCCGGGGATCACGCCGAGGACGGGCGTGGGCCCACTCGAGCAGTTTCTGGACAACGTCCCCCGCAGCCTGCTGGGCCCGCTAACCGATCAAGGCAACGTCATCGGCGTGATCTTCATCGCGATAGCCTTCGGCGTGGCGCTGCGCGGCCTGCGCGACCATCCGCTGCGCAACGTGCGCGACGGGGTGGAAGTCGGCTTCCAGGCGATGATCGCGGTCCTGCGCTGGGTTATCGAGATCATCCCGTTCGGCATCTTCGGCATCATCGCCAGCATCGTCGGCACCAAGGGCTTTTCCGCCTTCATCCCGCTGGGCGGGTTCGTGGTGGCGGTGATCGTGGCCTTGCTGCTGCAGGCCACCTGGTACCTCACGCGCATCCGTTTGCTGTCCTGGGCCCGTCCGCTACATGTGTTGAAGGGCACACGTGATGCGTTGGTGACCGCATTCTCCACTGCCAGCTCGGCGGCGACGATGCCGGTGACCTATGCCTGCCTGCGCGACGGCGTCGGGTTGCGCGAGCGCTCCGCGAGCCTGGGCGCGCTGGTGGGAGCGAACTTCAACAACGACGGTACCGCGCTGTACGAAGCGATGGCCGCGCTGTTCGTGGCCCAGATGCTGGGGATGGATCTGAGCATTTACCAGCAGATCCTGGTAGTGCTCACGAGCGTAGCGGCTTCGGTGGGCGCGGCCGGAATCCCCGAAGCCGGCCTGGTGACCATGACCATGGTGTTCAGTGCGGTTGGCCTGCCGATCGAGTACATTGCAATCCTGCTCAGCGTGGACTGGTTCCTGGATCGCTGCCGAACCACCATCAATGTGATGGGCGACATCAACGTCAGCGCCCTGCTCGATGGCAAAGAGCGTGCGGCCGAAGGCAGCTAGGCCGGAGGCGTGCGAACAATGCGGCAGCAGAACAAGAGCGAAGCCCCGGGGCCGGCGCCCGGGCACCGCGTGGGCAGAATCAGCGTACGCGAGGCGGTGTTCGACCTGCTGCGCGCGTTCGGCATGACTACGTTCTTCGGCAACCCCGGCTCGACGGAGCTGCGCATGTTCCGGGACTGGCCGGAGGATTTCCGCTACGTCCTCGGCTTGCAGGAGAGCGTAGTGGTTGGCATGGCCGACGCCTACGCGCAGGTCAGGCGTGCTCCCGTCCTGGTGAACCTGCACTCGGCCGGCGGCGTCGGGCATGCGCTGGGCGGCGTGTTCACCGCCTGGCGCAACCAGACGCCGATGGTCATTCTGGCCGGACAGCAGACGCGCGCGATGCTGCCTACCGACCCGTTTCTGTGCGCACGCTCCGCTGTGGAGTTTCCCAGGCCGTACGTGAAGTGGGCGGTCGAACCGGCGCGCGGCGAGGATGTCCCGCACGCCGTAGCGCAGGCCATCTACACGGCGCTGCAGCGCCCCTGCGGCCCGGTGTTCGTGTCGGTTCCCGAGGACGACTGGGACGTCCCGACCGATCCCATCGAGCCACGCCAAGTCAACGTCGAGTTCGCGCCTGACCCGGGAGCGCTCGACCGCCTTGCCGATGCGCTGAGCTCCAGCCGCGCGCCGGCGCTGGTGCTCGGCGCAGCGGTCGATCAGGACGGCGCATGGCCGCTTGGGGTGCAACTCGCCGAGCGCCTGAACGCCGCCGTGTGGGAGGCCCCGATGGCGGGGCGCCGCAGCTTCCCCGAGAACCATCCGCTGTTCGCAGGGTTCCTTCCACCGCTGCGACAGCCGCTGGCCGATCGCCTGGCGCAGCACGATGCAGTGCTGGTGATCGGTGCGCCGGTCTTCACCTACCACGTGCACGTCGAGGGCGAGTTCATCTCCACGGGCACGCGGTTGTTCCATCTCACCGACGACCCGGAGCAGGCCGCACGCGCACCGGTGGGCACCAGTATCCTGAGCAGCATCCAGCTCGGGATGGAGCAGCTGCTGGCGCAAGTCTCCCAGGTGCAGCGCGGGGCGCCGCGCCCACGCCAGTGGCCGCCCGCGCCGCCCGCCACCGACCCGATCGGCGGCGAGTTCGCGATGCACGCCGTGCGCAGCACAATGCCGACCGACGCGGTTATCGTGGAGGAGGCTCCTTCGCACCGCAACGCGCTGCACGACTATCTTCCGATCCACACGAGCGGTGGTTTCTACGCCTGCGCCAGCGGCGGTCTCGGCTTTGCGCTGCCTGCCGCAGTCGGGGTCGCGCTGGCCGACCCTTCGCGCAAGGTGATCGCCGTCCTCGGCGACGGGGCGAGCCTGTATACGATTCAGGGATTGTGGACCGCAGCCCAGCATCGCCTGCCGGTCACCTTCGTGATTCTCAACAACTCAGGCTACGGGGCGGTGAAGTCGCTGGCGGCGCGCATGGGCCTCGCTACGATGCCCGGCAGCGACGTGACGGGGGTGGACTTCGTGGACGTGGCGCGCGGCTTCGGCTGCCGGGCCTTGCGTGTCGAGCGCGCAGCGGAGCTGGCGCCGGCACTGCTGCAGGCCTACGCCTCGAATGAGCCGTGGGTGGTGGATGTGCGCATGTCGACCAGTGCGGATCGGCTGTACTAGTGCTGTCACAGACTGATTCCACCTCTCACCACGAAGACACGAAGACACGAAGAAAACCAGAACGAGAGGCTACGAGGGCTCCGTGAACTCCGCGTCCTCTGCGCCTCTGCGTTGGGTAGGGCGTAGATTACTAGCATGAACTCCTCGACACGTGCACTAGCGCTGGCCGTTGCCGCACTCCTCTGGGGGAGCGCAGCGCTGGCGGCCGAGCCCTTCGACCTGGTGATCGCCAACGGCCAGGTGATGGACCCGGAATCCGGGCTCGACGCGGTCCGGCATGTCGGCGTGCGCGCGGGCAAGATCGAAGCGCTGAGCGAGACGCCGCTCGCAGGCCGCGAGACGATCGATGCGGCGGGGCTGATCGTCGCACCCGGCTTCATTAATCTCCACTGGCACGGCACCGACCCGGACAGCGACTACTACGAGGCCATGGACGGGGTGACCTCGACCTTCGAACTGGAGATCGGGGTTGCCGACGTCGATCGCTGGTACGACGAGCGTGCCGGACGAATGCCCATCAACTACGGCGTGTCGATCGGCCATGCACCCGTGCGCATGGCGGTCATGGGCGATCCCGGATCTTTCGTGCCGGCCGGGGACGCCGCCCGCCGGCCGGCAAGCGCGGCCGAGATCGCCGAGATTCAGCGACGCGTGGAGCACGGTCTGAAGCGCGGCGCCGTCGGGGTCGGCTTTGGTCTGGCCTATACGCCGGCCGCCTCTCGCTGGGAGATCTTGGAGATGTTCCGGCTGGCGGCGCGCTACCAGGCAACAGGCTTCGTGCACATCCGCGGCGCGTCGAGTGCGGGTAGCGCCGATCGGGAGCAGGGGTTGCTGGAGGTCATCGCGCACAGTGCGGTGAGCGGCGCGCCGGTGCACGTCGCGCATATCAACAGCAGCGCGCAGGAGGCGGTCGGACGCATGCTCGGCATCATCGAGGAGGCGCAGCGGCGCGGCGTGGACGTCACCACCGAGGCCTATCCCTACACCGCCGGCATGACCCGCATCGAGTCGTTCCTGTTCGACAGCTGGACCGACAAGCCGGACGAGGAATACCGCAAGCTGCAATGGGTTGCGACCGGAGAGCGGCTGACGCGTGAGACGTTTCTGCAGTACCGCGGGCAGGGCGGTTACGTCTTGATCCACGCGAACACCGAGGAGCGTGTGCGTGCGGCTGTTGCGCATCCCCTGACGATGATCGCGAGCGACGGGTTCGATGTGCATCCGCCGAGCCACCCGCGCGCCGCCGGCACCTACTCCCGCGTGCTCGGCCGCTACGTCAGGGAGCAAGGGGCGCTCGGCCTGATGCAGGCGCTGCGCAAGATGACCCTGATGCCGGCGCAGCGGCTGGAGGCGCGGGTCGCGTCGATGCGCGACAAAGGCCGCGTGCGGGTTGGCGCGGATGCCGATCTGGTCGTATTCGATCCAGAGCGCATCGTCGATCATGCGACCTACGAGCAGCCCGCACAGTTCTCCGAGGGCATGCGGTACGTGCTGGTGAATGGGCAGTTCGTCGTGCGGGAAGGGCAGGTTGTGCAGGGCGCGACGCCGGGCCGGCCGGTGCGGGCTCCCCTGTGACCAACCGCAGGGGAGAAACTGCGAAAAACCTCAACGCAAAGGCGCAAAAGACGCAAAGGTCGCAAAGAAGAAATGAGAGTCCAGTGAGCTGGCGTGGTCGGGTGGCCGCCGGCGCGTCGAGCGCCCAGCAGGCCGGCGCCTCTCATGCGGGGTCGGTTGCCGATAATGCGCCACAGCGCTTTCTCGGTTTTTTCCTTGGCGCCCTTTGCGTCCCTTGCGCCTTTGCGTTGAGACGTAGGGTGTAGTTCGTCACTGCAAAGTGCGCTCGCCCGGCGCACCGGCCTTGCCCCAAGGCAGGTCCAGCTTGAACCCCCACTCGGCACGCTCCACAGCTTTCTGCAGCAGCTTGACGAACCCATGCAGCAGCGTCTCGTCCAGGGTCAGGAAGATGCCCTCACCCTGGGTCGGCAGCAGGCCGATGACCAGACGGCCGTCCTGACCCGCGCGGCGCTGGAGCTTGGTGACGAGCACCGGGTTGTCGCCGAGTGGGCGCGTGCGCGGCGTTTCCGCATATTGCTTGCCGAACTGCGCCTGACTCAGCGCCTTTTCGTGCTGGAACTCCAGCAGCGCCTTCTTGGTCTCGGGGTCGACTACGCGCTGGGCCACGTCCGGGCTCGCTTCCAGCCCGCCCACCAGCAGCGGCCAGAGCCGCAGGACGCATCGACGCGTGAGCCACAGGAGCGCTTCCTCTCCGCTCACGGTGGACACGCGCAACATCAGCCGGTCCTCCTCGGCGTTGAACTCGATCTTGATTTGGTGGAGCTTCATGGTACTGGGATGATACCAGTCTGACTTCCAGTCCGGCGCTCACACTCGGCTGCGACTCTCGCCGAGGGTGACGCCCGCCCCGATGAGGTGAGCCGTGCGAAGCGGCTCCGGAACATCGCTGTGAATCGCCAGTCGTTCGAGCATCGCCCGCGCGTCAGCCGGTGAGATGCCCGCTCGCTGGACGTACAACCCGCCCACCGCCTCCATCGGCCCGGCCCGTTCGATCAGCCGCCACTTGCGCGCGCCGCCGCGCACGTGGGCGAGCAGAGCGCTGCGGATCGAGACAAGGTCCGGCTTCTTTCTCGCCACCACCAGCACGGGCCTTCGGAGCTGCGTGTGCAGGCCGTGGATGTCCACCACGTTGAAGCCTGCCAGGGCGATTCCCTGCAACAGCACAACGTGCAGCTGCGGATAGAAGCGCGATCGGCGCACGCACTCGGCGATGGCGCGCGTCGCATTCGCCCCGTCGCGCCGCACCTTGCACGAGAGCACGCCGTCCAGGCGCTGTCCGGAAAAGACAGCACCCACCACCAGCACATCGCCGCGCTGGGTGCGGTCGAAGGGCGCGTCATCGAAACCGACGACGTGGGAAAGGCGGCGGGTCATATGTCGATGGGCATATGGCGTGGGCGCAGTACACCTCGCGCGACCATTCTAGGAGGATTGGAACTGGCCGGGCAGTGCAAGGGTCGCGACCCTTGCGCCACCTGATAGCCGGTGGAGGAGCAGGCGCAGGACCGCAAAGAAGCCGGTCCGCGCCGTGCCGGTGGGTATGCGCGCCGCTTGGGGCCTGGAAACGACCGTTCATCGTCCGACCCGCTCAAGCTGGCCCGCAACTTGCCGTAGGCATGCTCAGGAGCGACGCACAATCGCGTATCCGACTCCGGGGCGGCATCCCGATGCTGCTCCTCTGCCGCGAGCGTGGTGTAACTAACGAAGAACTGCTCCGAGCCCTGGCTTGGGTGGGTCCTTGATCGTTAAGGAGGTTGTGCCATGCTCTCGATGCACTCGAAGCGATTCGGTCCGCTGCTCGGCCTGGGGCTGCTCGCTGTCACTTCCACCGGCCGAGCCGACGAAGTGCCGGGGTACAACTTTCCCGCGGCGGCCCAGGAAATCACCCAGCTGTACTGGCTGGCGGAAACGGCCAACCTGTGCGGCTGGACCAGCGCGGAGGACGTGATCAAGTTCAAGCTCTTCGCGATGCGCTTCCTCGGCGCACATCTGTCCGACCCCAATCGTGCCGCGCTCGCTTCCCTGGTGCTGGCCAAAGGCTACGAGGAGAAGGTTCGCCGAGTAGCCGAGGAAGGCGCCGCCCAGAACTGCGGCAGCAACCGCTGGCGCCTGGGCTGGGTGAGCTACAAGACCGCGGCGGACACGCACGAGGGCCAGTACTGACTCAACCCTACTGCTGAACCGCACAGGCGTGGAGGCGCAGAGGAGTGCCGAAGGACCCGCAGGCGGAAGAGGCCGTCTGGTTGGTTAGGCGGCATAAGCCCGTCTGTTGCCGCGCTCCTCGGATGCCGATCCGATCTTCTCTGCCCTCCTCTGCGCCTCTGCGGTTCAGGGGTAGGCGTGAGTGCGGTTCACAGGGGGTAGATCACGACTCGCGCTCCGCGGGCGCCGGCAGCGCTGCGGCGCCGCGCAGCAGGATGTTCTTCGCCTCCCATGCCTCCTCCGGTGCGAGCTTGACGAAGTACTGCGCCTCGCCTGCAACGAGCGCGGCGACGGCCACGGCGTTGCGGAACAGCACGCGGTTGCTATAAAGCGCCGGCACCTTCGCGCCGGGCACCAGGATGCCCGCAAGGTTCAGCGGATCCGCGCCGCTCACGCACACCAGCGCACCCGTCTTGTCTTCGGCGCGCACGGTGCGCAGCACGCTCACCCCCTCTGGCAGCGCGAACTGCTCCCCGGAAAAGCCTGCGACGAACCGTCCGCCGCGGATCTCGCCGCGCGCTTCCATGCGCCGATAGGCCATGAGCAGGTCGCGCCAGGGGGGCAGCCACTCCGCTTCCCGCGCGAGCAGCCGCCAGAACACCACGCCATAGCGCTTGAGCAGGGCGCGCGCGATCTGTTCGACGATCTCGCGCGGCAGGCTGCGCTGCTCCGCTTCGACGGCAATCGGCTTGCGGCGGATCAGTGTCCAGCGGCCGGCATCTTCCACGCCGAGCAGTGCGGTGCGTCGGCGCCGGCCGCCCGAGAAGGGCTTGCGCTGGCTGGAGGGCAGCAGCAGCGCGCGCAGGCCGCTGAAGCCGTCCGAGTTCACCAGACCCACGGCGACCAGCTCCCCCAGCGACTCCTCGACGAAGGTGCGCGGCAGGTCGAGGCCCTGCACGATGTCGTCGAAGAAGGAGGCACCCTGCGCGGCAAGGAAGTCGGCGACGGTTCGCGCCCGCGAGCTCAGATGCAGGTCCTCCGCGCCACCGGCCTTGACCAGCGCCGACCAGATCGGCAGGTTCTTGCGGGTGAGCAGCGTGACCGGTGTGCCGCGCACGGGGCTGGGGCCGCGCTCCCGGTCCGGTGTGGGCTTGGGTGCCTCCAGCCGGGTCCACAGCACGCGTCCGGCAAGACATAGATCGTCCAGCCAGGCCGGCTCGTAGCTCGAGACCCGCGCCGGCAGGATCTCTGCTTCCCAGGCCGCAGCCGCCGCCTCGAATCCCTCCAACTGGGAGATCACAGCGGCCACCGCGTCGGGTCCTTCCATCCGCTCATCCGGGGTGACGTGCTGCCAGTCGAACAGGAAGCGCAGGAAGTCGGCGCTGCCGACCGGCTCGATCTCCTGGCGCAGGCGCTTGACCGTGTAGCGATTGATGCGCGCGAGCAGGCGGCGCTCGCACCATTCAGTGTCGGCAGCAGCCGGCGTGAAGCTGCCGCGCATGGCGAAGCCTTCTCCCTCCAGCGCGAGGAGCGCGATGTCGGCGTCGGCCTTTCCCACGCCCAGCGACGCTGCGAGCGCGGTCGCCGTGGTTGGCCCCAGCCCTTCCAGGCGACCGCGCACCAGCTCGATCAGTGCTTCTTCACGGGTCCACGCTCTTTTCGCGTACTGCGCGGGCACTTCGACAGGTGGCCGTGGTGCAGCGCCTGGGAACACCGCCAGTAGTTCGGGAAGCCGCTCGGTGGTCGTCCACAAGACAGAGGCGCGAGGCGTGAGGCGTGAGGCGTCGGAAGACGCGAGCCCCAGCGACGTCGCGCGGCCCAGCGCTGCAAGCTCGAACGCCAGCCGCTCCCAGCCCTGGTTGGCCGCGAGCTCTTCCTGGGTGATGTACCCGAGCCACAGCAGCGCGTCGTGCAGCTCGTCGGCATCTTCAGCGGCGGGCCACGCCTCCTCGCGCACGCGCGCGATGGCCTCCGGGTCGAGGCGTCCGATGTCGGCGGCGCTGTCGGCATCCAGCCAGCGCCGGGCGATGACGGCCTGGGTGCGCCGCTCTTCCAGCGGCGCGTCGTCGAGGAAGGCGTAGGGCCGTGCGGCCAGCACTTCCAGCGCAAGCGGCGAGGGCACCGTGAGATTGCAGCCGGTGACGCCGATCTCGCCGGACTCCAGCCCGCGCAGCAGGCGCTCCAGGCCGTCGATGTCCATCGCTTCGTGCAGGCAGTCGGCGATGGTCTGGTTCACCAGCGGATGGTCGGGGATCTCGCGGTCGCCGACGATGTTCTCGAGGCAGGCGAGCTGGTCGGGAAACACGGCGGCGATCAAGTCCTCGGCCTCCATGCGCTGCAGCTGCGGCGGCACCTTGTTCCCTCCTCTGAAGCGTAGCAGGGCCAGCGCGATCGATGCGTTCCAGCGCCAGCGGGTCATGAACATCGGCGCATCCAGCATCGCCTGGATGAGCAGACTGCGCACGCTGTTCGAGTGCAGATAGCGCGCCACTTCTTCGAGCTGGAAGCTGTGCGTGGCGGTCAGCGACAGGATGATGGCATCCTCGGTGGCTGCCGCCTGCAGCTCGAAGTTGAACTTGCGGCAGAAACGCTTGCGCAGGCTCAGTCCCCACGCGCGATTGATGCGGCTGCCGTACGGCGAGTGGATGAGGAGCTGCGTGCCCCCGGTCTCGTCGAAGAAGCGCTCGAACACGAGCTTCTTTTGCGTGGGCAGCAGTCCAAGGGCAGCGCGCGCAGCCGCATAGTAGTCCACGATCTGGGCAGCGGCCTCGGGCGCGACCCCGACCTCGTCGATGAGCCACTCGAGCGCGCCTTGCTCCGTCCCCCCGGCAGGACGAGGGTCGGGATAGGGGTCAACCGGCTTGCTCCCCCCTGCAGCGTCTGCGTCGGTCTGGCGGTTGCCTCCCGCCCCCGGCAAAGGGGGAGGGCCGGGGCGGGGGTCAAGTTCCTCAACGCCCCGAAGAGGGCGAGAGCCGGCGTCGAGCCGCGCCTCGATCTCCTCGCGCAGGCGCGACACCGACCACGACACCTCGTCTGTGCGCGCAGGCGCCTCGCCGAGCCAGAACGGGATGGAGGGTGGCAGGCCGCGCGCGTCCTCCACCCGCACCCGCCCGGCTTCGACGCGCAGGATGCGGTACGACGTGTTGCCGAGCTGGAACACGTCTCCGGCCATGCTCTCCACCGCGAAGTCCTCGTTCACCGTGCCGATGATCTGCTGCTCCGGCTCCAGCACCACGTTGTAATCGGCGGTGTCGGGAATGGTGCCGCCGCAGGTGATGGCGGTAAGGCGCAGGCCCTTGCGGTCGCGCAGCTTGTGATTGACCGCGTCGCGGTGCAGATAGGCGCGGCTGCGCCCGCGGCGCGTGGAGAAGCCCTCGGCCAGCATCTGGACGACGGCATCGAACTCCTTGCGCGTGAGATCGCGGTATGGGTAGGCACGCCGCACCAGCGCGAACAGCTCGTCTTCGTCGTACTCGCGGCAGGCGACCTCTGCGGCGATCTGTTGTGCCAGCACGTCCAGCGGCTTGTCCGGCATGCGCAGGTGATCCAACTCACCGCGGCGCACGGCGTCGAGCAGCGCAGCGCACTCGACCAGGTCGTCGCGCGAGAGGGGGAACAAGCGGCCTTTGGGCAGCCCGCCCACGGCGTGGCCGGAGCGCCCGACCCGCTGCAGCAGCGCCGAGATCGCACGCGGCGTCGCGATCTGGCAGACGAGGTCTACATGGCCCACGTCGATGCCCAGCTCCAGCGAAGATGTGGCGACCAGGGCCTTCAGCTCGCCGCGCTTGAGCTTCTGCTCGGCGTTGAGCCGCTGCTCGCGTGCGAGGCTGCCGTGATGGGAGGTGACCTGGCCTTCTCCGAGCCGATCCGAGAGCGCGCGCGCCAGGCGCTCGGCCAGGCGCCGCGTGTTCACGAACACCAGCGTGGAGCGGTGCTCGTTGATCAGCTCCACCAGGCGCTCGTAGACCTGGCCCCACACTTCTGCCGACATCACTGCCTCGAGGGGCGATTCTGGGACTTCGATCGCCAGGTCGCGCCTGCGCGTGTGGCCGGTGTCGAGTATGGCGCAGCCTGCGACGAGCTTCGGCGACGGCCCATGCTGCGCGGGGCCAGCTCCCTGCGCGCGCGCCGGAGCTTTCTCCTTGGCCAGCGTCCCCTCCTCGGAGACCACCACCCCCTCTGCCTTGACGGCAGAGGGCAGGGGTGAGGGTGAGGAAGATTGCATGCGTTCGAGCCGAGCCGCTTCGACCGGCACTGCCGCATCGCGATCGAACAGATCCACGGGCGCGCCCAAATCGTCCAGCAGCCCACGGGCAGGCCGCTCCGCGCTGCCCACCAGGAAACGCGCCACCTCTTCGATCGGCTTCTGGGTTGCGGACAGGCCCACGCGGGTGAGCCGATTGCCGGTCAACTCCTCGAGCCGCTCCAGTGAGATGGCCAGATGTGCGCCGCGCTTATTGGGAGCGAGCGCATGGATCTCGTCCACGATCACGGTCCGCGTCGAGGCGAGTGTTTTCCTGCCCGACTCGCTGGTGATGAGGATATAGAGCGACTCGGGCGTGGTCACCAGGATGTGCGGCGGCTTGCGCCGCATCCTCTCCCGGTCGGCCTGAGGCGTGTCGCCGGTGCGCACCAGCGTGCGGATCTGCACGTCCGGGTAGCCCAGCGCGGTCAGCTCCTGGCGGATGCCGGCCAGCGGCTCCTCCAGGTTCTTGTGGATGTCGTTGGACAGCGCCTTGAGCGGCGAGACGTAGACGATGCGGGTCTCGTCGCGAAGCTGGTTGCGCACACCCAGCCGCACCAGCGCGTCGATGGCGCCCAGGAACGCCGCCAGCGTCTTGCCGGAGCCGGTAGGCGCGGCGATCAGCACATGCCGCGCGGACTGGATAAGTGGCCAGGCCTCGACCTGTGGCGGCGTGGGCGTGGTGTAGGTGCGCCGGAACCAGTTGGCGACCGCGGGGTGAAAGGTGTCGAGTACGTTCATGGGGTGCATTGTGCCCCGGGTGACTGGCTCATGTCGTGATACCGCATGCGCCGTCGGCCCGCCGAGGCCGTGATCCCCTCAAACCAAAGATAGCCGCCGAGGCGCAGAGAGCGCAGAGAGAAGCAAGAAGAACTGGAGAGATCGCCGGGCCGCCAAACCAGACTCACCCCAGGGTACCGGGTCGCCGGCGTGCAGGGTCACGGCTCGATCACCACCAGCGGCACGAGCATCTCGTCGGCACTTGCGCCGCCGTGCACGCCGATCATATTGTGGCGGCGTTCCCCCGGCATCCAGTCCTTGATGGTGGTGGCCGCCTGCATCAGCAGCACGTAGTCGCCGACGCGGGAACGCAGGCTCGGGTGAGCCTCCCCGGGCCCGAACCAGCCGGCCTCGATCAGCGAATCGCTGGCGAGCACGAGCGCCTGCTCACCCAGCTCGTTGCGCACGTAGTCCTCGAAGTTGCGAGCCTGGCCCGGGCGGACGTGGCAATAGGCCGCGCGGCGCTCGCCGCTCAACGGCTGGGCCAGAGTGGCGGCGAGGAGCGGGTGGTCGTCCAGAGCGATGCGCTGAGCGGCAGGCGCATCGATGAATCCATGGTCCGCAGTCACCAGCACGGTGACATCGGCGCCGGCGAGCGCCGGCAGCAAACGGCTCAGACCGTCATCGAAGCGCCGCAACACCTCCGCGCAGTGGCGCGCACCGATGCCATGTTCGTGGGCAGTGGAGTCGAGCTCGGGATAGTAGGCGTAGACCAGCTTGCGCTCGCCCGGCGCGCGCAGGGTGAGCTCGATGGTTTGGAAGAACTGCTCCAGCGATCCGTAGCCGTGGCGTTGCGCCCGCCCGCTGTGCGCGGTGTTGAACTCCGAGTGAACGATGGACGCGGGCGATACGACGAAGGTCTGCACCGGCACCCGGTCGAAGAAGCTGGGGTAGGGGAACACCGTTGCGGGTTGCAGGCCAAACTGCGCGAGCCGCTCGTCCGTGGCCCGCAGGCGAAAGGGCAGGACGGCGCCGACGGCGCCGATTTCCTCGAAGTAGATGTGCCAACCGGTCAGGCCGTGCTGGCGCGGCGCCAGCCCCGTCATCAGGGCCGTGATGGCCGTGGCCGTAGTGGACGGGAACACCGAGGTCATGCTTCCCTGGAGATACTGCCGCAGCGTGCTGCGAGGATGGGCGTCGCACAGGTACCGGTAGCCCAGTCCGTCCACCACGAGCAGCAGGATGTTGCGGCGCCGGCCCAGCCGCACGACGTCCAGCAGGCGCAGCGGCGCGTAGGGCCAGTGTGCCACCCCGAGCGCGGAGGCGATGGAGGCCATCAGATTGACGATGCTGCCGCCCGCGTAGTCGGGTAGAGTTAGCGTTGTCGGGAAGGCCGGATAGTTCATCCAGCGCATCCTAGCAAAAGCCCGAAATCGAAGTGGCGGGAAACATGAGCAGTGAAGACCTGTTCGAGCCGCTGCGCCGCCAGCTGATCAGCGAGGTCGCGGCGCAGCTCGCCGTGCTGGGCGCACAGCACAACTGCCGGATGCTGAGCGAGCGCGTCATGCGCGCGATGCAGCGGGTGCCGCGCCACGAGTTCGTGCCGGCGGAGGTCAAGCCGCTCGCCTACATGAACACGCCGTTGCCGATCGGCTGCGGCAAGACCATTTCCCAGCCGTTCATCGTCGCGCTCATGACCGAGCTGCTGGCGCTGGACCCCGGGCACCGCGTCCTGGAGATCGGCACCGGGCTGGGCTACCAGGCCGCCATCCTCGCCGAGCTGGTGCGCGAGGTCTACAGCGTGGAGCTGATCCCCGAGCTGTCGACCGCGGCCTCGAAACGCCTGGCGCGCCTGGGCTATCGCAACATCCATCTGCGCGTCGGCAACGGGCGGCTGGGCTGGCCGGAGCACGCACCCTTCGACCGCATCATCGTCACCACTGCGCCGGACCTGATTCCGCCCGCGCTGCTGCAGCAGCTCAAGCCGGGCGGGAAGATGATGATCCCGACCGGGATCCCGGATCGGCAGCAGCTCGTGCTGGTGGAGCGAGACGCCAGCGGGCGCACCACTACACGCGAGATCCTGGCGGTGCGCTTCTCCGAGATGGAGGAGGACAGCGGGCCAGGGGGCACGAGTTGAAGCAGTCGGCGCGGCGCTTCTCGGCGGGTGCGGTGCTCGTGCGGTCCGTTCCATCCGGCTGGCGCTATCTGCTGTTGCGGGTCTACCGCACCTGGGATTTCCCGAAGGGCGGCGTGGAGCCCGGCGAAACGCCCTGGCAGGCCGCAGTGCGCGAGGTCGAGGAGGAGACCGGGCTGAACGACCTCGAGTTCCGCTGGGGGGAGGTGTACTGCGACACCGCGCCCTACAGCGCAGGCAAGGTCGCACGATACTTCCTCGCTGCGAGCCCTGGGCAGGCGGTGCATCTGCCGATCAACCCGGAGCTGGGACGTGCCGAGCACCACGAGTTCCGCTGGGTTTCCCACGCCGACGCCCAGCGTCTGCTGCCGCCCCGGCTGCAGACCATTCTCGCCTGGGCCCAGGCGCTGCTGACCGCTGATGCAACCCGGGATGGGCGCGAAAGGCGATCGGGCTGAGCCGGGTGCGGTGACGCGCGCAGCGCTGGCCTGCCTCGCACGCGGGTGGTCGGTGGTCCCCCTGCGGCCGCGTGCGAAGCGCCCGCTCATTCCCTGGCTCGAGCACCAGCAGCGGCGCGCGCAGGCCGACGAGATCGAAGCCTGGTTCCGGCGCTGGCCCGATGCCAATCTGGGCGTAGTCACCGGCTGGGTGTCGCGGCTCATCGTGATAGACGTGGACCCCCAACACGAAGGGGAGGCGAGCCTGGCGCAACTGACGCGGGTGCACGGACCGGTGCCTGTCACGGTAGAGGCGATTACGGGCGGGGGAGGGCGCCACCTCTACTTCGAGCACCCGGGAAGACCGCTGCACAACCGCGCGGGCATCGAGCCGGGCATCGATGTGCGCGGTGATGGCGGTTACATCGTGGCGCCGCCGTCGCTGCATCCCAGCGGCGCGCCGTATCGTTGGGCGGCGGGACGTTCGCCGGAGGAGATCGAGCCGGCGCCCATGCCCGATTGGCTGCTGGAGGAGGCGGGCGGATCGCCGGCCGGCTCCGGGCATCCCCTGGACCACTGGCGCAAGCTCGTGCGCGAGGGTGTGGCAGAGGGCAGCCGCAACAGCGCCATCGCGTCGCTCGCTGGCCATCTGCTGTGGCACGGGGTGGATTCGACGGTGGTCGTGGACCTGCTGCTGGCCTGGAATGCGCAGCGCTGCCGCCCACCGCTGCCGGACGACGAAGCGGCTCGGGTGGTCGAGAGCATCGTACGCACACATCGGCGGCAACGGCTTCAGTAGCGGGCGGTCGACCTGCTGCGAAGGATGCGCCCGCCCGCGGCATCCACTTCGACGATGGCCTCGCGGTCGTCGGGCGTGATGACGGTGTATTCGTAGACCGCCCCGCCGCGCCACGTGAGCGAGTACTGCATGTCGATGAACCGGCCCGGGAAATACTGGCGCACCGTTTCCCGGGCGCGCGCTTCCGGCACCTTGGCGCGCCCACTCAATGCTTCGAAGTCCTGCCGTCCCAGCGCCTGTTCCTGTTTGCTCAGCGCGCTCGAGGAAGGCTCGCAGGTCAAGCGCCAGGAACTGCCGTCGCGGGCCACCAGGTCGATGAGAAACCCGCGACCGGTGCCGTCCTCCACCTCCCACGCAACGACGATCCCGGGCTGCGCCCCGAGCGCGGCAGCCAGGCAGGCGTCCAGCCCCTCGGTGTTGTCCGTCGCGGCGGCGACCGTGCTAATGCCGCTCAAGGCCAGCGCCGCGGCTGTGACCGGTCTCATCGGTGAGCTTTTTGCATTGTCTGTCCTCGATCAAGAGCTGCGTAGCGCGCTTCCTCCGCTCACGTCGCCCACCGGTGACAAGTCCGGGGAGGCGGCCAACCAAGCATAGCGCGTCTGCGACCCGGGCATGCGCATAACCGCCACGGTGAGTGCATGTACCATTCGGCTTCATGCCCTTCGCCTACTTCGACCGCTTGTCGCCGGCGCGCCAGCGCGTCTACCTGCGCAGCGATGCCATCGAGCGCGTGGACCTGCCGGCCGGCTCATCGTTGCAGCCGCTGGTCGGGGATCTCGAGCGGGCACTCGCGCACGAGAACCGGGGCGAGGCCGAGCGGCTGGGCCAGGCGCTGCTCAGCGACCTCACCGGGCGGTTGAAGGTTCCGCGCGTGCGCCTGCGCGTGCTGGCGGTGCGCCCCAGCGGGAACTGGGGCGAGCTGCACGGGCTGTACGAGCCGTTCGAGGACGGCACGCCGGCGCTCATCACAGTGTGGATGCGCACCGTCGCGCGCAAGCAGGTCGTGGCGTTCAAGACTTTCCTGCGCACCATCCTGCACGAGCTGTGTCACCACCTGGACTACGAGCTGTACAAGCTCCCGGAGACGTTCCACACCGAGGGCTTCTACAAGCGCGAGTCGAGCCTGTACTACCAGGTCAGGGCGGTCCCGGATTCCGGACGGCAAAGGAAGCCCAACCCGCCTTCGGAGAAGCCGCCTCGCGAGCGCCGCCTGCGCGATTGACTCGCCGCCGGCGTGCCGCTAACGTTGCGCGCCAGCCATCAAGCGAATCACCAGCCATGTCCGGACAGGCCTCCTCGCTGCGCGCGGTACTCTACGCACTCGCCGCGAACTTCGGGATCTTCGTCGCCAAGGGTGTTGCGGCCGCCCTCACCGGGTCCAGCTCCATGCTCGCGGAGGCCATCCATTCGCTGGCCGACTGCGGCAACCAGGGCCTGCTCCTGCTCGGCATGCGCGAGGCGCGTCGGCCGCCCAGCCAGGAACATCCTATGGGCTATGGCACCGTGGTCTATTTCTGGGCCTTCCTGGTTTCGGTGCTGCTGTTCACCGTAGGGGGGGTGTTCTCCATCTACGAGGGTGCACACAAGCTCTCGCACCCCGAGCCGATGGCCTGGCCCGGCATCGCCATAGCCGTGCTGGCCGTGGCGGTCATCCTGGAGGCCTTCTCCCTGACGGGCTGCATCCGCGAGATCCGCAAGGTCGCGCGTGGCCGGTCGCTGTGGCGGTTTTTCCGGGAGTCCCGCAACACCGAGTTGATCGTGGTGCTGGGAGAGGATATCGCCGCGCTGCTGGGGCTCGCGTTCGCCCTGAGTGCCGTGCTGCTCGCGATCGCCACCGCCAATCCGGTCTTCGACGCCTACGGCAGCATCGCCGTCGGGGTGCTTCTGATCGTCGTGGCGGTGCTGCTTGCCATAGAGATCAAGGCCCTGATCACCGGCCAGAGCGCGGAGCCGGCCGTGGAGGCCGGGATCCGTGCATTCCTCGCCGGGCGCTCCGAAGTGGCGGAGGTCCTGTCTTTGTTGACCCTGCAGATGGGCGAAGGCGTCATGGTGGCGGTGAAGGCACGGATGGATGCCCCCGACGCGACGGCGCTGGTGGATGCCATCAACCGGGTGGAGGCCGACCTGCGCACCGCCTTCCCCGAGGTGCGCTGGATGTTCTTCGAGCCGGATCATGTGAGCTAAGGAGGATGCATGCCGCGAGCGGTGTGGAACGGGGCGGTGGTCGCCGAGAGCGATCGCTGCGAGATCGTCGAAGGTAATCATTACTTTCCGCCGGATGCGGTACGGCGGGAGCTCCTACGCGACAGCGCGACCCACACGGTGTGCGGCTGGAAAGGCACCGCGAGTTACTACGACATCGTGGTGGATGGGCAGGTGAACAAGGACGCCGCCTGGTATTACCCCGAGGCGAAGCCGGCGGCGGGCAACATCCAGGGCTACATCGCCTTCTGGCGCGGCGTGAAAGTCGAAGCCTAAGGGGAGGCCAGCGGGGTGGGATTCACCTTGGCCGAAAAATTGCCTAAAATCGTGTCGTTGGACTGGTCGGAGAGGCCAAGGAGCTAGAGGTGCCGTTCATTCTAGGGTTGGACATGGCGGGTATGCCCAATCGCTGGCTGTTCGTGGAGCAGGCGATCACCTATCACGCGCGCGACATGGTGGCGTGGTCGCTGGGCAAGCTCGTCTGCACCTATCACGGCGGCATCTCCCGCCAGACCGGGGAGCGCTCCAGCCTTTCGACCAAGAGCATCATCGCCATCAAGGGCGCAGCCGAGTTCGTGCGCGAGCACCATGGCGACCCGCACCTGACCAACCACGCCCTGTACCGGCGCGACCGCCACGTTTGCGCCTACTGCGGCGGCCGCTTCCGGGAGTACGATCTGTCCCGCGATCACGTGGTGCCCCTGCACCTGGGCGGCCGGGACCGCTGGATGAACGTGGTTACCGCCTGCCGGCGCTGCAACACGATCAAGGGCGGGCGCAGCCCCGAATCGGCGCGCATGCCCCTGCTGTACGCGCCCTATGTGCCGAGCCGGCACGAGCATCTGATTCTGCAGAATCGCCGCATCCTACAGGACCAGATGGAGTACCTGATGGCGCGGGTGCCCAAGCACAGCCGGTTGCACGTCAGCTAAAGGTCATAGCGCAGCGGGCAAGCCGCCGGCCATGCGGGCTGATCGTGACTTTGCCCCCCACCCCACTTCTCCGCCCTTGGGGGCGAGGAGCACAGCCCCGGCTCCCCTCAGACGGCAGACGAAGTGCAGGCTGCTGGCGAGGGCAAGGGCGTTGATTTCGGTCAAACAAGCCCCCAGATCGCACCGGTACAGTGGTTTTGGGCCGGCTGGCCCACGTTTCTCATCCGATCCCCACAGCGAAGGAATAACCCCGTGTCCCATTACCACGCCGTCGTCTGGCTCGACCACAGCGAAGCGCACGTCCTCCACTTCACCCCGGAGGAAGTGGAGAACGCGCATGTCCTCTCCAAGGAGCCGCACAAGCACCTGCGCGCAAAGCACACGCTGCACCAGAAGCACCACGCCGAGTTGGGCTACTACCATGAGGTCGCTGCGGCACTGCGCGGGGCGAAAGAGATCCTGGTATGCGGGCCGGGTGCGGCCAAGCTGGAGCTGATCAAGCATATCCACAAGCACGATCACGACCTCGAGCCGAACGTCGTCGGGGTGGAAACCGTGGACCATCCCTCCGACGGCCAGCTGCTCAAGTACGCGCGCGGATACTTCATGGCTGCCGACCGGCTGATCCAGGGCGGCAACCCTGTCGCCGGATGAAATACAAGGACTACTACGAGATCCTCGGCGTCGCACGCGACGCCCCCGAGGCGGACATCAAGAAGGCCTACCGCAAGCTCGCGCGCAAGTACCATCCCGACGTCTCCAAGGAGAAGGGCGCCGAGGAGAAGTTCAAGGAGGTGGCGGAGGCCTACGAGGTCTTGAAGGACCCGGAGAAGCGCGCCGCCTACGACCAGATGGGTTTTTACCAGCCCGGCCAGGACTTCCGTCCGCCGCCCGATTGGGGCGAGCGCTTCGGTAGCGCGGGCGTGCACGCGTTCGAGGACGTCGGCGACATCGACCTGTTCGATCTGCTGTCGGGCCTGGGGCTGGGCAGGGGCGCGACCGGCGGGCGGCGCGGCGGAACGGAGTTCCACATGCCGGGGCAGGACTACGAGGTCACCATGCACGCCGGCATCGAGGATCTGAACCGCGGCGCCGAGGTGGAGATCCCGCTGTCCGCCACCGAGATGGCGCCCGACGGGCGCCTGCGCCGGAGCACGCGCAATATCCGTGTGCGGATCCCCAAGGGCGCGACCGCGGGCCAGCGGTTGCGGGTCCCGGGCAAAGGCGGCGCGGGCATGGGTGGTGGGCCGGCCGGGGACCTGTACATCAACATCCAGCTGCGGCCGCACGACCTGTTCAAGGTGAGCGGACACGATCTGTATCTGGAGGTCCCGGTCACGCCGTGGGAGGCTGCCTTAGGCACCACCGTAGAAGTACCCACGCTGGAAGGCAAGGTCAGCCTCAAGGTTCCGCCGGGGTCGCGGGCCGGGCAGAAGCTGCGCGTGCGCGGCAAGGGCCTGCCCCGGCCCAAGGCCGCGGAACCCGGCGACCTCTACGCGGTGCTGCAGATCGTCACCCCGTCGGTGCTGAGCGAGCGCGAGAGGGAGCTGTATCGGCAGCTCGCCGAAGCCTCGTCCTTCAACCCCAGGGCGCACTTCGAATAGGAGAGAGGGTCGTGAGCGCAGAGCGCATCGCGTCGCTGCTGGGCGAGCAGTTGGACATCGAGCTGGACGAGCTGGCGGGTGCCACCGGGCTGTCGGTAGAAGAGATCGTCGAGCTGGTGGAGTACGGGGTGTTCGAACCGGTCGGCGGTGCGCGCGTGGAGTGGCGATTCAGCTCGCGGTGCATCACGCTGGGACGGCGCGCCTCGCGCCTGCGCTCGGATTTCGAGCTCGACGCCCCGGGCACAGCGCTGGTCGTCGCCCTTCTCGAGCGCATCGAAGAGCTGGAGGCCGAGGTCAACCGGCTGCGCTGCGAACTGCTCGGGGACTAGTGGGCCGTAACAATGAGATGGAGGGCACACTCCCTCTCCCCTTGTGGGAGAGGGTTGGGGTGAGGGGTACTACCGAATCGGCTGTTACAGTCCAGTAGGTTCACCTCTACCCCTACCTCTCACCACGAAGGCACGAAGAAAAGCGGAAAGCCAACAGTGGCGCTTCTGCACTGATAACACGCCGGCCCGTCTCGATGGAATAGACCCATAGTGAACGGAGCTTTGCTTTTTCCTCGTGTTTTCATGGTGAGAGGTGGATCCGTTGGCGCTAGCAGCGCGGGCGCGCGCTACTTCTTGTCGAAGCCGAGGGCGAACACCCCTTCCAGGTCGACCCGGGAGTAGGCTCGGAACGCAATCAGCGTTTCGGTCGTCTCGATGCCGTCGATGCGCTGCAGGCGCTTGGTGACCACGTCCGCCAGGTCCTCGTTCGCCTTCACCCGCACCAGCGCCACCAGGTCGAAGCGCCCGGCCACCGAGTAGACCTCGCTGATGCCTTCCTGAGATGCGAGCTCTTCGGCCACCTCGGCCACGCGCCCACGCGATACCGTCAACAACACGATTGCTGTCACCATACTGCGCTCTCCTGGTTGGATCCGTTCCCAAGTTAGCACCGGTGCTGCGCGAGCGGCAAGGTGCGCCGCGCCGATTGCCCCGTTTCTTGACAACTGAACTATCGATTCACTATAAGCTGCCATGCAGGTGAGCACAACGAAGGGCGGCGAGTGGGCGCACTGGAGGGCAGGCACGCATTGGTGACAGGCGGTGGACGCGGCATCGGCGCGGCCGTCGCATCGGCGCTCATCGGCGCGGGCGCGGCCGTGACGCTGGCCGGCCGCAATCCCGACCGCCTCGAACAGCAGGCCCGCGCGTTGGGCGAGCGGGCGCAGGGGATCGTGATGGACGTGACCGACGCTCAGGCGGTATCCCGCGGCTTCCAACGCGCTGCCGATTCCTTCGGGCCGGTGCAGATCCTGGTGAACAACGCCGGTGCAGCGCGCAGCGCCCCGTTCCAGAAGACCGATCCCGGGCTATGGCAGGAGATGGTGGCGGTCAACCTCACCGGCAGTTACCTGTGTTGCAGCGCTGCGCTGCCCGGCATGCTCGACGCGGGCTTCGGCCGCATCGTCAACGTGGCGAGCACCGCGGGCCTGACCGGGTATGCGTACGTCACGGCCTACTGCGCGGCCAAGCATGGCGTGATCGGCCTGACCCGCGCGCTGGCGCTGGAGACGGCGCGAACCCCGGTCACGGTCAACGCAGTGTGCCCCGGCTACACCGACACCGACATCGTGCGGGAGGCGATCGCCAACATCGTCGCGAAAACCGGCAAGAACGAAGATGAGGCGCGCGCCGGGCTGACCCGGCTCAACCCGCAGCAGCGCCTGGTGCGTCCAGAGGAAGTCGCCAACGCGGTGCTCTGGCTGTGCCTGCCTGGATCCGAGGCAGTCACCGGCCAGAGCATCTCGGTATCGGGCGGGGAGGTCATGTGAGAGCCGCCGCACCGGCTGTCGATCTCGAGGCGCGCGTCACCGAGGAGCATCACCAGGCACTCAGGGTGTGGCTGCGCATGCTGGCCTGCACGAACTGGATCGAGGCGGAAATCCGCAGCCGCCTGCGCGCGGAGTTCGGCATCACGCTGGCACGCTTCGACCTGCTCGCGCAGCTCGAGCGCAGCGCCGATGGACTGAAGATGAGCGAGCTGTCCAAGCGCCTGATGGTGAGCGGAGGCAACGTAACCGGCCTCACCGATGAGCTGGAGAAGGAAGGACTGGTCATGCGCGAAGACGATCCGACCGACCGCCGCGCCTGCACGGTCAAGCTCACGCCGGCCGGCCGCGCCCTGTTCACCCGCATGGCCACGGTGCATGAGCAGTGGGTCATCGAGCTGCTGTCCGGGTTGAGCGGCACGGAACAGACCAATGTCTACCGGTTGTTGGCAAGGCTGAAGACGTCCCTGGCAGCGCGCGTGGCACGCGAGCCCAACGTGAGGCGAAGGAGCTGACATGACGGCCACGATGGATCCGGCCTTGGCGGCCGGCAACCAGCGCGGGATGGCGGACTACCGGGCGAGTCACTTCAAATGGGAAGTGAGCGGCCGGGTGGGGACCATTACGCTCAACCGACCCGAGCGCAAGAACCCGCTCACCTTCGACTCCTACGCCGAGCTGCGCGGGCTGTTCCGGCAGCTGCAATACGCCGACGACGTGCGCGCCGTAGTGATCACCGGTGCAGGCGAGAACTTCTGCTCCGGTGGGGACGTGCACGAGATCATCGGCCCGCTCACGCAGCTGGACATGGGCGGGCTCCTGACCTTTACGCGCATGACCGGAGATGTGGTCAAGGCGATGCGCGCCTGTCCGCAGCCGATCGTCGCGGCGGTGGATGGCGTTTGCGCGGGCGCCGGAGCCATCCTGGCGATGGCCTCCGACCTTCGGCTCGGCACAGCGCGCAGCAAGATCGCATTCCTTTTCGTGCGCGTGGGACTGGCGGGTGCGGACATGGGAGCGTGCGCACTGCTGCCGCGCATCGTCGGGCAAGGCCGCGCTGCCGAGCTGCTCTACACCGGCCGCTCGCTGGGTGGCGATGAGGCGCTGCAGTGGGGTTTCTTCAATCGGCTGAGCTCGCCGGAGGCGCTGCTCGCCGAAGCGCACAAACTGGCGGCGGATCTCGCCGGCGGTCCGAGCTTCGCCCATGCCGTGACCAAGAAATGCCTGCATCAGGAGTGGAGCATGAGCATCGACGAGGCCATCGAGGCGGAGGCCCAGGCCCAGGCGATCTGCATGCAGACCGAGGATTTCAAGCGCGCGTACCGCGCCTTCGTAGCGAAGCAGAAGCCGCAGTTCGAGGGCGACTGACCAGAAGCACTTCTTCACCACGGAGGACACGGTGGACACGGAGGAGGACAAGAATTTTCGCTGCAAAGGTCGGTGCTTCCGGAGCAATGAGTTCCACGACTACTCGTCTGCGTGCCGTTCCTGGATTTCCTCCGTGTCCACGGTGTCCTCCGTGGTTCCGATGCAGTAGTGGACTTGTCCGATGAGCGCATCGAGCCATCTTCACTGGCCGTTCTTCGAGCAGCATCACCGAGAGCTGGCGGAGTCCCTCGAGCGGTGGGCGAGCGAAAACCTGGCCGACGTCGCGCACGAGCATGAGGTCGATGCCACGTGTCGCGAGCTGGTGCGCCGGCTGGGGGCGGGAGGCTGGCTGCGGTATGCAGTGCCGGCAGCGTATGGCGGAGTGTTCGAGCGCCTGGACTCACGCAGTCTGTGCGTGATTCGCGAGACCCTGGCGCGGCATGTGGGCCTGGCGGATTTCGCCTTCGCCATGCAGGGCCTGGGCAGTGGTGCGATCGCCTTGCATGGCACTGAGGCGGTGAAGCAGCGCTATCTGCCGCGCGTGGCGGGCGGCGAGTGGATCGCCGCGTTCGCGCTGTCGGAGCCGGAGGCCGGCTCGGATGTGGCAGCGATGACCACAGCCGCCATGCTCGACGGCGGGCACTATGTCCTGGACGGCGCGAAGACCTGGATCTCCAACGGCGGGATTGCAGATTTCTACACCGTCGTGGCGCGCACAGGAGAGGGGCCGGGGGCCAGAGGTCTGAGCGCCTTCGTGGTCGACGCCACCACGCCCGGTCTGGAGATCGCCGAACGCATCCACGTGATCGCGCCGCACCCGCTGGCGACACTGCGTTTTCGTGCTTGCCGCGTGCCGATGGAGCAGCGCCTCGGCGAACCGGGGCAGGGCTTCCGGGTGGCGATGGAGACGCTGGACATCTTCCGCGCGTCGGTGGCTGCCGCGGCGCTTGGCTTTGCTCGGCGTGCTCTGCAAGAGGCGCTGTCGCACGCGCGCAGCCGGCGCATGTTCGGGCAGGCGCTGGCCGATTTCCAGCTCACCCAGGCGGGCATCGCGGACATGGCCACGACGATCGATTCGAGCGCGTTGCTCACCTATCGGGCGGCGTGGCTGAGGGACGTGAAGGGCGTGCGCACGACCCGCGAGGCCGCCATGGCCAAGCTCGCCGCCACCGAAGGCGCGCAGCACGTGATCGACCGCGCCGTACAGATGTTCGGCGGACTCGGAGTGACGAGCGAGCACGTGGTTGAGCGGCTGTACCGGGAGATCCGGCCGCTGCGCATCTACGAGGGTGCGAGCGAAGTGCAGAAGGTCATCATCGCGCGCGAGACGCTCAAGGGATAGGGGCGATGCAGTCACGCTGCGCACCCGTCCATGGCAGAATGCGGTGCGGCCATGCGATCGACGGGAATCTCTTGTGAGTCGAGCAATCCGGGGAACATCCGATCAACCGTCATCCCCGCGCAAGCGGGGATCCAGAAGTGCTTGAGTGGCCTGGGTTCCCGCTTGCGCGGGAACGATAATCCAGGACTTGGTCAGAGTCTACCTAAACTAAGGGGACCAGCGCCGTTCTATAACCCGCGCCCTCGGGGCGCACATATCGGCATACGGGGGGAGGATGAGAAGAATATTCTGGACGGGTTTGGCCGCGTTGCTGCTGGCGGGCACGGCGCAGGCCGCCAAAGAGGTGAAGATCGGGTTCCTGAGCACGCTGTCGGGGCCGTCGGCGGCCATCGGTCTGGACATCCGCGATGGCTTCACCCTGTTTCTGCAGCAGAGCGGCGGCAAGCTTGGCGGCCTGCCGGCCGAGATGGTACTGGCGGACGATCAACAGAACGCCGACACGGGCAAGCAGCTGATCGAGCGGTTGCTGAAGAAAGACCGCGTCGACTTCATCACCGGCACCGTGTTCACCAACGTCATGCTGGCGATTGCACCGGCCGTGTTCGATGCGCAGACGTTCCTGATCAGCGCCAACTCGACCCCGCAGGTCTATTCCGCGGAGGGTTGCAGTCCCTGGTTCTTCAGCGTGTCCTGGCAGAACGACGGCGTGCACGAAGCCGCCGGCAAGTACATGGCCGACAAAGGTTACAACAAGGTGGTGCTGATCGCTCCCAACTATCCGGCGGGCAAGGACGCGATCACCGGCTTCAAGCGCTATTACAAGGGCTCGGTCAGCGACGAGATCTACTCCAAGCTCGGCCAGCTCGACTACGCGGCGGAGCTGGCGCAAATCCGCGCTGCAAAGCCCGACGCGGTGTATGCCTTCCTGCCGGGTGGCATGGGCATCAACTTCATCAAGCAATATGTCTCCGCAGGGCTCAACCGCCGCATGGTGCTGGTGGGCCCGGGCTTCTCGGCGGACGAGGACATCATCAAGGCGGTGGGCGAGCCGATGGTGGGCATGTACAACACCTCGCAGTGGGCCCACGACCTGGACAATCCGCAAAACCATCGTTTCGTCGCCGACTTCCAGAAGCAGTACCAGCGACTGCCGACCCTGTACGCTTCCCAGGGCTACGATGCAGCCCAGCTTATCGACGCGGCCGTGCGCGACGTGAAGGGGAAGATCGAGGACAAGGAGGCCTTGCGCAAGGCGCTGCGTGCGGCCAACTTCAAGTCCATCCGCGGCGAGTTCAAGCTTAACGTCAACCAGGTGCCGATCCAGAGCTATTACCTGCGCGAAGTGGTGAAGGAGCCCGGCGGGCGCATCACCAATAAGCTGGTCGGAACGGTTCTCAAGGCACACCCCGATGCGTACGTCGGGGAGTGCAAGATGAAGTAGGGGTGAGGCGAGAGGCGTGAGGCGAGACACCACGCGCTCTCGCCTCGCCTTATTGGGTGCGATTGGGGCGTCTGTTGCGCTTCCCACGTCTCACCTCTAACGCCTCCCGCCTGACGCCTCACGGCTGTTACGCATGGACTGGATCCTCCTCCTCGAGCAGTCCCTCAACGGCCTGCAGTTCGGGTTGATGCTGTTCCTGCTCGCCGCGGGCCTGACGCTCGTGTTCGGGATCATGGACATGATCAACCTGGCGCACGGCTCGCTGTACATGGTCGGCGCCTACCTCGCAGCAACGGTGATGGCAAGCACCGGCTCGTTCGTGCTTGCCGTGGCCGGTGCGCTGGCGGGCACTGCGATCATCGGGATGCTCCTGGAAGTGAGCGTCCTGCGCCGGTTGTATGAGCGCGATCACCTCTCGCAGGTGCTGGCGACCTTCGCCATCCTGCTCATCGCCAACGAAGTGGTGCGCATCGTCTTCGGATCGCAGGCGCTGATGCTCAATATGCCGGAGGCACTGTCCGGCCCGGTGGAACTGCTGCCCGATTTCACCTATCCCGCCTATCGGCTGGTGATCATCGCGGTAGGCCTGGCAGTGGCCGTGCTGTTGTATCTGCTCGTGGCGAAGACGCGCGTGGGCATGCTGGTGCGCGCCGGCGCGTCCAATCGCGAGATGGCGATGGCGATGGGTGTGAACGTCAAGCGTCTGTTCACCGCCGTGTTCGCAGTCGGGGCGGCGTTATCCGCGCTGGCGGGCGCGATGCTCGGCCCGCTGCTGGCAGTGCAGGTCGGCATGGGAGAGAACATCCTCATCCTCGCCTTCGTGGTGATCGTGATCGGGGGGATCGGTTCGATCCGCGGCGCGCTGGCGGGCGCCCTCCTGGTAGGCGTCGTGGATACGATGGGCCGCACGCTGCTGCCGATGTCGTTGCGAGCCGTGCTGCCCCCGTCGATGGCAGCCAATCTCGGCTCGTCCCTGGCTTCCATCCTGATCTACGTGCTGATGGCTGCAGTGCTGTTCTGGCGACCGCAGGGCCTGTTCCCGGCCCGCGGCGGCTGATGGCTTCGATCCTCGACCATCCGCTGCACGCGAAGGTCGCGCTGTCCGGATTGGCGGCGTTAATCGCCCTGCCACTGGTCATGCAGGCGGTCGACCAGCCCTTCTATACGGTGCTGGCGAGCCGCATCCTGATTTTCGCCCTGGTGGCGAGCAGCCTGAACCTCATCGTCGGCTTCGGCGGCATGGTGTGCTTCGGCCATGCTGCGTTCTTCGGTGCGGGGGCCTACGTCGTGGGGATCCTGATGTTCCACGGCGTGTCCTCGGCATGGGCGGCGTGGCCGGCGGCGGTCGCAGTGGCCATGCTTGCCGCGCTGGTGATCGGTGCGGTCAGCCTGCGCACGCGCGGCGTGTATTTCATCATGATCACGCTGGCCTTCGCGCAGATGGTCTACTACATCTTCGTGTCGCTGAAAGTCTACGGCGGCGACGACGGCCTGCCGCTGGGCGCGCGCTCGCTGCTCGGGCTGGGGCTGGACCTGAAGTCCGACGTCACTTTCTATTACGTGGTGCTGGCGATCTTCGCCGTGGCGTTCTTCTTCCTGGCACGCCTGCTGAACTCGCGCTTCGGGCGCGTGCTGCAGGGAATCCGCGAGAACGAAACGCGCATGGAGGCCCTGGGCTATCCGGTGTACCGCTACAAGCTGATCGCGTTCGTGCTGGCCGGTGCGGTGGCCGGGCTGGGCGGGGCGCTGCTCGCCAACCAGAACGAGCTGACCACCCCGACCATGCTGCACTGGACCCAGTCGGGGACCCTGCTCATCATGGTGATCCTCGGCGGTGTGGGTTTCCTGTACGGCGGCCTGCTCGGTGCGGCCGTCTTTCTGTTGCTCGAGGAGGTCCTCTCGGGCTACACCATCCACTGGCAGCTCGGTGTCGGATTGGTGCTGCTGGCGGTGGTGCTATATGCGCCCAACGGGCTGTCCACGCTGCTGCGGCGAGGGCGCGCCGGTGGCTGACAACCTGCTGCAGCTCGAGGGCGTGGTCAAGCGCTTCGGCGGCCTGGCGGCTGCCGACGGCGTCGATCTGGCGGTGCGGCAGGGCGAGGTCCACGCGCTGATCGGCCCCAATGGGGCAGGCAAGACCACGCTCGTGCACCTGATCTCGGGCGCACTGCATGCGGACGCCGGCGAAGTTCGCCTCGCGGGCGCGGATATCACCGCCTTGCCCATGCATCAGCGAGTGAAGCGCGGCCTCGCGCGTTCCTACCAGGTGACCAGCATCTTCCGGCGCTTGACCGTGCTGGAGAACGTTGCGCTGGCCGTGCAAGCCGGAGCGGGATCGAGCCTGCGCTTCTGGGCCCCGGTGCGCAGCGAGACGAGGCTGTTCGAAGAGGCACGCAGCGTGCTCGCGCGGGTCGGCTTGTCCGAGAAGGCGGACACCGTTGCCGGTGGCCTGGCGCATGGCGAGCAGCGCCAGCTCGAGGTCGCCCTGTCGCTCGCCACGCGCCCGCGCCTGCTGCTGCTCGACGAGCCCATGGCAGGGATGGGAGCGGAAGAGTCGGCGCGCATGGTCGAGCTGATCTCGCAGCTGCGCAGCGAAGTCACCCTGCTGCTCATCGAGCACGACATGGACGCCGTGTTCAAGCTGGCGGACCGCATCTCCGTGCTCGTTTCTGGCCGCGTGCTCGCGACCGACACGCCCGAAGAAATTCGCGTCAGTGCCCAGGTGCGCCGTGCCTATCTCGGTGACGAGCTGATCGCGGGGGTATGAGCGCTCTGCTCGAGATCTCGGGCCTGGAGGCCGGATACGGCGCGAGCCAGGTGCTGTTCGGCCTCGACTTGAGCATCGCGGCGGGGGAGGTGGCCACACTCCTCGGGCGTAACGGCATGGGCAAGACCACCACCGTGCGCGCGGTGCTGGGACTGGTGCGGGTCAGTGGTGGCAGCGTGAGCTTCGGCGGCGAGCGCATCGACGGTTGGACGCCGGACCGCATCGCGCGCAGCGGGATCGCGGTCGTGCCGGAAGGGCGGCAGATCTTCCCCAACCTCACGGTGGAAGAAAATCTCACCGCGTTCGCCGCGAAGCGTTCAGGCGCACGCGAGCCGTGGACGCCGCAGCGCGTGTTCGAGCTGTTCCCGCGTCTGGCCGAGCGGCGTCGCCATATGGGCAACGAGCTTTCCGGCGGCGAGCAGCAGATGCTGGCGATCGGCCGCGCGCTGGTGACCAATCCGCGCCTGCTGATCCTGGACGAGGCCACCGAAGGCCTGGCCCCGCTTATCCGAGAGGAGATCTGGCGCTGCCTGCGGGCCTTAAGCGGCAGCGGGCAGACCATTCTGATCATCGACAAGTATGTCGAGCGGCTGATCG
>DAIQQA010000145.1:8409-12120 GCA_036787045.1 Burkholderiales bacterium | reverse complement strand
GAAGTTCGGGCCGCTCGACATCGAGCTGCGGGTGGCGACGATCCCGTCGCAGGGCGGGGTCGAGGACATCGTCATGCGGATCCTCGCCGCCGGGGAGCCCATTCCCCTGGACAAGCTGGGCCTGTCGGCACGCAACGTCAAGAACCTCAAGGACACTGTGTCCAAGCCCTACGGCCTGTTTTTCGTGTGCGGCCCGACCGGTTCCGGTAAGACCACCACGCTGCACTCGGTGCTGGGTTACCTCAACACCCCCGACACCAAGATCTGGACCGCCGAGGACCCGGTGGAAATCACCCAGAAGGGCCTGCGGCAGGTGCAGATGAACCCGAAGGCGGGGCTGAACTTCGCCACGGCCATGAAGGCCTTCCTGCGCGCCGATCCCGACATCATCATGGTCGGTGAGATGCGCGATAAGGAAACCACCGCCATCGGCATCGAAGCCTCCCTCACTGGCCACCTGGTGTTCGCCACCCTGCACACCAACAGCGCGCCGGAGTCCATCATCCGCCTTCTGGACATGGGGATGGACCCCTTCAACTTCGCCGATGCGCTGCTCGGCATCCTGGCCCAGCGTCTGGCCAAGCGCCTGTGCGGCAAGTGCAAGCAGCCGCACCCGGCCGGTCAGGACGAGATCAAGCTGCTGCTGGAGGAGTACTGCCAGGAAATGAAGAACACCGACTCCTGGAAGAAGGACCCGAAGGGGGCCTACGAGGCGATCTATCGCGAGTGGGCGAAGAGCTTCGCCGACGACAAGGGTCAGTTCACCCTGTACACCCCGGTAGGGTGCGAAGCCTGCGGCGGTACCGGCTACAAGGGACGTGTGGGCCTGCACGAGCTGCTGCTGGGCACCGATCCGATCAAGAAGCTGATCCAGGAGCATGCGCGGGTAGCCGAGGTCCTGGCCACTGCGCTCAACGAAGGCATGCGCACGCTCAAGCAGGACGGAGTCGAGAAGGTGCTGCAAGGCATCACCGACATGCACCAGGTGCGGGCGGTGTGTATCAAGTAGGCGCCCCCCGCATCGAGAGGTAGCCACGCAGGCTGTGCCGCCGCCATCGCCAGCGATGAACGACCTGACCGCACCCGATCTGTTTCCCAGGCTCGCCGAGCTGAACCAGGTGGGCATCGCGCTGTCGCGCGAGAAGGACATCAATCGCCTGCTCGAAGCGATCCTGATGGCCGCTAAGAAGATCACCAATGCCGACGGCGGCACGCTATACCGCAGGTACCCCGACAGGGACTGGGAGTTGCGCTTCGAGATCATGCGCACCGACTCTCTGGGGATCGCCATGGGCGGCACCACCGGGCAGGCCATCCCGTTCGCCCCGGTCCAGCTCTATGACGAGCAGGGCGCACCGAACAACACGATGGTGGTGGCCTACTCGGTCCTGCACGACCGGACGGTCAACATCGCCGATGCCTATACCGAGCAGGGGTTCGATTTCTCGGGCACCAAGAGCTTCGACCGCAAGACCGGCTACCGCTCGCAGTCCTTCCTCACCGTTCCGATGAAGGACCACGAGGAGGAGATCATCGGCGTGCTGCAGCTCATCAACGCCAAGGACAGGGTCACCGGGGAGATCGTCGCTTTCCCCGAAGCCGACAAGATACTGGCCGAGTCGCTCGCCTCCCAGGCCGCAGTAGCGCTGACCAACCGGCTGCTGATCGACCAGCTGGAAAGGCTGTTCGAATCCTTCATCAGCCTGATCAACGCCGCGATCGACGACAAGTCGCCATATACGGGCGGGCATTGCCAGCGCGTGCCCGCACTCACAATGATGCTGGCCGAAGCCGTCGACAGCGCCAAGCAGGGGCCCTTGCAGGGGTTTGCGATGACGGACAAGGACCGCTACGAGCTCAAGATCGCCGGATTGCTGCACGATTGCGGGAAGATCACCACGCCCGTGCACGTCGTGGACAAGGCCACCAAGCTGCAGACGATCTACGACAGGATCGGGCTGGTGGACACGCGCTTCGAGGTGCTCAAGCGCGACGCCGAAATCCGCCTGTTGCGCGCGAAGCTGGAGGCCCTCGAGCGCGGCGACAAGGGCGTCTGGCCCGAGCTGGAGGCGCGGTTCAGCGCGCAGATCAAGCAGTACGATGCCGACCGGCAGTTCCTGCGCTTCTGCAACATCGGCTCGGAGCGCATGGCGCCAGAAGACCAGCAGCGCGTGTTCAACATCGGCACCGGTTACCGCTGGCGTGACGTGGAGGGCGCCGAAGACGTTGCGTTCCTCAGCGACGACGAGATCCGCAATCTCACCATTCGCGCGGGGACGCTCACCGACGACGAGCGCAGGATCATCAACCACCACATCGAAGTGACCATCATGATGCTGGAGTCGCTGCCCTGGCCCAAGCATCTGAAGAACGTCCCCGAGTACGCCGGCGGCCACCACGAGCGCATGGACGGGCGCGGCTATCCGCGCGGGCTCACGCGCGAGCAGATGTCGGTGCAGGCGCGGGTGATGGGGATTGCCGACATATTCGAAGCGCTCACCGCCAGGGACCGCCCCTACAAGAAGGGAAAGACGCTCACCGAGGCCCTGACCATTCTGGGCCGGTTCAAGCTCAATGGGCACATCGATCCGGACCTGTTCGACATCTTCATCCGCGAGCGCCTGTATCTGCGCTATGCAGAGCAGTTCCTGGATCCCGAGCAGATCGACCACGTGGATCTGTCGAAGATCCCCGGGGTGCCTGCAGACGTTCTGACGTAGGGCGTCACCCGGCGTCGGACATCGGAGACGCTGCGCGGCGTGGTTTGTGAAAGAAGCGCGGCCGTTTCGTGAGATTGTTTGAAGGACTCGGCGCAGGCATCCGCCAAGGCGGGATTCCGGTCCGCGACGTGTTCTTAACCCGTTGATTCTCAGGAGAGCGGAAGGGTTGGCATACCGGTTGCATTGAGGCAGGGCGAACACGGGAACGCGTGTTTACATCGTCATCTCAACCCAGAGGAGTCTCTCGATGAAGTCTGTGCAAAAGGGTTTTACCCTGATCGAACTGATGATCGTGGTCGCGATCATCGGTATCCTGGCGGCCATCGCCATTCCGCAGTATCAGGACTACACGATCCGTTCGAAGATCACGGAAGCCCTGAACCTGGCCGCTCCGGCCAAGCTGGCGATCGCCGAGACCTATGCGTCGAACGGCGTGTTTCCGGCCGACAATGCGGAAGCCGGTCTCGCTGGCACCATCAACAGCAAGTACGTGGCCTCGCTGCTGGTTGCAGGCGATACCATCACCATCACCTTCCGGCAGATCCATACCAACGTTGACGGCCAGACCCTTACGCTGCAGGCGACCACCGACGCCGAGGACTCGCGCGTGGAGTGGACCTGCACCAGCACGGCCGACGACAAGTACCTGCCGGCCAACTGCCGCAGCACCTACTCGATCACCACGTAATGATCTGAAGCAGCTCGGCTTGAGCAACGGGCGCCCTCGGGCGCCCGTTTTTCTTCCACGACAACCCGTCTGCGGTTGCCCGGGGCAATCCTGAGCCACTGGTACCATGAGTCCACTTGGTGCGGCATACCCTCGCTGGTCTGGCGGAACCTCTAATGTGCGCGCAATGACCGAACCGCGCCCCCCTTTGTCCAGACGGGAAGCGACGCTGATCGCAGCGATTGCGGTCGTTGCGCTGGCTGTGGTCAGCCACTTTCTCGACCGCTTCTGGTTGCCCACCGACGAGGGTGTCTACGCCTACGT
>DAIQQA010000145.1:0-8309 GCA_036787045.1 Burkholderiales bacterium | reverse complement strand
GGGCTATCTCGTCGCAAAGGTAGAGCTGTTCGCCGCCCTGCTCTATGGCCTCTGGCCCCTGCTGATCCTGGCCTGGGCGCTCACCCATCTGAGGCCGCCGGACCGGGCGGTAGTGCGGCTGATGGGCTGGCTGCTGGCCGGGTCGTTGCTCGCGGCAGTGCCCCTGCTGATATACCTCGGCGTGCACGGCGCGCTGGCCGACTGGCTGCGCGATTCCTTCGTCACGGCCAATCGGATCACCGGCCTCGACTTCATCTCCACGCCCGGGTACTTCGATCTGCTCGCTCTCGCTGTGGAGGGCGTCCTGCGGCCCGTTAATGCCGTCGCAGTCGTGAACGGGCTGTTCTGGATGTGCCTGGTCGCATTGCCGGCGGCCGTGGGGGTCCTGACGCTGCGCTGCCTTGTGCGAGCCGGGAGAACGTCTGCGTACACCGCGGGTCATCCGCTGGTGCTGACCGTCCCGTTCTTCGCGCTGGTCTCGGTGCATTTCCAGATCCCGATCTACCTGTTCTTTTCTGCGGCGCCTCTCCTTTGGGCGCTCCTCTGGCTGGCTGGGGGATGGCCCGACCCGGCGCGTCGCGCCATTGCGGTCCTGGTTCTGATGCTAAGCGCGGTCGGTCTGCTCTGGCAGGCTGGGCAGCCCCTCTCGCGCGGGTGGGCCGGTATCGTCTCCGGACGGTCTGTGGCGCTCGACGCGACCGGCGCCCTGCCCAAGGCATCGCTGCGGATGGAGGCCAGCGAACAGGAAACGTACCGGCGCCTGCTCGCAACCATCGACCGCCACGCGGGCCCCGCAGACGGCCTGCTGGCGGCACCGGTTAGCCCAGAGCTGTACTTCCTGTCCGGGCGTCGCCCGCCCGTGAAGTTTTTCTCCACGGCGATCGGCCTGCGCAACGACGATGACGTGCGCAACGCGGCGGCAGCGCTGCAAGCCGATCCGCCGGCCGTGATCGTCCACCGCACCAGGGACAAATACAACACGCCGCTGGGAGACGCCCTGCTCGCGTCTCTCCTCGGAGACTACGCTCTGGTGGAAACGGTCGCCGACTTCGAGGTGTGGGCGTTATCGCGCCGCGTGAGCAGTGTCAGCGTCGCGAAGGAAGCCCAGCGGGCAGGGGCCGACCGGTAGAACCTGCGCTCCAGGGCGTAGAGCGTGCGGACCAGCCCGACGCCCCCGCGGTTCAGGGCGGGGAAGGCGTCGGGGTTGTAGTACAGCACGTACGCGAGCAGCCCGGGAAAGGCCTGATCGACGATCTGCAAGCCGGCGCCCTCGTACAGCGCGTTCAGTTCGGACAGATCGAAGCCTCGTTCCGTCTGCGCATCGAACAGGGTGTTGCGCCGGTACACGCGGTCACGGACGGCGCGGGCAACGGCATTGTTCTGAGTGGGCTCGAAGTTGATCAAGCAGCCACCCGGCTTCAATGCGCTGCACAGGCGCCTGAGTACTTCACCGCTCTGCGCATGGACATGGTGCAACCCGCCGATCAGGATCACCAGGTCGAACTGCCCCTGTGCCTCGAAACGGGTGACATCCTGCACGAAGATCCGGCATCCCGGCAGGCGCCGGCCGGCTTCCTCGACCAGCGGCCGGCTGTAGTCGAACCCGACATACTCGAAGCGCTTGCCCAGGCCAGCCTCCAGAATCGCCTTGCCTTCGCCATAGCCGCACATGGGTTCGAGCACATGCTCCACCGCTGAGAGCCAGCGCCGGTTTCGCGACAGAAAGTCGTTCCACAGCAGCGATTTCAGCGAGAGATGCGTGGCGCTGCCCCGCGCCGTGAGGTAGCGCTCGGAGATCGACTCGAAGTGCGCGCGTTGCCGCTCGACGTCACCCATGCCCGGCGCGCAGCTCCGACAACGCGAGCGCTCCCAGGCCGGCGAGGATCAGCAGCACGCCGGCAACCTTGGCGGCGTCGTACTGCTCGCCGAGGGCCAGGATGCCGATGAGCTGCGTTCCACAGATCAGGGCACCGGCCGCGAGCGGAAACGCAGTCGACAATGGAAACAGCCGGATCACCTGGAGCCAGAGCAGGAAACCGGCGGCATAGGCCAGCACCCCCAGCAGGTAGCCGGCATTGAGCCCGGGCGTAGCGGCCTTGATCTGGTAGAGGCCGAACAGGCTGACCAGCAGGTAGAGGGCGGAGAACAGCACCCTATCCCACATGGTCGTACTCGACGATGAAGCGCGGGCGGCGCTTGGTCTCGATGTAGATGCGGCCGACGTATTCGCCCACTACGCCGAGGCAGAACAGCTGCACGCCGCCCAGGAAGTAGACGGCAATGACGGTCGAGGCCCAGCCGGGGACCGCATCGGCGAAGATCAGAACGCGCGTCAGTGCGTACAGGGACATGACGAATGCGAAGACCGTAACCAGCAATCCGACTGCCGCGACAAAACGCAGCGGCGCCACACTGAAGGAGGTGATGCCGCGAAGGGCCAAGGAGAACATCCGGGTGAGGGTGTATTTCGAGTCCCCCGCAGCGCGCTGCGCGACGTCGAACTCGACCGTGGCAGTGCGCAGGCCGAGCAGGCGGATCAGCCCGCGCAGGAACACCTGGGTCTCGGGGAAATCGGCGAGCAGGCGCAACGCCCGTTTCGACAGCAGCCGGTAGTCGGCGTGGTTCGGCAGCGTGTCCGCTCCGCACAACGCCATCAGCCGGTAGAACAGAGCTGCCGTCCAGCGCTTCAGCGGCGCATCGGTGGAGCGCGACCGCCGGATCCCATAGACGATGTCGCTGCCCATCTCGAACTCGTTCAGGAAAGCCGGGATGGATGCTTCATCGTGCTGCAGGTCGGCGTCCAGCGAGATGGCGCAATCGCAGCTGTCTTTCACCCGCAGCAGCCCCGCAAGCAACGCGTTCTGATGCCCGAAATTCCGGGAGAGCTTGAGGCCGCGCACGGCCGGTTCGGCTTCGCACTGCGACTGGATGATGGACCAGGTCGCGTCGCTGCTGCCGTCGTCGACGAAGCACACGAAGCTGGCGGATGAGACACGACGGGAAGCGACCAGACTGCGCAGTTGCGACAGCAGACGCGCAATGGTCAGAGGCAGGACGGTAGCCTCGTTGTAGCAGGGGACGACAAGCGCCAGAACCGGTGGCCCGTCAGCATTCATGGGGAGCTCCCGTCGTTGTCGGGGCAGGATGCACACCCGGTCGGTCGGAGAGCGCCCCGGGTTGCATCCGCGCTCATGGGCGGCGGCCGCCGATCCGGTTCCCGTCGCAACGTCGGTTGCGGCCCTCGCATCGAGAACGACGTGGGAAGCAGGATCCATGCCGCAGCACTGCGTTCCAGCCAGGCCCATCCTGTCTCGGCCCCGCGTCGAGGCGACGGCAGGATCACTTGCGGAACACCGAACTGTGCAATGGTATGCCGTTGCTGATATAGGAAAGGAAGTACTCCAGGTTGTTCCACTCCTCGCTGGCGTACCCGTAGGGCACGGCACGCATCTGCTCCATGCAGCGCTTGAAGCGTCCCTGGAAGGTCATCAGCTCCTCTCCGCCGCGGAAGATCGGCCAGTGCGTGGCATGGCCGAGCGCAGGTGAGATGATCTCCATGCGCATGATGTTGCCGGCATTGACCAGGTGACAGCCTGCGCAGGCTGCATTGAGCTGGCCGATGCGCCGGAAGAACAGCGCCTTGCCGGCCTCGTATTTCTCCTGCGCGGCGGGCGAGTCGACGCGCACGCTCATGCGCATGCCATCCGACAGTGTGCGGGCGTATGCCGTCAGCACACCCATCGGGTAGCGCTGGCCGTAGGCGAGCTCTTCCTCGCCGTTGGCGCGGCGGCAATCGTTCAACGCCATCTCGAAGGTAATCACCTTGCCGCGAGCGGGATCGAAGTACGGATAGTTGCCTGCGATGTTGCGGCCGCCATCCGGGAAACATTCCGCGAACGTCCTGCCGTTTCTGAACGGGGCCTCCCATATCTTCCTGCCCTGCTCGACATCGCCGATGAAGGGTGGGAACTCCATGATCTGCTCGTACTGCGCCTTCGCGTCGCGGTTGGCGATCATGGCACCGTAGACGTAGTCCTCCAGCGCAACGCCCGGGAAGCGCTCGGCGAACGAGCGGATGAAGCGCTGCCGATCCCGCTCCGGCGCAGTCTCGGCGCCCGCAGCGGTCGTGGCCTGCAGCCCGACCCAAACCGGCAGTGCGAAAGCCAGGAACCGCAACGCGCAGCGCAGCAGCCGATGCACGGCTTACCCCGGCGGGATCCTGGCCGCGGTGCTGTTGGTCTCGCCGCGGTTGTCGATCCAGGAGATGGACACTTCGTCGCCTGGCTTTGCGCCCTTGATCCGGAACTGCAGATAGGGGTTGCGTGACACGGCCCGGCTCCACTGGGCCTCCATCACCGGGGTGCCGTTGAGCTTGGCCGTCACCGTCTTGATGAAGTGGATCGGCACCAGCTCGTCGGTACGGGGGTCCTTGCGCAGCCCCGTCTCCATCGGGTGGCCGATCAGCACCCTCACATCGGCGACGTCGCCGTCGAGCTTGACGCGCATGCGGATCGGTTCAGGCATCGCGAGTCTCCTGGATCACGTACCGCAGCCGCCGATGGTCACCTTGATCTCGCGCGTCGCCATGAAGTACTTGCCGCCGGCCTGGACGACGACGCGAAGACTGGAGGTTTCCCCCATCTTGATGCGGGTGGAGACGAAGGGCTCTGCCCCGTTCATCAGTGCGAAGCTGCCCGCCATCGGCTGCAGGTTCTTGTCCACGAAGATGTAGATGACGCGCGTGTCCGGGAGGTTGCTCAGAATCTCGATCGGGACCTGTGCGCCGTTCTCGGCGATCTCGGGCGCCTTGATGAGGATGTCCTCGGTGGCTGCAGGATCGACGATGCCGGCATCCTTCATGGCGTCGCCGACATCGGTGGCGTCGAACGCGGCCTTGGGCCATTCCCCCGCCAGGGCCTGCAGCGGACGCAGCAGTCCCGCTGCCAGACTTGCTGCGAGAGTGCCGGCGGCGAGGCCAGCGCGAAGCAGGCGCCGGCGCAGTCGGTTCATCCTGAAGTTCTCTCCTGCCGGATCAGTGCTGATAGATGTAATCGAGCACCAGATCGATCTCCCGCTCGGTCAACACGCCGTGCTTGCCGAACGGAGGCATCACCGTCTCCGGGTTGCGTCGGGTGGGATCCCAGATCTGCTGGCGCAGCTCGGCGCGATCCGGGAAGCGTTCCCGCATGCGCACGATCGGCGGCCCGATGTTGGCCATCGAGACGGCGGCGGGATCGCCCGGGATCTGGTGGCACGCCAGACAGTTCCCCTTGTACACATCGTGCGCGATCTCGCGCCCGGCAGCCACTGCAGGACTCTCCGCCGCGTGTGCACGGTCGACCGCGAGGACGGCAAGCAGAATCGCTCCCGCCGCCGCTGAGGTGTGAGACCCCCGTGCGACCAGCTTGTTCAACGCCGCCCCCTCAGTCGCCCGAGGGGGCACCACCTTCCGCGATCCAGTGCCCCGATTTCCCGCCTTTTTTCTCCAGCAACCTGATGGCCTCCAAACGCATGCCCCGATCGACGGCTTTGCACATGTCGTAGATGGTCAGCAACCCCACGCTCACGGCGGTCAATGCCTCCATCTCGACGCCGGTGCGGCCGAAGGTTTCCGCGGTTGCCCGGCATTCCACCGCGCTGGCGATTTCGTCGACGACGAATTCCACCGCAACGCGCGTGAGCGGGAGCGGATGACACAGCGGGATCAGCTCGGAGGTCCGTTTGGCGCCCTGGATCGCTGCCACACGCGCCACGCCCAGCACATCGCCCTTCGCGGCGCCGCCCTCCAGAATCCTGCGCAGGGTCGCGGGCAGCATCGACACGCGGCCCGAGGCGACTGCCACACGGTGCGTCTCGGCCTTGCCCGCCACGTCGACCATGTGCGCCCGGCCGCCGGCATCGAAATGCGTGAGATCGCCCATATTTGATTGGCCTTCGGGTAGGAAACGACTGCGTGCGGAAGCGGTCGAAAAGTTATCGCGGGTATCATAGCATCATGAAGCTAGTCCTTTTTGCCGTCCTGCTCGCGGCGTGTCTGCCTGCTGCAGCCGCCGACGCGCTTCCCGATCTCGGTGACGCGTCCCAGAGCGTGCTGTCGCTCCAGCAGGAGCGGCAGCTCGGCGAGGCGATCATGCGTCAGATCCGCATGAACAAGCAGTACGTGAACGACCCCGAGCTGGCCGACTACATCAACGGTGTCGGCTACCGGCTGGCGGCCGCCAGTCCCAACGCCGAACAGAGCTTCGAGTTCTTCCTGATCGACGACCCGACCATCAATGCCTTTGCCCTGCCGGGTGGGTTCATCGGCGTGCACACCGGCCTGATCGTCTCATCCCAGAGCGAGTCCGAGCTGGCTGCAGTGCTCGGTCATGAAATCGCCCACGTTACCCAACGGCACATCGCGCGACTGTTTCAGCAGCAGAAGCAGGCCGGGATGGCTTCGCTGGCGGCTGTGGCGCTTGCACTGCTGGCGGCGCGCTCGAATCCCGATCTGGCAAGCGCCGCACTGGCAGGCGCGCAGTACGCGACGATCCAGACCCAGCTCAACTTCACTCGCGACAACGAACGTGAGGCCGATCGCATCGGTGTCCAGATCCTGGAGAACTCCGGATTTGACCCCCATGCCATGCCGGTGTTCCTCGACCGCATGCAGCGCGCCTACCGGATATACGACACCAACGCACCGTCCTACGTTCGCACCCACCCGCTGACCTTCGAGCGGATCGCCGACGTGCAGAACCGGGTCGATGCGCTTCCCTACAAACAGGTCCCGGACAGCCTGGCGTATCGGTTCGTCAGGGCGCGGCTGCAGGTCGAGCAGTTCGCGCCCCGCGATGCAGTCACCCACTTCGAAGACGTCCTGCGCGAGAAGAAAACCGTCAGTGAGCCGGCCGCCCGCTTTGGCCTCATCGTGGCGCTGATGCGAGCCAAGGACATCCAGCGCGCCAGCCGCGAGA
This sequence comes from Burkholderiales bacterium, assembly GCA_036787045.1. Taxonomy (GTDB): domain Bacteria; phylum Pseudomonadota; class Gammaproteobacteria; order Burkholderiales; family SHXO01; genus SHXO01. The sequence continues at coordinate 1,353 of DAIQQA010000145.1, read as the reverse complement.
TGAGCCTGTTGCAGGCCGAAGTCCCGGACAACGCGATGGTGGCCACGCTCGCGGGCCGCGTGAAAACAGCAGCTGGTGATCTCCAGGGCGCCCTGCGGGCATACGCCGACGCCGTCCAGCGGTTCCCACGTCACCGTGCGCTGACCATCGACTACGCCCGTGCCCTGCTAGACGCGAAGCGTCCGCGCGAGGCGCTCGACCTGGTCGATGGCGCCCTGCAGTCGGTGCGCTCCGACCATCGGCTCTACGAGCTCCAGGCGCAGTCCTACGCCGCGCTCGGGCAGCGGCTGCAGCAGCATCGGGCGCAGGCCGAGGCCTACGTCCTGCTCGGGAGCGTTCCGGCCGCCATCGAGCAGCTCCAGATCGGACTGAAGAGCGGCGACGGGGACTACTACCAGCTTTCCAGCGCCGAGGCGCGCCTGCGCGAACTGCGCGCGCTTGACGCCGAATCGCGGCGCCGTTAAGCGTCCGCCCCTTCTGTCGCCGCCAGCCTCCACCACTGCCGTTCCTCGCGCGGTTGGCACGATCCGTGTTTGTGTCATCTGACGCTTGGCGCGCCGAGCGCGACCGGTCCTCGCCGTCAGCGGCCAGGGTGATGTATCTAATTGAATAATAGTGAATTCTCTTGTCCCTGCTCGACCCATCTCCGCCACCCCTGATGCCATGATGCAGAAAATCGGGAAATACCAGCTCATCAGCGAGCTTGGGAAGGGCGCCACGAGCGCGGTATTTCTCGCCATGGACTCGTTTGCCAACCGCAAGGTGGCCATCAAGGTGGTGCAGCGAGACGTGCTGGGCGACCGCGAGCACGGCAAGCGCTTTCGCAAGCTGTTCCTGACCGAGGCGTCCCTGTCCGGCAAGCTGTCCCATCCCCACATCGCGGCCATTTACGATGCGGTGGCCGACGAGGAGGGCAGCTACATCGTCATGGAGTATGTCGAGGGGGGCACGCTCGAGCAGCACACCAAGATCAACAATCTCCTGCCGATCAACAAGATCATCGAGATCGTCTTCAAGTGCAGCAAGGCGCTGGACTATGCCCACCGGCACGGCGTGATCCATCGCGACATCAAGCCGGCCAACATCCTGCTGTCCAAGGACACCGATATCAAGATCTCGGACTTCGGTGCTGCCCTGACCTCGGCCGCCGAGACCACCCAAGTGACCGGGATCGGCTCTCCTGCCTACATGTCGCCCGAGCAGGTGCAGGAGCAACAGCTCACGCACCAGACCGACATCTTCTCGCTGGGCGTGGTCATGTACCAGCTGCTCACCGGCAGCCTGCCGTTCAAGGCCACCAACAACTACAGCATGGTGTTTCAGATCATCAACGTGGACCAGCCGCCGCCCAGC
>DAIQQA010000296.1:0-3377 GCA_036787045.1 Burkholderiales bacterium | reverse complement strand
CGCACGACATCGCCTGCGGCCAGATCGACATCGGCAACGCCGCCACCGAGATGACCGAGCGCATGACCAAGGGCGTGCAGCAGGCGAACGGCACGGTCATGGTCGAGGCGCGCATGGACGTCGCCCACGTCGGCCAGGCGGTGCTGCAGATGGCGAACTTCCCGCTCGAGACCAATGTCCAGTTCATGACCATCATGGCCACCAAGATGCCTTTCGTCGGCAGGGGATGAAGCGGCGCCGCTTTCTTGCTTTTTCACTGGCTGCAATCCCTTTTTCCGGGAAGGCGCAACCCAACGCGCACGTCAGCACCATCGACCCGCTGGTGCGCTCGTTCACCAACGGCCGGGACGTGCTGCCGGGAAAGGTGACGCTGGTGCTGCCGAAGATCGCCGACAACGGCAACTCGGTGCCGGTGACGGTGAAGGTCGACAGCCCCATGAGCGCCGCCGACCACGTGCGCTCGGTGCACCTCATCTCGGAGAAGAACCCGGTGCGCGACATGGCGTCGTTCTACTTCGGGCCGCACCTCGCCCGCGCCGAGTTCACCACGCGCCTGCGCCTGAACGGCTCCCAGCGCGTGGTCGCCATCGCCGGCCTCTCCGACGGCTCGTTCTGGTCCGACGTGGTCCAGATCGAGGTGCGCGAAGCCGCGTGCACGGAGGACTAGCGTGTCCCTCGCCCGCATCCAGCTCCCGGACCAGGCCGCGCGCGGCGAGGCGGTGGAGGTGCGCATCTCCATCCGCCACCCGATGGAGACCGGCTTCCGGCGCGACGAGGGCGGCGTGCGCCAGCGGCGCAACGCCATCGTCGCCCTGGTCTGCCGCTACCGCGGCACCGAGGTCTTCCGCGCCATCACCAGCCCCGGCATCGCCGCCAACCCCACGCTGCGCTTCTACCTGCGTGCCGACCGCACCGGGGATCTCGACTTCTGGTGGATCGACGACGACAACATCGAGGGCACTGCCAGCGCGAAGCTGGTCGTCGTCTAAGACGAAATCAGGGACAGACCACGTTTATCTTTGCGCGCTAAGTGGGCCCTGGAACCAGGAATCCCGTGAAGCGACAATGGGAACGATCGTTCCCATTCTCGCCTTGCCAGCCCCTGTTTCCATGGCCGATACCGGCCCGCGGCGCCAACTAGATCGAAGGACGCTTACCGTCGCCCCGGAACTGCTTGTCAGATGATTACTCGATGACCGTGTTCGCCTGCAGGAGCAGCGGCGGCGGGATCCTAAGGTCGAGCGCTTTGGCGGTTTTCAGGTTAATGACCAGCTCGAACTTCGTCGGCTGCTCGACCGGAAGTTCGGCGGGCTTGGCACCTCCCAGGATCTTGTCGACATACGCGGCCATGCGCACTGCAATGTCCGTGAGGCTGGGCGCGTAGGAGAACAACCCGCCCGCCATTGCGCTCTCTCTGTACCAGTGGATCGAAGGCAGCCGATTCGCAATCGCGAGCTCTGAGATTTGTCTTCCCCACGCGAAAGGATCATGCGTCCAGACGTACAGCGCCTGCGCGCCTCCCGCCTTCGCCCTGCGGACGTCGGCGTCCAAGTTCGCGGGCGCCGGAACCTCAATGATGACGACCTCTAAGTTCAGTGCCCGTTTGGCTGCCCCAACAGTCGTTAGCGCATCCGCCAATCTGGGACTCCCGGACGGCACCAGCAGGGCGACGCGGGCGAGGTTGGGGACAGCCTCCTTGAGAAGTCCAAGAGCCTTGACGTAAATATCTGGCGACACGTCGAACGACATTCCGGTTACGTTGGCTCCGGGGCGTGCCAAGCTTTTCACGAGACCGTACCTGACGGGATCAGCGGCAAGGAAGACCACCGGGACTCGGCTCGTCGCGCGTTTCGCTGCGAGCGCCGCGGGCACGCTCCACGCGACTAGCACATCGACGGGGAGGCCGATGAGTTCCGCAGCGAGTGAATCGAATACGTCTGGCCGCCCGGCCGAGTATCGCGTTTCGATCCTGATATTCTGATTCCTCGCCCGGGCAAGGTTTTGAAGCGACTGCTCGAAGGCAACATCTATCGGATTGCGGCCCGCCGAGGGGGCCAGCACGCCGACCATCGCGACCTTTGCGACCTGCTGCGCCTCCGATTCGAGCGGTTTCGCGGCGAGAAGCAGAACCGCCACAACGGCGATAAGCTTCAGGGCGATCGGTTTCATAGCGAAAACCCTCTGGTTGAGCATCATTCGATCACCCTGTCTGCGCGAAGGAGGATCGATTGCGGCAGCGTTACTCCCCGCATCCGCGCCGCCTTGAGATTGACCATGACCTCGACCCGAGTGGGTTGCTCGACCGGCAGGTCTGCCGGGCGTGCGCCCTTGAGAATCCTATCAACGTAGGCCGCCGCGCGCTCGTAGTTGCCAAGCAGGGTTGGAGCGTAAGACATCAAGCCGCCCGCCTCGACAAAATCGCTCGTGTAGTGCACATCGGCAAGCTGATGCTTCGCGGCCAATGCGACCACGTCCTTGCGCCGTCGGAATATGCGCGCGCCCCCGACAGTGATGAGCGCCTGGGCTCCTTCCCCCACGGCCGCGGCGAAAACCCCGTCCAAGTCGTCCTGGAACTCGACGACGATGAGCTGCGCACCTACGGCAGAGGCGCCACGCTCTAACGCTGACCTGGCGCTGGCGGCATCCTGTCCGGGGTCCCAGAGGGCCGCAATACGCGAGACGTGAGGCACCGCTTCCTTGAGCAATTCGAAGCGCTTCCCGATCTGTCCAGCGTCGAATCCCCAAGTCAGCCCGGTGACGTTGCCCCCGGGGCTCGCCAGGCTCGCGACGAACCCTTCCGCGACGACGTCGGTGCCGATGACCATGACGATGGGGATGGTCCTCGTTGCTTTCAGCGCCGCCCGCGTAGTGGCGTTGATCGAAGTGACGATGACATCGGGCCCAGCTCGCACGAGCTCGTTTGCCGCCTCGGGCAGCAGCTCGATCTTCCCCGCCCCATGGCGAAGCAGGACCTCGAGGTTGCGGCCCTCGACGTAGCCCAGATCGCGCAAGCCATCGAGCAAAGCCCTCCGCAAGTCGGTTCCACCGCCCGAGGTCGAGAGGAAGCCAACCCGATGAGTCCTGGCAGCTTGCTCTGCGCGGACGAGCGGCGCGGCGAGGAGCGCGCTCCAGACAGTCAGGAATTGCCTCCGTCCGAACAAGCCCATGGTGCCCTCCCTCCGGGGTGAGCCTATGCGAACTGTACCCCTTCTATGCATCTAGGGAGAGCCCGATGCCGGCCATGGTGGCAGAGGCGTGGAAGGGAAAATGGGTCCGATCGGACCCATTCTCCGGAAACCGTGGTCTGTCCCTGTTTTCCGGTCTAGGGGGCGATGCGCTCGCGCATCCAGGCGGCGGTGCGCACGGCGCCGCCGAAG
>DAIQQA010000144.1:0-12223 GCA_036787045.1 Burkholderiales bacterium | reverse complement strand
CTCGCTGTAGCGCGCATCTTCAGACAGGTCCTTGCTGTCCGACCAGTTGTTCACCACTTCGTGGTCGTCCCATTGCCAGATCTGCGGCACTTCCGCGCTGAAGCGCTGGACGTTGGCGTCGTAGCGGTTGTACAGATGGTTGCGGTGGAACTCCTGCAGCGTCTCTGCGACCTTCAGCTTCTCCGGCACGACGTCGAGGAAAGCGTTGACCCAGGCCGAGCCGTCCGGCGTCGTGGGCCGCTCGACCATCGGGCCATCCGCGTAGATCGTGTCGCCGGAATGGATGAAGAAGTCTGGCTCCGTCCGGCGCATCGCTTCGTAGATCTTCATGCCGCCGAAGGCGAGATCGATTCCCCAGCCCTGGCCGGCGGTGTCGCCGCTCCACAGGAAGCGCAGGTCGCGGCGTCTGCCGCTCCGGTACCCGGCGCGCGGCGCGGTGCGGAAGCGCCCCGACACTGGCTCGCTGCGCGCCTTGCCGCTGTCGAGGTCCTCGTAGATCACCCGCACGAAGATCTGCTCGTCAGCGGGGAGGCCGGCGAGATCGATACGGCTGGTGAGATCGCTCGTGTCCAGCGCATAGGGGCCGCGCAGCATGATCGCATTCCGAAAGTCCTCGTCCAGCGACCACTCGACGAGCATACGGGCCGGCTTGTCCGGCCGGCTCCAGACGATGGCGCGGTCGGCCAGCACGTCGCCGATCTGCAGTCCCCAGGACGCCATCGGGCGCACGCCGTCGGATGCGATCACGGGCGGCGCCTGTTGCGCGCGCAGGATATCGGGCAGGCCGGTCAGCGCCAGGCCGCCGACGGTTGCGCTTCGCTTGAGGAACACACGACGGTTGCGGTGGAACGCATCGGACATCTCCATCTCCTTCAGGGGTTACGGAGCGTGAAGCGTAGTCTGCGCACCTGACGAGAATATTTGCAGCCGATGACTGCGACGTTGCACAGGCCTATGGTCCGGATCCGGTGCAACGCGTTGACGGCCGCATGGGAACCGCCTGTGGGGGGTTGGTGCTCGCGTAGAGGTCTGATGGCCACAGCGTTTCGGGGCCCGTGGACCCAAGCGGGTCAGCTGGCCTCGGGCGCAAAGCGCGCGAAGGCAGCTTGCGCGCCCCCAACCAGCGCGATGCAGATCACGATTTCAAGGGGCCTCGCACGCTGACTACGAGCGCACCGCGGATCCGGTGATTCTTTCTTCGTCGTGTGATGCCCTCTATGGACTGACCCGCGATTGTGATAGGTGAGGCGAGCACACACGCAATTGTCCACTTGCTTTGTGACACTTACGTGAAGAGCCGGCGACAGGCAGTCCCCCTTCGGCGTTGATACATCGTTCAACACGCAGTAATAGATCTGCCACTCGTGCTGCGTATGATGCGACGATCTCTATGCATGAGCACAGCCGAACCACCACGCACCTCGAAGGAGCCATCTCATGCGCCACAGTGTCCTCCATTCGGCAGTCGCCGTCACGCTGCTACTCTCGGCTGCTGCGCACGCCGATCGCGACAAGCGCTTTCTGGACGGCGAGTATCACGACTACTCCGATGGGCAGGGCTACGACGACGATCAGGGCCGAAGAAAGCATGATGCCGGCGTGCAGCTGGGGCCGCGCCCCTTCTACCTGGTGGAGGGCATGGACGACGGCAAGCTGAGGAACCGGCTCCTGCAATGCAAGGACGGTCCGTTCTACCGCACCGACTTCTCCATCGGCCATCGCGGCGCAGCGCTGCAGTTTCCCGAGCACACCAAGGAATCGTACGAAGCGGCCGCACGGATGGGCGCGGGCATCGTCGAGTGCGACGTCACGTTCACCAAGGACGGCGAGTTGGTGTGCCGCCACGCGGAGTGCGATCTGCACACCACGACCGATATCGTGGCCACGCCGCTCAACAGCAAGTGCAGCGTGCCGTGGAGCGGACCGGGCTCCACCCCCAACTGCTGCGCGAGCGACCTGACGCTCTCCGAGTTCAAGACGTTGCGCGGCAAAATGGACGCGAGCAATCCGAGCGGCACTACGGCGCAGGAATACCTGGGTGGCACGGCAAGCTGGCGTACGGACCTGTACACGGGACGCGGCACGCTGATGACGTTGAAAGAAAGCATCGAGCTGAACACGCGGCTCGGCGTCAAGCACACCCCCGAGCTGAAGTCCGGTGATGTCGACCGGATCAATGCGATATTCGGCAGCCAGGCGAACTACGCGCAGCGGCTGATCGATGCGCTCGAGGAGGCGGGTGTCGATCCACGGGACGTCTGGGTGCAGTCGTTCAACAAGGACGACGTGCTGTACTGGATCCAGCAGGCGCCGCGCTTCGGCAAACAGGCGGTGTACCTGGACGATATCGATCCCACCTCCTCGCCGCCGGTTCCGCCGCTCTCGCTTGCCGAGCTGCAGCAGCTCAAGGCGCAAGGCGTCAGAATAATAGCCCCGCCGATGCTTGCCCTGCTCAGCGTAGACGGATCGGGCAAGATCGTTCCATCGCAGTACGCAATGGACATCAAGGGCCTCGGCTTCGACATCATCACCTGGACGTTCGAACGCTCGGACCTGCGGCGCGGTGCCGCGTTCGCCGGGTTCTATTATTACTTCGATCCCGCCGGGCAGGCGATCAAGAAGGACAGCGACATGTACAAGGCGCTGCATGTCCTGGCCCGCAAAGTCAAGATCCTGGGAATCTTTTCCGACTGGCCAGCGACGGTCACCTACTACGCCGACTGCATGGGCCTGAAATAGAAATTGACGAGCAGCGGACGGGAACCCGCGCTGATCGCCCGCACCGGGAGCGCCGCAACCGCCGTCTCTGTGTCAGACGCCCGGTGTCTCCGCCGAGGTGTTCCGGTTTCAGCTTTCTGAGTGCGTCCTTGGTGTGCTTCTCGGCGAGGACGCCCACGAACTGGCTTACCCGGGCGAGTTCCCGAAGCCGGTCCAGTTCCCCTTCATATAGGGTGACGGCGATGTTTTCGGAGATCGCCATTCGCCGTGCGAAGTTGCGGAGGACATTCAGTTGAGCGGTATGCTCCAACGATCGATTCTGCTCTGGCATGCGGTAAGTCTGCAGGCCCGCAAGGCAGGCCATCTTGACGCAGATCAAGCGCCGTGGGCTGTCTGTCGGAAATCCGATTCGTTGACCGGCGGCATTTAGCCGCCGCGCAATAGTGGTGTCATCTCCGCATGCAAGACTCGCACAGCCCGTAGGTATAGGACTCCCGACGACGCTGGCGGGCAAATCGGCACCACCTCACGATCAAACGCAGGAGCTACTATGCGCAAGCTTTTGATGTTTTCAGCCATCGCTCTGGCCTTCGCGGCATCCGGCCTGGCGGTTGCAGGCGACTTTGAACACGGACGGGCCGATTTCGGGATGTTCCGTGATCACAAATTGAAGGCATTCTCACGGGCACTGTTCGGCGTCGTTGGCCCGCTCGACGCATCGTCCACCGAAAGTATCGATGCGACGACGGCGGAGGCGCGCCCGCGCGCGCTGGCAACGGTGGCCCACGGGCTACGCGTGCGAGTGATCAGTGCAGAGGCGAACCTCGGTCCCAACACCGATATGATTGCGCTCTGGCCAAACGACGACGCCCCGACGCACCTCATCACGTGCAACGAGCAGGGGGCTGCCCAGGTCAGTGTCCAGCGCGTGCGCCTCATGGACGGCAAGGTCGAGGACATCATCAAGAAGGGGATGGTGTCCTGCGATCCCGTCAGACAGACCGCCTGGGGCACGATTATCGCCGGCGAGGAAGCGGGCAGCAGCGGCTGGTTGCTGGAGATCCTGAACCCGCTCCAAACCACCGACGTCGAGTTCGATCGTGTCGCCGGCACGTTCTCAGGACCGTTTGCCGCGAACGTGGCGACCCGGCCCGCCGTGGGACGCTTGTCCTGGGAAGGCATTGCCCTCTATCCCAACGGCGTCATGTACTACGGCGACGAAAACCGGCCCTCTCAGGGCACTCCTGGCGGCGCTTACTACAAGTTCATCCCGTCCTCACCGTGGACCGGGGGCGCACCGATCGGCAATCTCGCCGACTCTCCGCTGGCGAGCGGGCAAGTCTATGGGTTGCGCCTGGGCAAGCGCAGCGGCAACACCGACTACGGTCAGGGCTCCAATACCGGGCTTGGCTCATGGGTGAGATCGCCAACTCCAACAACGCCGACCTCCGGGCCGCCGCAGCGGCGCTGAAGCTTACCGGGTACTACCGTCCGGAAGACATCGACATAGACGGTAAGGGCCTGGCGGAGGGTAAAGTTCGGTTCTGCGCCAACAATACCGGTAACGAGTCCAACGATCGCAATTGGGGCGAGGCGATCTGTGCGACCGATGGTGCGCTCGCCGAAGCGACAGCCAACACGGCCACACCGGAGGTACAGCTGTTCGTGATCGGAACGCCGGAACTGGCGATGATGGATAACATGGCTTACCACCCGCATCGCGGGTTCTGGGTTCTGCACGAAGACGGCGACGGTCCGGAGGTGGGCCGCAACAACGACCTATGGGCATGCCTCGAGGACGGCGAAGACGACGATAGCCTGTCAGACGGCTGCATCCGCGTGGCGACGCTAAACGACCTCAACGCGGAGTGGACCGGTGGTGTGTTCGACGCCTCCGGCACCCGCTTCTATGTAAGCGTGCAGCACAACGTCACCGGACACGGCGTGATCCTCGAGATCTCCGGCTGGCGCTGATCGCTGCCGGCGTCTGAGCGGTGGACTCAAGCGGCGGTGAGCCGCCGCTGCGGGTATCGCTTTCCGGCTTGATCCAACTAGACCACCTGCAGCCGCCCTCGTTTGATCGACAGTGCTGAGGGCACCTTCCAACCAGCTCCGATGCCGACTCGCGCACCACGGTGTTAAACGAAACGCTGCACTCGCCTAGAGTGCCGTGAGCGCGATCGAGCCTCGTTGTTGCCTTTCCAGACGATGCTGCCGTCCCGGACGTCCAAGAGTTGCAGGAACAGGAGGATGTTGGCCGCCTGGGTCTGCATGGTGGATAGTCCCAGGAGGCTGAAGCGGCTCTTGGCCTCCGGCGGAAGCCGGCCTCCGAGCTGGGCCATGTAACGCATGCCCCGTCGTGCTTCGGCCGCCGCGCGCTGCGAGACCACCTCGGTGAACCGCTGACGCGCCAGTTTATCACCGACTTGGCGCAGGCTCTGTCGATCGCGACGGCCCTGGTCGGATTGCGGCCCACAAAGTCAGATCCCGTCGCAAGGCAATGCTTGGGCGGGACGTGCCGGATCAGCCGGGAAGAGGGTGTCACTGTTGCGTGAGATGCGCCGCAGCCAGGGGGTGGAGATTGCACAGGAACTGTTCTGTGGCCGCACGCCAGCTGTGGCGCTCCGCGTGCCGGCGTGCTGCGAGCCGATCGCTCTCGAGCGCCTTGAGACATGCGTCTCGCAGATCGTGATCCATCACCCCGGCGTCGGAATCGCCGATGACGTCGAGCGGTCCAGTGACCGGATAGGCCGCGACCGGAAGGCCGCAAGCCATGGCTTCGAGAAGCACCAGCCCGAACGTGTCTATGCGGCTGGGGAACACGAATACGTCCGCCGATGCATAGACCTCGGCCAGCTCCGTCTGCTCGAGCACCCCGAGATAGTTGACCTGCGGATACTTGGCGCGGATCGCCGCGAGGGCCGGTGCGTCGCCCACGACCCACTTGGATCCTGGCAAGTCGAGTTCCAGGAACGCTTCGACGTTCTTTTCCACTGCCACGCGCCCGACATACAGGAAGATAGGAGGTCTGGTGCTCAAGCGTTGCGACCGCGTGAACCTGAGAATGTCTAGATCTACCCCACGCCCCCATAGCACGACGTTGGCCAAGCCCCAGTTGCGCAGGTCCTGGACCACCACCGGTGGGCGCCATCACCGCCCGGGATGGTCCGTGGAACCAGCGCAGCAAACGGTACGTCCAAGACAGCGGTACGGCGAAGCGCGCTCGCACGTATTCCGGGAAGCGTGGGATAGGCGCTCGTATAGGGAAGGCCGTTGCGCAACGCATAAACGCATAACGGCGAGCGGCCATGCCGAGCGGCCCCTCGGTCGCCACATGCAGCGCTTGCGGGGAGAACTCGCGGATGAGATGAGCGACTGTCCTCGGTAGCGTTCGGGCTTTCTGAGGATTCCCTTCGGGCTTTCGTGTCTGCGTGGCGAGCGGTTCTCGGTGGGACGTGCGCGCAAGTGGGCGCGACGTCAGCGCGCGCGCAGCGCCCAGAACGCGATCAGCGCAGCGGCAACGATCGCCAGCAGTACCCACACCCAGTGCGGGACCGCTCGCTTCGCCACGAACGCTTCCGGGGCGCCGGGCGCCGGCGGCGCAACCGTCGCGTCGAACCGCGAGAAGAAGTCGTCTGCCATTTTTCTAGCCGCCGCATCGACCAGCCGCGAGCCGACCTGCGCCAGCTTGCCGCCTACTGTGGCCTTGGCCGTATACGACAGCTTCGTGCCGCCCGCCTCCGGCGCGAGGCTCACCTGCGCGCCGCCCTTGCCGAAGCCGGCTGCCCCGCCGCTGCCTTCGAACGCGAGCGAGTAGGAGCTGGGCGGGTTCAGATCGGACAGCTGCAGCTTGCCGCTGAACTTGGCCTTGACCGGGCCAACCGCTGCGGTCATGGCCACTTTGTACTCGGTGTCGGACAGCTTCTCGATGCTGTCGCACCCGGGAATGCAGGCCTTCAATACCTCAGGGTCGTTGAGTGCCTCCCACACCTGCTGCTGCGGCAGGGGGATGTACCGCTCTCCCGTCATGTCCATGCTTCTTGTCTCCTTGTTTTGTACCGGCCTCGCTTCGTCCCGGCGCCAGTGCGCGCGCGAGATCGATGAGGCTGTCCAGATTATGCGCCGGCAGGAACCCGTCCACATGCGGCAGCATCAGCCGCACGCCGGTGGCGACCGGGCGGAAGTCGTCGTAGCGCAGCAGCGGATTGAGCCAGATCAACTTGCGGCAGGACCGGTGCAGGCGATCCATCGCCTCGCTCAGATCGGCGCCGCCATCGCGGTCGAGGCCGTCCGAGATCAGAAGCACCACTGCGTTCTGACCGAGGACGCGACGCGACCAACGCAAGTTGAAGCTCGTAAGGCTGGCCCCGATGCGGGTCCCACCCGACCAATCCGCGACCGCCTGGCTGATCGCCGACAATGCGACGTCGACGTCGCGATGGCGCAGATGGCGGGTGATGTTCGTCAGGCGCGTGCCGAACAAAAAGGTGTGCACGCGGTCGCGATCGTTGGTGATCGCATGCAGGAAGTGCAGGAACATGCGCGAGTAGCGGCTCATCGAGCCGGAGATGTCGCACAGCACCACCAGCGGCGGATGGCGCCGCTGCCTCGAGCGGCGCTGCAGCGGGATGAGATCCGCGCTGCCGCGCACGCTCGCGCGCAACGTGCTGCGCAGGTCGATCCGATGGCCACGCGGATCCGGCTGCAGGCGGCGGGTGCGCACTTTGGGTATTGGCAGGAGCAGACCGGCGATCAGCCTCTTGGCCTGCGCCAGCTCCTCGACCGTCATGGTTTCGAAGTCGGTCTTCTGCAGCAGCTCCCGCTCCGAGAAGCTGAGCGTGGCGTCGAGCTGGATCTGCGGCGGCTCGCGTGCGGGCTCGGTCGCGATACGCGCCTTCGGCGCGAGAGGATCCACCACGCGGTTGCTGAGCGGGGGCTGCTCGATGGGCTGGCCGCGACTGTGCACCTGCGGCAGCAACAGCGCCATCACTCGCTCGAGCAACTGCGGGTTGCGCCAGAACACGTGGAACGCCTGGTCGAACACATGGAAGTGCTCGCGCCGGTCGAGGAATACGCTGGCCAGCGTCCAGTAGAAGTCGTCCCGGTTGCTCACCCCGACAATTTGCAGCGCGCGCAACGCGTCGATCACCCGGTCTGGCCCGACCGGCAGGCCGGCGCCTCGCAGGACGCGGGCGAAGTGCATGATGTTTTCGGCTAGCTTCACTGCTCTACAGCCTGCACCTCAACGCAAAGGCGCGAAGGACGCAAAGGGCGCAAAGAAAACGCGGACAAGAAATAAACAGCCGGCTAGAGGTTATTGACTACGCGTCGAATGGATCGTCCGAGAACGACCGAGTTGAAATTGATCAGCAGTCGAAGCCGTTTACCTGAAAGACGGAGGTAGCTGAGCAGCTGGGCTTCGTGAACCGGAAGGATACGCTCAACCGACTCGACCTCGACGATGATCAGCTCGCTGACTAGAAGATCCAATCTCAGGACGTTTTGGAGGCGCCTGCCCTTGTACGACAGCTTTACCTCTGCCTGCCGGGCGACGGCGTGCCCTCGCTCCTGCAACTCCAGTACCAGCGCCTCCTCGTAGATGGACTCGAGCAATCCCGCCCCAAGCTCACGGTGCACCGCGATCGCGGCTCCAATAACCTCATGAGAGAGTGCATTCTCGTCCACTTCGCGATCCCTGGCCTCTGAGCGCTACCGTCTCACACTCCCTTCGCAGTTCTTTGCGCCCTTTGCGTCCTTTGCACCTTCGCGTTGAGGTGTAGTGTTTCATTCAAAGAACAGCCGCGCGCCGTTGCGCCAGGCAATCTGTTCGGCAACCTCCGCCGGGAGCTGCGCGAGCCAGCGGCGGTAGCCGGCCATGATGTCCGGGACGTCCGGCCAGCGCTGCGGCACCCACGTGTCGGAGCCCAGCAGGAAGCGGTCGGGGTACTTGGCGAACAGGCCGCGCCATTCGGAGGACAGTTCGCCGCCCACGGTGATGCCGCTGCGATAGGACAGCTCCCCGTAGAGGTTCGGATAGCGCGAGAGCAGTTCGCCCACCCGTGCCTCGACGGTGCCCATGCCGGTATGCGCCCAGATCACCCGCGCCTGGGGATCGAGCGCGAAGATGCGGTCGATGACGTAGTCGTCGCAGTGAGCATGCAGCCACAGCTTGTGCTGTGCGGCGAGCTGCACGAATCGGCCGAACTCCTCCCTGTCTGCGTCCCGGCCGAAGATGTGGAATTCGCCAATGCCTGCATAGATGCCACGAGCCAGCTCCTGCTCGATCATGGCGTAGATGGCCGGGTCGCGGAACCAGGTCTTGACGTCGGCCATGACGACATAGGGCCGGGCGAAGGCGACGGTCTTGAATTCTGCCGGCGCCTTCTCGAGCAGCTCGCGTGTGCCGTCGTTCGGACGGCTGGTGAGCAGGACGCCGCGAATACCGGCCTGGCGCCAAAGCTCGAACACGCGCTCGACGCTGACAGGACGCCCGATGTCGAGGTTGTAGTGAACGTGCGCGTCGAACACGGGCTGGGCGGCCGAATCCGCCCACGCCGGTGCGGCAACGCAGAACGTTGCTGCGAGCAGGGCAGCCCTCGCGCAGTATCGCGTCGTTGCAGCAACCAAAGATGAACCGCAGAGGACGCGGAGGACGCAGAGGACCGAGAGGAAATCGGTGTGTGGCCCAGCCAGCCTCTCCGCATTCTGGTGGAGGCCATGCACGCAGAATCCGATCGCTTTTCCTCCGCGTCCTCTGCGTCCTCCGTGGCTAATGGGTTCTTCCAGGATCATGTACGGCTCCTCATACCGCACCCAGCTCTGCGCGCAGCTCGGAGAGGATTCTTGCCGCTTCGCTGCCCCGTACGCGCGCGATATCGTCCTGGTACTTGAGCAGCGCGCCCAGCGTGTTGTCGATGATCTCCGGATCGAGGGCAATACGGTCCAGCTCGATCAGCGCGCGCGACCAGTCTATCGTCTCCGCCACACCCGGTGCTTTGAACAGGTCCATGCCTCGCAGCTTCTGCACGAACGCGACCACCTCCCGTGACAGCTTTTCGGGCGCCTCCGGGACCTTCCGAGCAAGGATCTCGCGCTCGCGTGCTGCGGATGGGTAGTCCACCCAGTGATAGAGGCAGCGCCGCTTGACGGCATCGTGGATCTCGCGGGTGCGGTTGGAAGTCAGCACGACGATGGGGGGCTGAGTCGCCTTGATGGTGCCGATCTCGGGCACGGTGATCTGGAAGTCGGACAGCACCTCGAGCAGGTAGGCCTCGAACGGCTCGTCGGTGCGGTCCAGCTCGTCGATGAGCAGCACCGGCGCAGAACCCGGTTTGCCCTCCAGGGCCTGGAGCAGCGGGCGGCGGATCAGGAATCGCTCGGAGAACAGGTCTTGCGCCAGCGCCTCGCGGGAAGCCGTGCCTGCCGCCTCGGCCAGCCGGATCTCGATCATCTGGCGCGGGTAGTTCCATTCGTACACGGCCGAGGCGATGTCCAAACCTTCGTAGCACTGCAGCCGGATGAGGCGGCGCCCGAGCGTCGCCGCCAGGACCTTGGCGATCTCGGTCTTGCCGACTCCGGCTTCGCCTTCCAGGAACAGCGGCCGCCCCATGCGCAGGGCGAGGAACACCGCCGTCGCGAGGCTGCGCTCCGCGACGTAATCGCCGCGGGAGAGCAGGGCGAGGGTGTCGTCGATGGACTCAGGTAGTTCGTGCTTTTCCTGCATCTTGTCTACATCTCAACGCCTTTGCGTTGAGGTTTTCGCTTCAGCAGATCACCTCGCGAGCGCCTGAGCAACAGCGCGCTTGGCCATGACCGTGATCAAGTGCGCGCGATACTCGGCCGACGCATGCATGTCCGAGTTCAGCGCGCCGGGCGCGACCTGGATGCCAGCGATTGCATCCGGCGAGAATTTGGCACTCAGCGCGTGCTCCATGTCGGGAACGCGAAATACGGATCCGGCAGCGCCGGTCACCGCAACGCGCACGCCGCTGCCCGTCTCGGCCACGAACACGCCGACGATGGCATAGCGCGATGCCGGATTGTTGAACTTCATGTACGCAGCACGCTTGGGGATCGGGAAGTCGATCGAGGTGATGATCTCGCCTGGCTGCAGTGCGGTCTCGAACATCCCCGTGAAGAACTGATCGGCGGGGATCTTGCGCTTGTCGGTGTTGATCGTCGCCGCCAGCCCCAGCACCGCGGCGGGATAGTCCGCAGCCGGGTCGCTGTTGGCCACCGACCCTCCCAGGGTGCCCATGTTGCGCACCATGCGGTCGCCGATGCCGGCGGCGAGCCTGGCCAGTGCCGGGATGGCTTTCTGCACGTCCTTGGACGCAGCGACCTCCGCGTGCGAGCTCATTGCGCCGATGCTGAGCGTGCCCGCGCTGGCCTTGACGCCGCGCAGTTCTGCGATGGCGCGCAGATCGACCAGGTCGCTCGGCCCGGCCAGCCGCAGCTTCATCGACGCAATCAGCGTCTGCCCGCCGGCGAGCAGTTTGGCTTCGGGATTCTTCGCCAGCAGGCTTGCAGCGTCCGCGACGCTGGCGGCTTTGTGGTAGTTGAAGCTGTACATGGTTGGCTCCTTGTTGATCCTGGCTGAAGCAAAATCTCAACGCAAAGGCGCAAAGGACGGCAAGGGAAAGGAGAGACATGTCGGGTGAGGCGCTGGCGTCCTAGCCAGCAGTGGCTCCCGTTCTACTGCACCGCTCACAAGTCCATCACCGATGCCGCGGATGACTCGCATTTCCTTTGCGCCCTTTGCGTTCTTTGCGCCTTCGCGTTAGGTGTGGATGTGCAGTCATGCTCAGCTTCCCATCGCCCGTGCGCCCGCCTGGACCGCCTTCACGATGTTGTGATAGCCGGTGCAGCGGCACAGGTTGCCGTCCAGCTCTGCGCGGATCGTCTCCTCGCTGAGGTCGGGATGGGTCCTGGCCAGATCGATGGCGCTCATCACCATGCCGGGCGTGCAGAAGCCGCACTGAAGCCCGTGGTGATCGCGGAACGCCTCCTGCATGGGATGGAGCTTTCCGTCGGTGCCGGAGATGCCTTCGATGGTCACGATTTGCGCACCTTCCGCCTGCATAACCAGCATGTTGCAGCACTTCACCGCCTTCCCGTCCATATGGATGGTACAGGCGCCGCACTGGGCGGTGTCGCAGCCGACGTGGGTGCCGGTCAGCCGCAGCTGCTCGCGCAGAAAGTTCACCAGGAGAGTGCGTGGTTCCACTTCTGCCGTGACGGGCTTGCCGTTCACGGTCATCGATACCTTGACGGGCATGAGGTTCTCCTTGTGGATGGCGGAATGCAGTGTAATGCCTGGGTGAGCGTCGCGCTGACGGACGGGGACGCGCACCTGTCCTACCTGTCATCGTAGACAAGGGCTGCCGCCGGATCAACCCAGCGTTAACCAAAACCCCGGATAGCGCTAACCGCCTCTGCGGTTCAGTTCTGGCTAGCCCGGATATTTCATCAGGACGCGGATTTCTGGGTCGTTCTGGGCGAGCCA
>DAIQQA010000039.1:9606-32527 GCA_036787045.1 Burkholderiales bacterium | reverse complement strand
GAGATCGGGCATGAAGCCCATGTCGAGCATGCGGTCGGCTTCGTCGAGCACCAGGATCTGTACCTGCGAGAGGTTGACGGTGCGCTGGTGCACGTGGTCCAGCAGGCGCCCCGGTGTGGCCACCAGGATCTCCACGCCTGCGCGCAGCTCGGCCATCTGCGGGTCGATGCTCACGCCACCGAACACGCAGGCCGCGCGAAGCGGAATGTGCTTGCCGTACGTGCGCACGCTTTCGAACACCTGGGCAGCAAGCTCGCGCGTGGGGGTCAGAATGAGTGTGCGCACCGGGTGGCGAGCCGGCGAGACGCTGGTGTTCGCGTGAACCTTGAGCCGCTGCAGCAGCGGCAGCGTGAAGGCCGCAGTCTTTCCGGTGCCGGTTTGGGCACCGGCCTGGACGTCCTGCCCGAGCAGGATCGGGGGAATTGCCTGTTCCTGGATGGCGGTGGGCTCGGTGTAGCCCTGCTCCTCTACTGCGCGGAGCAACTCGGCGGCGAGGCCGAGATCAGTGAACTGCATGCGTTCGAATACTCCTTCTCGGTGCCCGCAAGCCCCGGTGGGGCTGCCGTGCGGCACCTAAAGCATTGGATGATACCGTAAATTGGGGTTCAGCCCCAGGCTGCAAGGGCCGTGGGGCGCGGGTTTCGGGCAAAGACCCCAAGGACGAACTACGAAGGACGAACTGCGAAGGACGAAGAGGAAGACCGGCAGCTCCTTCGTCCTTCCTGCTACCAATCCACCACCGTCCCGTCCGGCAGCACCGCATGCGTGGCGTGCAGCACCTCCTGCTTGAAGGGATGCTTCGCCGCCACGGCCTCGTTGACCTCGACCCCCAGGCCGGGGCGCTCCGGCACGAGCCAATGACCGTCCTGCGCGCGAATCGGGCTGTCGACCACATCGTGATACCAGGGCACCGCCCCGGACATCTCCTCCTGGATGACGAAGTTGGGCGTGGCGACGTCGAAGTGCAATGCAGCCACACCGGCCAGGGGACCGAGCGGGTTGTGGGGGGCGATGCCCACGCCGACCGTATCGGCCATCGCAGCGATCTTGCGGGCCTCGCCGAAACCACCCACATGGCATAGGTCGGGCTGGGCGATGTTGAGTGCGCGCAGGCGGAACAGGTCGTCGAACTCCTTGCGGTCCACCAGCCGCTCACCCGTTGCGATCGGCACCGGAGACTTGTCCATGATCTGCTTCAGCCCTGGCGCGTCGCCGGGCTGGATGGGCTCTTCCACGAACAGCGGGCGGTGCGGCGCGAGCGCCTCGATGTACTGCAGCGCCACGCTGGTCGAGGCGCAGCGGCCGTGGAAGTCAATCATGATCTCGACATCCTCGCCGACGGCCTCGCGCAGGCCCTGCATCATTCCGCCCACCCGGCTCAACTCCTTCGGCGATGCCGTGTAGTGGGTGTAGGGAACGAACACCACCTTCAGCGCGCGATAGCCCTTCTCGATCACCTCCAAGGCGCGCTCCACCACCACGTTCTTCTCCAGGCTCTCGTAGACGTACACCATGTCCCCGAAGCCCAGGTGCGTGTAGATCTTGATGCGCTCGCGCGTGCGCCCGCCCAGCAGGCGCCACACCGGCACGCCGAGCTCCTTGCCCCAGATGTCCCACAGCGCCAACTCGATGCCGCTGATGGCGGTGTTCCCGATCACGCCCAGGCGCCAGAAGGAGTGCTTGGTGAGCACGCGCACGTTGCGTTCGATGTCGCGCGGATCTTTGCCGATCAGCAGCGGCGCGAGATCTTCCACTGCGCCGACCACCGCGCGCGTCTTCCACTCCAGCGTCGCCTCACCCCAGCCGTACAGGCCGGGCTGGTCGGTCTCAACGCGCACGAACACCCAGTTGCGCATTTCGGCGTTGCAGATGAGCGTCTTGATGGCTGTGATCTTCATATTTCCCCCGAAGGAAGCTTCTCAACACGAAGACACGAGGGCACGAAGAACACCCTTCAGATGCTCGTGCGCCGGCAGTTCCGCATGCCTCGCGCGAAACCGGTTACCAGGATCATGCCAGAAGGTGCATTCGCATCGGGTATGTTTGCTCGCCATTGGCGCGATGCGCACAGAGCCTGTTCCGCTCTTCTTCGTGTCTTCGTGGCGAGAGGTGTTCTCTAAGATTCGATGACTTCGCGGTATGCGTGCCAAGTCGCATGCCCGATCACCGGCAGCACGACGATCAGCCCGAGGTAGAGCGTGGCAAACCCCATCGCGGTGAGCAGCACGATGAGCAGCGCCCACGACACCATGGGCCAGAAGTTCAGCCGCACGGCATTGAAGCTGCTGATCATGGCGGTGAGCGTATCCATCTTCTCGCGGTCCAGCAGCATGGGCAGCGACACCACGCTGGTGGCGAACACCAGCAGCGCGAAGCCCGCACCGGCAGCCGCATAGGCGAACAGGAAGAACAGCCCGTTCTCGGACGTCAAAATGTCGCGCACGAGCGTCTGTACGGTGGGCATGCCGCCTTCGAAGAAGAGCGCTACGACCACCACCGAAACGCGGATCCACACGGCCATCAACAGCGCGAGGATGAGCGCATAGAAGCCGATGGCCGGCACGTTCGCGCGCCACGCGGCGAGCGTGGGAGCAAGCCGCACTGTTTCGCCACGCTCGCGCCGCCGGCTGATGTCGTACAAGCCCATGGCCAGGAACGGCCCAACCAGCAGGAAGCCGGTCACGAACGCCAGCTCGTAGGCGGCCTGGCCGAAGAACCGCCCGATCACCACGCCCATCAGCGTCAGCACGACGCCATAGAACAGGCTCGCCAGCGGCGCGGCGCGCAGGTCGGCCCAGCCGCGCTTCAGCCAACGTACCGGCGCGTCCGCTCGGATGGTGCGCACCGCTGGAAATGGGCTGATCTCCTCCGGCGGGAAACGCTCTTCGGCCATCCTTTTCCCCTCCTCGTCCACCCCTGGTGCGCACTCCATGCCCCCGGCGCGCCGGCCGCAACGTTAGCACAGGCCCGGGAAGTGTCACTTGTGGCGCTGGAGCTGGCCGCCTACGGGACCACACCGCCCGCGTTCCAGGACACCGCCTACTCGGCTGCCTTGCGCTATCGCCGGAAGGTCTATCGCGACTGACTATCGGCCGAGCTGCGGCCCCAGGTCGTCTACCCGCGCACTAATGGGTTCCGTCCGCAACCATCGATCACACTGCAGCTCGAGGTCTACTTCGGCAGGAACTATCTGCCCAGCGTGAAGTGAGTGGGCACGCCCGTAGCGTGTATTACGCCTTGCCCTCCAACTCGGTCCACCGCTCCAGTGCCGTCAAGAGCAGCCCCTCCAGCTCCTGGTAGCGGCTGTTCGCCTCCTTCACCTGAGCAGCGTCGGCACGGTAGAACTCCGGGTCGGCAAGCTGCCGGCTGAGCTCGGCCTGCTCGCGCTCCAGGTCCTCGATGCGCGCGGGCAGGTCCTTCAGTTCCTGCCGCTCCTTCCAGCTCAGCTTGGGCGCTCGCGCGGCACGGGGCGCGTCCGCGCGGCGCGCAGGCTGCGCATCCGGCGCGGTTGCGCGCCTGTCCCCGTCGCGCGCCCGCAGCACCCGCGCCCATTCCTCGTACCCGCCCGGGTTCTCCACCCACCTGCCTTCGCCGTCGAAAGCGATGACCTGCGTAACCACGTTGTCGAGGAAGACGCGGTCGTGGCTGACCAGCAGCACCGTGCCAGCGTAGTCCTGCAGCAGCGACTCGAGCAGCTCCAGGGTCTCGATGTCGAGATCGTTGGTGGGCTCGTCCAGCACCAACAGGTTGGCCGAGCGGGTGAACAACCGGGCCAGCAGCAGCCGGTTGCGCTCGCCACCGGAGAGCGACTTCACCGGCGAGCGCACGCGCTCCGGTGAGAACAGGAAGTCGCCCAGATAGCTCATGACGTGCTTGCGCTCGCCGCCAACCTCGACGTAGTCGGAGCCCTGCCCGACCGTGTCCAGCACGCTGGCCTCCTCGTCGAGCTGGGCGCGGAACTGATCGTAGTAGGCCGCCGCCAGACGCGTGCCCCGCCGCACCGTTCCGGCGTCGGGCTGCAGCTCGCCCAGGATCAGCCTGAGCAGCGTGGTCTTTCCCGCGCCGTTGGGACCGATCACACCTACCTTGTCGCCGCGCAGGATGCGGCAGGAGAAGTCCTGTACCACGCGCTTGCCGTCGAAGGCCTTGGTGACGTGTGCAAGCTCGGCCACCAGCTGGCCGGAGCGCACGCCCTCCTCGACACTGATGCTGACGGTGCCGAGCCGTTCGCGCCGCTCGCTGCGCTTGCGACGCAGATCCTCCAGCCGCCGGATGCGCCATTGCTCGCGCGTACGCCGCGCTTCCACGCCGCGGCGGATCCAGACCTCCTCCTGGGCCAGCAGCTTGTCGAACTTCTCGTTCACGGTCGCCTCCTGGGCGAGCTGCTCGGCCTTGCGCTGCTGGAAGGCGCTGAAGCTGCCGGGAAACGAGGTGAGCCTGCCGCGGTCCAGCTCGATCACCCGCCCCGCCACATGGTCGAGGAAGGCGCGATCGTGGGTGACGAACAGCAACGCGCCGGTGAAATCGGCCAGCAGTTGCTCCAGCCACTGGATCGATTCGATGTCGAGATGGTTGGTGGGCTCGTCGAGCAGCATCAGCTCGGGCTCGACGACCAGCGCGCGGGCCAGCGCCGCCCGCTTCTTCTGGCCGCCCGACAGCTCCTCCACGCGCGCATGCAGGGGTAGATGCAGCCGCGAGAGCACCATCTCGACCCGCGACTTGACGCGCCACCCGTCGCCGGACTCGAGCTGGTGGCCGAGTTGCTCGAGGCGCGCGATCAGTGTCTCGTCGTGGCAAGTCTCCAGCTCGTGCGCGACGCGCTCGTATTCGCCCAGCAGGCGCTGCGTCTCGCCCAGCCCCTCGGCCGCAGCCTCGAACACAGTCTGGCCGGGCGTAAACTGCGGCTCCTGCGGGACGTGCGCGAGCCGCAGGCCGGGCTTGAGCCACACCACACCGTCGTCGGCCGGGGCGGTCCCGGCGATGATGCGCAGCAGGCTGCTCTTGCCGGTGCCGTTGCGGCCGATCAGCGCAACCTTGTCGCCGCTGTCGAGCACCAGGTCCACGCGGTCCAGCAGCGGCACATGACCGAAGGCCAGCGAGACAGATTCGAGGGTCAGCAGAGGCATAAGGGATCAGGAAAGCAACACCGCACGGCGCGGCCAGGCCCAGGCGCGGAGCAGCCCCACGGCTGCCAGTGCGACTGCGGCCGCGAGTGTAAACGCCGCCGCCGACCCCTGGAAGTGCCACACGCTTCCGAACAGCAACCCGGCTGGGATGGCTGCCACCCCAGCCACCAGGTTGTACCAACCAAACGCAGTGCCGCGGCTGGACTCGCCCGCAAAGTCGGCGACGACCGCGCGCTCGGCGCCCTCGCCCAGCCCGGCGAACAGTCCATATCCCAGCGTGACCAGCCACAGGCCGAGCGGGCCATCCACCTGCCCGTACAGCGCGAAGGCGACGGCGAACGACAGCCAGCTCGCCACGAGCACGCCGCCACGGCCCAGCCTGTCAGCAATTCTTCCACCCAGCGTGGAAGTCGTGGCCTTGGCGAAATTCAGCAGCGCCCACAGCAACAGCACCTCGACGATCGTCGCACCCTGCTCGTGTCCCAGCAGCAGGATGAAGGTCTCGGATGCCCGCGCCAGAGTGAACAAGCCCAACACGGCGAGATAGCGCCGCATCGGCAGCTCGAGTGTGCGCCACGCAAGCGCTGGCGCGCCGCTCCCCTCCTTCGCGAACCACCCCGTCGCCGCAGCCTGCCCCGGGGGCGCCACCCCTCCTTGGGAAAGAGGGGAAACAGCAGGTGCCTGCGCAGCAGCCGGGGGGACGGGAGTCTTGCGTTCGGGGCTTATTGATTCCGCGCCTTCAGGGCGCACTCGGCGAGGTTCGCGCACGCCCAGCACCAGACACAGCACAGCGAGCAACCCGGGAATTGCCGACAGCAGGATCATCTGCGGCAGGCTGACCGCAGAGAAGGCGAGCACAGCGGCTGCGATCAGGCTGCCACCTACGGCTCCGGCATTGTCCAGCGCGCGGTGAAAACCGTACGCATAGCCGCGAACGGTGCTAGGCGTCGCGTCGGCGACCAGAGCGTCGCGCGGCGCAGTGCGCAGGCCCTTGCCCACGCGGTCGACACTGCGCAGCAGCAGCACTGTGACCCAGCTTCCTGCCAGCCCCAGCAGCGGACGCGCGAGGTTGGACAGTGCGTAGCCGGCCACCATGAGGGGCTTGCGTCTGCCGCCCAGCACGTCGGAACGCCGTCCCGACCAGAGCTTGAGGAACGCTGCAACGGCGTCGGCCACCCCTTCGATCAGCCCAAGCGCCACCGGCCCGGCACCCAGCACGGAGGTGAGCAAGATCGGGATCAGCGGCACCACGATCTCGGAGGCGAGATCGTTGAAGAAGCTGACGAAGCCGAGGACGAGAACGGTGCGGGGAAGCTTCACGTTGCGCGGTTCGGGAGGGGCGGAGAACTATACGCCCTGTTCGAATCCGCAGCGCCACAGGCCTGCCGGGTAAGGAGGGTGTAGTCTGTGCTCCCTGCGGCGGCGCACGCGCCGCCCAGCCGCACACCGTCAGTAAACCGAAGGAGGTCGCTTGATGAAGCGTTCCGTCACCTTCCTGCTAGCCGCATGGGCGCTGACCGCCTTCGCGCCGGCCGGCGCCGAGGAGCCGTCGCCGGCCACGCTCCCGCTGCTCGACATGGCACAAACCATCGTCAAGCAGCCGCTGGCCCGGGACGTGTCGATGGAGGACGCGGTGGAGGCGATGAAGATCCGGGCCAACAAGCTGAACTTCAAGCTGGTGGCCGAGATGCCCCTGTCGAGGCAGGTCGCGGCGATGGGCGAACAATCGCGGCGCATCGACATCTTCCAGTTCTGCGACCCGCTGACCGCGAAGAGGATGGTCGAGCACGACATCAGCTTCGCCGCCTACCTGCCGTGCCGTATCGCGCTGGTGGAGGACGCGGAAGGTCAGGCCTGGCTGATGATGATGAACCTGGATATGTTCATCCATAGTCCTCGCTTCGATCCCAAGCTGAAGGCGGACGCCGTCAGGATCCGCGACATGCTGCTCGAGATCATGGATGCCGGCGCAACGGGCGACTGGTAGCGTCGAGGACCGTACAATGCGCACCTTGTCACGTCGGGATTTCGCTCGCCGGCTCGCTTCACTCGCGATGGCCGGGACGTTGCCCGCGGCCGCTTTGGCGACGCCGCGTCGGGCGTGGTCGCAAGCTTCAACGGGAGAGTCCATGGATGATGTGAAGGCTTTGTTCTTCGATGTGTTCGGTACGCTGGTCGACTGGCGCACCGGTGTGGCGCGTGAGGCGCGGACCATCCTCGAGCCGCTCGGCTATTCGCTAGACTGGATCGCATTTGCCGACGCCTGGCGCGCCGAGTATCAGCCGGGGATGGAGGAAGTGCGCTCCGGGCGCATCCCCTTCTCCAAACTCGACGTGATCCATCGCCGGATGCTTGAGTGCATCCGTCCGCGCTTCGGCCTCGGCGGGCTGGAGGAGGCCGTGCTACGGGACCTGAACCTCGCCTGGCACAAGCTCGACGCGTGGAAAGACGTGACACCTGGGCTGTACCGGCTGCGGCGCCGGTTCCTGCTCGCGCCCGTGTCCAACGGCAATATCTCCCTAATGGCCGACCTCGCGCGCCGCAACGATTTCCGCTGGGATGCGATCCTCGGATCCGAGATCGCCGGTGACTACAAGCCAAAGCCGCGCGTGTATTTGGCTGCGGCCGACGCATTCAGGCTCGAGCCGGGGCAATGCATGATGGTCGCGGCCCACAGCGGCGACCTCAAGGCTGCCGCAGCGGTCGGGCTGCGCACCGCACACGTGGCGCGCCCGGATGAGTACGGACCGGGCACCGGGGAGCCCCGTCCGACTGTGCCCGTCGACGTCGCTGCACAGTCGCTGGAAGACCTCGCCGGGCTGTTGTCGGCCTGATTCGGTTCGGTCTGCGGCCGCCAAGGCCCGCGTCGGGCAGCAGGCGCAAGCCGGCAAACGAGCCGGCGAGATCTGATCTTCCGTCGCAGCTCGTCGCGCGACGGTGGGCGAGGTGCTCCACGAGGTCGAGGTAAAATGCCGATCGGCACCCGCAGTAACCTCCCTATCTCCCCGTAGTTCAATGGATAGAACGAGCGCCTCCTAAGCGCTAGATCCCGGTTCGATTCCGGGCGGGGGGACTCGAGCCCCCGCAGGTGCCCGCCGCCGAGCCGCTGGCGCGGCCGCCAGCTCTCGGGCGGCGTTGGCCACCGCCACCCGGAACGAGTACGGCACGGCATCGAAGGCGTGGTCGAGCACCACGAGCTGGTGGATCTCATTGGGGGTCAGCCCGCGCGCCAGGAGGTCGCGCGCGATCGCACGCTGGGGCGGATTCGCCACCGCCTCGCGCATGCGGCGCTGGAGCATCTGCTTGAGCCGATCGTCGAAGTTCATGGTCATGGCTGCCTCCTCTTTTCTTGGCAAACAACAAAAAACGGCCCGGCCGGGCCTGGATGAGGCCGGTCGACAGAGGAAGAAGGAGTAGCAATCCGGTCGACCGGGCCCGCCAGTGCCTGGCGGTGGTCGACCGTCAGGGGTCTAGCGCGCTGGCGCGGGAGCAGCCTGCCGCTGGCGAGGCGTGCGCACGTCCGCGTTCCCGCGCGACGCGGGAAGCACTGAAGTCAGATGGCGGACGATGTGCACGTCGACTGCTCCTGAAGGAAAAGGACCGGCAGCTGCCTGCGCTAGAGGGCCGCGCATAATAGCGGGTTGCCCCGTGGTGTCAACCGCTGCGCGAGAGAGGCAGATGGTGGCGGGTGGGGCGACTTCAAGCCCTAGCCCAGCCGCCGGAGGCGCCGGCCGGACTCGGCAAGCTCGAGCCGCAACAGCTGCAGCTTGCGCAACGCCTCGCCCGCCGCCTCGCCTTCGCGGCCCACGACGGCGATCAAGTCCTCCAGGGCGCGGATCTCGCGCCGCGTCTGCACCTCCGAAGGCACGAAACCTGCGTTCTTCAGGATACGGTACGCAAGCCGTAAATCCTCTGGCACCAGCGGGTCGTCGCCCAGGTCCAGCGGCCGGCCGGCACCGGGGAGATTATCGAGCTCACCGCCCGCCGCAGCCTCGGCGATGCGCCGCTCCGCAATGAGTTCGAAGATCAGCATGGTTGCGCTATTATCGCCTCATCCGGCTACGCCGACTGGGTTGACGTCGCCGTCCACCCCACGCTTCCTCATCCTGCACTGGGCCTTGCCAGCGCTTCTACTGCCCCTCGCCCTCGCTGCGAGCCTGCACGCCACCGCCGCCTCGCCGGAGGAGGTGTTCGAGCGCGCCGCGCCCAGCGTGGTGGTGGTCGAGCGACTGGACGCCGCGGGCAAGCGCAACGGCTTTGCGAGCGGCGTCGTGGTGGGCCCTGGCCGGGTCGTGACCAGCTGCCATGCCGTGAGCGGGGCGGCGGCCGTCCAGGTCAGGGTGCGCAGCGCACGGCTGCCGACCAGGCTCGAGTATGCGGACGTGGAGCGCGACCTCTGTCAGCTCGAGGTGGACGAGCTGAACCGGCCGGCGGTGCGCGTCGTGCCGGCCACGCAGCTCAAGGTCGGCCAGCGGGTCTACGCAATCGGCACCCCCAAGGGTCTGGAGCTGACTCTCAGCGAGGGGCTGATCTCCAGCCTGCGTCCGCGTGCCCGCTCGTTCGTAATCCAGACCAGCGCCGCGATGTCGCGCGGCTCCAGCGGTGGCGGCCTGTTCGACGACGAAGGCCGTCTCGTCGGTATCGCCGCGTTCCAGTATGCGCGCGGCCAGAACCTGAACTTCGCTGTGCCGGCGAGCTGGGTGCCCGAGGTATCGGAACGAGTGCGGGCCGGATGGGCCAAGGCCGGGCTGGAGGCGACCGCGGCACATCCTCTGGGCGCCCGGGGGCTGGCGCTGATGGACATCGGCAACTACGAGGCTGCGGTGCAGGTCGCGCGGGAGTGGATCCAAGTGGCGCCCGCCGATGCCCTGCCGCGGCACGCGCTGGGGCGGGCTTACGCAGCCTTGAAGCGCACCGATGAGGCGGTCATGGCGCTGCGCTCGGCGGCGAAGCTGGAGCCGGAGCTCACCCGCGCGTGGCTCGACCTCGGCGCCGCCTATATGACCGCCGACGACGACGAGAACGCCCTGGCCGCCTTCGGCGAGGCCGTGCGCACCGACGGCCAGTCCGCGGAAGCCCGGCGCGGCCGCGGCGTGGCGCTCATTGCGCTGCAGCGTTACGACGAGGCGGTGGAAGAGCTGCACCGCGCGATCGACCTCGACAGGACCTACGACGAGGCGTGGGAAGCGCTGGCGGTGGCCCACGCCACCGAGGGTCGCCCGGACCTCGCCGCGGCTGCCTGCCGCAAAGGGCTCAAGCTCAATCCGCAGTCCTCGCTGCTGTGGTATCAGTTCGCGCTGGTGCAGGCCCAGCGCGGCCAGGCCGTGCAAGCCATCCAGGCGTACGAGGAGGCCCTGCGCCTGCAGCCGGGCTACCTGCCAGCGGTGTACGATCTGGGTGTGCTGTACTCCCAGCAGGGCGAACACGCCAAGGCGCGGGAGATCTACGAGAAGCTGCGCGCGCTGGATACCGACAGCGCAGAGGAGTTCTCCATGCGCTATCTCAGCCAATAGCGTCGCCGCTGACAGATCTGGTGACAGAGACATCGACTGTACCGCCGATGGCTGCCTGCGACGTCTTCGTCCTGGGTGGCGGACCGGCCGGCTCGACCATTGCCGCCCTGCTCGCCGAGCGCGGCTGGCGGGTGGTCGTCGCCGAGAAGGAGCGCCATCCCCGCTTTCACATCGGCGAGTCGCTGCTGCCGCTGAATTTGCCGCTGTTCGAGCGCCTGGGCGTAGGCGAGCAGATCGCGCGCATCGGCATGCGCAAGCACGGCGCGCAGTTCGTCTCCCCGCAGCACGAGAAGCCGGTGACCTTCGACTTCGCCCACGCCTGGGACAAGAGCCATCCGTGGGCGTATCAGGTGCGCCGCTCCGAGTTCGACGAGATTCTGTTCCGCCATTGCGTGGCGCGCGGCGCTCAGGGGCTGGAAGGCTGCCGGGTGAGCGGCGTCGAGTTCCAGGCCGACGGTGTGCGGGTGGAGGCTCGCCTCGATGACGGCGCCCCGCGCCATTGGCACGCACGCTTCTTCGTGGATGCCTCCGGACGGGACACGTTCCTGGCGAATCGCTTGGGACTCAAGCAGCGCAATCCGAAGCACTCCAGTGCCGCCTTGTACGGCCACTTCACCGGGGCAACACGCCTGCCGGGTCGCGAGGCGGGCAACATCACGGTGTTCTGGTTCGAGCACGGCTGGTTCTGGTTCATTCCCCTTCTGGATGGGACCACCAGCGTGGGGGCGGTCTGCTGGCCGCACTACCTCAAGTCGCGCAAGACCGATCCCACGACCTTTCTGCTCCAGACCATCGAGCAGTGCCCGCCGCTGGCGGAGCGGCTGCGCGACGCGAAGCTCGTGGCCCCTGCCACAGCGACCGGCAACTACTCCTATCAGTGCAGCCGGATGCGCGGGGAGCGCTACCTCCTGCTCGGCGACGCCTTCGGCTTCGTGGACCCGGTTTTCTCCTCGGGTGTCATGTTGGCGATGAACAGCGCGTTCCAGGGCGCCGACGCGCTCGATGCGTGGCTGCGCAATCCTGGCGCTGCAGCCGCGCCGTTCAGGCGCTTCGAGCGCAGCGTGCGCCACGGTCTCGCGCAGTTCTCCTGGTTCATCTACCGCATGACCAGCCCGGCCATGCGCCGGCTGCTGATGGGTCCGCGCAACACCCTGCGCATGGAAGAAGCGGTGTTGAGCCTGCTCGCCGGCGACCTGTTCCGCGGCACACCGATCTACCGGAGCCTACGGCTGTTCAAGCTGACTTACTATCTGCTCAGCCTGGCCGACCTCAGGTCGAACATGGCCGCATGGCGGCGGCGCCATCGCCTCATTCGCGACGTCGCAGAGGAGCCGGACACCGGCGTGCGGGCGTGAAGCTGGCCGCGTGCGCCTGCCTGTGCGCGGCGCTCGCGGGCTGCGCGTCCGCCCCACCGCCCGCCGGCGCAGACCCACGACTACCCCCCGCGCGCTTCCTTCTTACCTTCGACGACGGGCCCAGCGCGTTCACCTCGTACAACCCGACCCGCGAGGTCCTCGATACGCTGGCGGACAACGATGTCCAACCGGGCATCAAGGCGCTCTTCTTCGTCCAGACGCGCGCGCGCGGCGCCAGTACACCGACTGGCCAGGCACTGCTCGCACGCACGCACGCCGAGGGGCATGTGCTCGGCCTGCACAGCGGTTCGGCACGCGGACACCTCGATCACCGTCGCATGCCGCCGGGGGAACTGCAGCGCTCCCTCGAGGACGGGGTGCTGGACCTGACCGCGCTCTCCGGCCGGGCGCCGACTCTGGTTCGGCCGACGTTCTGGAGCTGGGATGCCCGCACGCGCGCCGCCTATGAGGCCCATGGGCTGGCCATGCTGCTCACCGACATCAACGCACGTGACGGCAAGATCTACGGCTGGACCATCAGCCTGCGCCGGCGCAGTCACTTCCGTGCCGGGCTGGACCGTCTGCGCACGCGAGCCACTGCACTGCCGACCCGTGCGGGCGTGCTCCCTGTCGTGGTCACCTTCCACGACACCAACACCTTCACCGCCAGCCACCTCCAGGAGTATCTCCATATCCTGCTGGAGGAGTCGCGGCAGGTTGGTTTGCCGGTTGCCGTCCCGGCCTTCTACAATGACGCCGAGGAGATCGAAGGGGTGGCACACCTGCGGGCCCGAGCCGGGGTCTACGCGGGACCGCCGTGACGACGACACGAGACCCCCTGAACGACGATAGAACCCGTGGCTCACCCCCTGCGCTGGGCCCGCGCGGCCTACGAGTACTTCTGGTTCTGCCTGGGCTATGCCTACTTCGGCATCCTCGGCCTGCTCGTCACGCTCGCCAGTGCGCTCCTGTACCCCTTGCTGCCCCGGCAAACCGGCGCGCGCCTGGGCCGCAGCGCCATCGGCGTGGTCTTCCGGGGCTTTCTCGGTATGCTGCGGGCAAGCGGGGTGCTGCGGGTGGACCTCTCGGCGCTGGACACCCTGCAGCATGAGCCCGGTCTGATCATCGCGCCCAACCATCCCTGCCTGCTCGATGCGGTGTTCGTAATCTCCCGCATTCCCGGCACCGCCTGCATCATGAAGGCGCAGATCTGGGACAACGTCGTTCTCGGCGGTGGGGCAAGACTGGCGGGATACATCCGCAACGACTCGCCGCGCAGCATGGTGCGGCAGGCGACGCGAGAGCTGCGGGCGGGACACCCGCTGCTGGTCTTTCCGGAAGGAACCCGCACGCGCCGCGGCCCGGTGAACGACTTCAGGGGTGGCTTCGCGCTGGTCGCCAAGCGGGCCGGCGCGCCGGTGCAGACGGTTTTCATCGAGACCGACAACCCCTTTCTCAGCAAAGGCTGGCCGCCTTTCAAGCGGCCGCGCTTCCCGCTGGTATACCGGGTACGTCTGGGCGAGCGCTTCCGCGTGACAGGCGACGTCAAGACGTTCCTGCGCGCACTGGAAGACTACTATCGGCGCGAGCTGGAGCCGCCAGCCCCGGCACAGGGACGCACCCGGTCGGCCCCTGAGCCCGCCGGCCTGATCGCCGACTGAAATGAGCGAGCCTGTCGCGCCAGCGCCCTCCCGCACGCATCTGGTCCTGATTCCGAGCTACAACACCGGCCCGAGACTGATCGAGACGGTGCGCACCGCGCGTGCGCGGTGGAACCCGGTGTGGGTCGTGATCGACGGCAGCAGCGACGGCAGCGGCGAACAGATGCTGGCGCTGGCCCGGCAGGACGATGGCACGCGCGTGCTCGTGTTGCCGCGCAACCGGGGCAAGGGCGCAGCAGTGCTGCATGGCCTGCGCGAAGCGGCGGCGCGCGGGTACACGCACGCGCTGACCATGGACGCCGACGGCCAGCATCCGGCCGAGAGCATCCCCGCGTTCATGGACGCCTCGCAGCGCGAGCCCGCTGCGCTGGTGCTGGGCCGCCCCGTGTTCGACGCGAGCGCGCCGCGCATCCGCGTGGTCGGACGCCGGGTATCGAACTGGTGGGCCAACCTGGAAACCCTGTGGGGCGGCATCGGCGACTCGCTGTTCGGCATGCGCGTCTACCCGATCCGCTCGCTCCTCGCCGTGATGGAAACGCACCGCTGGATGCGCCGCTTCGACTTCGACGTCGAGGCCTCGGTGCGGCTGGTCTGGCAGGGCCTGAAGCCGATCAACCTCGACACCCCGGTGCGCTACTTCCGGCCCGAGGAAGGCGGCGTCTCGCATTTCCGCTACGGCCGCGACAACCTGCTGCTGTCCTGGATGCACGCGCGGCTGTTCATGAGCTTCCTGCTGCGCCTGCCGGGGCTCATGGTACGGCGCCTGCGCGGCTAGTCTGCGAGATAAGTCGCGATGGTTCCGCGCAGGAGCGGCCTCCCGTCTATCGACGCCTCGATCCGGTAGTGCGTGAGCGGCGGGGCCGCCGCCTCCAGCCGAACGGCCGTGAGCATGACCACGTCTACCGGGATGTGCTCGGCAAAGAAAGCGATGTCGCGCAGCGCTACCAGGTAGCCGATACGCGGCGCGGCACCCGCGCCTTCGCGCCAGCGCCGCACGGCCTCCCATACCGCAGCGGTCTGCGCTGCTGCCTCGATGCCCGCCAGCGCCGAGGCACGACCTTGCTCTGCCAGAGGACACTCGCGCGACACGCAGGCCGTGCACACGAGGCCGTCGTTCGTCTCACCGACCAGGGAAGTCACCAGCCGCATCGGCGGACGGTGGGGCAGCAGCGCATCGAGCGGAGCCGCGGAGAGCGCCGGGTCGGCCGGCTCACGCGCTGTCGCTGCCCCGGGAGGTGCGTCGGGAGCACCCAGGATCAGCTCCGCATTGGTCACCAGCGCCTCGCCCCGGTGTATATCGATGCGAACGCGGCCGCCATCGAGCTCGCGTGCCGCCAGTTCGAGCCGGTCCCCCGGCAACACGAGCTGGCGCAGGCGCGCAAAAGCGATGCCGCGCAGGGAGGACGGGCGCTGGCGCGCGCGCGTATGCGCCTGCAGCGCCAGGTCGAGCTGCGCTACAGCCGGAAGGATCGGCCGGCCCGGAAAATGGCCTTCGAAGCAACCTCCGCCAGACGGGAGGACGATCGTCGCCTTCACCCGCGCCTGGCCACGAGCGTGGCGACCACGAAGCCGGGATAGACCTCCCGGATCGCGGCGATGTCGGGGTAGACCGCGACATCGCCGAAGCCATTCGCCTCGAGCGCCGCCGTCCACTGCTCGGGCGTGAGGAATCCGCCGTTGGGGCGCCACCCGGGCACGCGCACAACATCGCGGAAGCTGCCCAGGAGGTTGAACACCAGCTCCAGGTGCAGCGGCACCCCGGGAAACGGCCGCACGCACTCGGACATGACCAGCACGCCGTTGCCGCTCAGTGCCTGCCTCAGCTCCTTCAGCGTGACCGCAAGATCGCGCGCCACGTGCAGGACGTTGACTCCGTAGATGAGGGAGCAGGTGCCGGGCGCAACCCCGCCCTCTGCAAAGGGAAGATCGATGTCCAGCGTGCCGAAGGAGAACGGGACCTGGGGGAAGCGCGCCGTCAGCGTGCGCTGCGCACGCTTGAGAAACAGCGGCGAGATCTCCGTGAACCGATAGCTGGCGATCTGCGGCATACGCCCGGTGGTCGCGATACGCTCGAGTAGTGCTTCCGCGCCGCTGCCGAGCCCGCCGCCGATCTCCAGGATCGCGCTGTCCCCTTCAGGCAGGGCGTGCGCCGCGGCAATCGCGCCCACCGCGTTACTGATGCCGTAGAGGGGGTTGGCGTTGGAAAAATACTTCACCCAGGCGCTGATCCCTTCCGGCCCGAACAGCGCTTGCTCCCCACTGAGCTGCGCACGCAGGACCAAGGGATAGTTCTCGGCAGCCAGCGCGGCGATCCGGTAGGCGGGCAGGCAACTTGGGTCGAGCGCCTCCTGGTCTTTCGAGAGATCGTCGGGGTCCAGCGCCGGAAGTGGCCGCTCCAGCCGATAGCGAGGCTGGCCGTCGGGGCCAGCGCTGCGTGCAACCCAGCCGCGCGCAGCCAGTGTCTCCAGCAACCACGCAGCCGGTATGGCTGCGACCGCTGGAACCAACCCTGCCCGCGTCACCGCCTCCTCTGCGGTGGCCTCCTCCCGGCATGCCTCTTCCAGCCCGGTCGACCTGAGGACGCCAGCGGCAAGGCGCACAGCGTACTCCTCCAGCAGCTCGCAGGAAGCGACGAAGCGGTCGTTGATCAGCGGCAGCAGCTCTGGCGGCAACAGCGCCGCACGCTGCTCTCGGTCACTGCGTTTCGATGCAACAGGCATGAGCCTTCGGATCTCCCTGCGCGAGCGCTGCCCCAGTCGGAGTGTAACGCAGTGGGGCTAGCGCGGCCGGCGCCCGGATGCACCTGCGAGCACGGCCGCGAACATCAGACTCAAGAGCGCGCCTGTTGCGACTGTTGCGCCGATGGCGTTCAGCACAGGCGTGGCTGCCAGCCCGAGCAGTCCGAAGCCGATCACGGTAGAGGCATTGCACAGCGTGGCCGACACTACAGTGCGCTCGGGGTCGCCGCCCGCAAAGGTCTGACGCTCGAAGAACAGAGTGTAGTTCGAGCCAACGCCGACCACCAGCAGCATGCCGACCAGGTGGAATAGCGTCAGCCGGTCCCCGCTCAGGGTGAGGACGCCCAGGGTGACCACCAGCGCGGCAGCCAGCGGCGCCAGCACGTCGCCGACCCGCCGGAGGGAGCGCAGGCTGACGAGCAGAACCAGCACGATGGCGCCGGCGCCGGTCAGTGCGAAGCGCAACACCTGGTCGCGATAGCTGCGGTAGAGCGCCTGCGTTTCCTGTTTCAGGTCCAGCAGATGCGCAGATGCGAGGCCAAGGTCGCGCACCGCTGCCGCTACCGCCCCCGCATCTTTGACGCCGCGCAGCGGCAGCGCGGCCACCCAGGCGTCCCGGCGCTCGGAGAGGAGCGCGTCGAGCCGGACCCTCAGGCCGGTCCCAGCAAGGTCGGTGAGCCGCACCGGCGAGGCCTGGCGAGCACTGGCCACGTCCTGCACGAAGGGCTCGAACAGACCCGCGCGGAAGGGCAACCCCTGTGATGCTTCGACGATTCGCCGTGCCAGCGTCGCTTCCTCCGGCAAGGCAAGCTGGCGCTGTTGCTGCGTCCTGGCGCTGGGCAGGATGAGGGCGGGCGACTCGAATCCCATCAACGCGCCCGCATCCCGCAGCCCTTCCAGCACAGCGCCCACCTGCTCCGCCGTCTCCAGTGCCGCCTGCTCGTCCGCGGCGAACGCCACGATCAGGTGGCGCACGTCGGGTGCCCCCAGATCGCGCCGCAGCTGCTCATCGAGCTGCTTGTCGGCCTCCGGCACGGGACTCAGGGCTTCTAACCGGTCATCCCACAGACTGCCCCCGTGCAGTGCGAGCCAGCCAGCTGCCAGCGCCACCACAATCAGCAGCAACACGCGCAGCCTCGGCAGTGCCTGCTTCAGCGCGAGCAGCGCGGGGCCGAGCCGGCCCAGCGGCCGTGCGCGGTAGCCGGCCGGTGAGAGCTGCGGCAGCACCGTCCGGGTGACCGCAAACGCGACCAGCAGCCCGGTGATGGAGAACAACCCGAGCTGCGCGAGGCCGGGGAAGTCCGACAGCAGCAGCACCCCGAAGCCGCACGCCGAGGTGAGCACACCCAGCCTGAGCGTGCGCCACAGCCGCCCGTCCGCCGGGGCGAAGCGGCGGTCGCCCGCGCCGCCGCTGAACAGATAGATCGCGTAGTCCACGCCTTCTCCCAGGAGAGTGGCGCCGAACCCGAGCGTGACGCCGTGCACGGAGCCGAAGGCAAGGCTCACCGCCGCGACGCCGGCGGTGGCGCCGGTGATAACCGGCAGTAGGATCAGCAGCAACAAGCGCGGCGAGCGGTACACCGCCAGCAGAAGGACCGAGACGGCAATCACCGCAAGCAGCGAGATGCGCGTGACGTCGCGCTTGATGGCGGCCCGCGAGGCAACGGCGAACGCGCCCGGTCCGGTCACCAGCAGCCGCACGCCGGACGCGTTCTCGGCGCCGGATGCCTGCTCGAACAGCCCACGCAGGCGCGCGAGCGCGCGCTCCTGGCCGTCGATGTCGAATCCGGCCGCGCGCGTGCGGGCGATCAGCAGCGCGCGCTCGCCATCGGCCGCGAACCAGACGCCTTCGCGCTTCGGTGGTCCGCCCTCGGGCTGGAAGAGCTCGAGCAGGCGCAGGAGCTCGCCGGTCGGATCGCGCGGCAGGACCGGCCCCAGCAGCGTGCCCATGGGCGATGCCAGCAGCGCGAGATCATCCTCGAGCGCAGCGCGCAGTCCGGAAACGGTGAAGCGCTCCGCGGTGACGCCCGGACTGAGCAGATAGCGATGGCGCAGCAGGAGCTCGCCGTCGGCCTGCAACCGCTCCTGCGCGCCGTTGCTGGCGTAGACGAACTCGGGCGCTTCGGCCAGCCGGTCTGCCAGCGCGTCGCTGACGCGTGAAAGCGTTTCTGCTGGCCCACCCTCCAGCGCGATGAGCAGTAGCTGCGACACCACGCCCTCGCGCAGCTGATCCACCAGGACGCGCTGGGAGGGCGTAGGCGAACCCGGCAGAAAGGCCGACAGGTCGGTGGTGAAGCGCGCCTGCGACGCGACGATGGCGCAGCCCGCCAGAAACGCCATCCAGACCAGAACTGCGGCGCGCCCGCCGAGGGTCATGGGCTGCCTTCGAGCACGGTCATGATCGAGCGGTCGCCCTGCGCCTCGTGGATCTCGACGGTGTCGATCCGGCCCCCGCTGCCTGCAATGCGGATCACGTCGATGAGCGCGCTCATGCGCGGGTGCTTCGGCGTGAGCGATAGGCGCCACGCCTCGCGGCCGCCATCGAGCGCAATGCTGTAAAAGCGCTGGAGTTGGGACAGGTCGCCGTTGAGCGTCGAGCGGATGCTCTCGACGAACGCCCACAGCACCGGGTTGTCCTGAAGGGCGAAGGTGCGCTTGCGCCCGCGTGCGTCCTCCAGCCGAAGCCGGTCGCCATCGACCACGAAGCTCTCCGCCCTGGGCGTCAGCGTGCGCCTTTCCAGGTGGTCCGGGGCGCGGTACTCGAGGGTGCCAGTCAGCTCCAGGGGCCGGTCCAGGATCTTCAGGTACTTGCGCTCGACGAAGCGGGCACTCGCCCGTTGGACGCCGGCGAACTCGCTCATGAGCCGCTCCAGCCCCCACTCCTCGGCGCTGGACGGGGACTGCGCCCCGGCCTGGCCGCACAGCAGCGCAGCGTAAAGCGGCCAGAGCAGGCGGAGCACCCTACCCACCCCGCCCATTCCAGAAGTCATAGAAGTTGAACCAGTTGTAGGGCGCCTGGCGGCAGTGGTGCTCGAGCCGGGCGGCGAAGGTCCGCACCGCCTGCTCGATGGCGGCCTCGCGGTGCACACGGGTTACGCCCTCGGGGTCGAACAGCTTCTCGAAGTACAAGTCGTAGCGGTTGCCACCACGGTACAGTCCCAGCATGAGCACCACCGGGCGCTTGAGCATCAGCGCGATGCGGAAGGGTGCGGTTGGGAAGCCTGCGGGTTCACCCAGGAACGGCACGCGCAATTGCCCCTCATCGTCCAGGGCGCGGTCACCGAGCAAGCCCACCCACTCGCTGTGTTGCAGCCGCTCCTGCACCTGGAGCATCGAGTCGAAGCGCCCCAGCGCGATCACGTTGTTGGCCAGCGCGGGGTTGACTGCCTTGGCCACCGTGCTGATCATGCGCGCGTTGTCCTCGTACATGACCAGCGCGACGCAGAGCTGCCGCGAAGTGCCCAGCGCGCGCAGGATCTCGAAGCTGCCCAGATGGGCCCCGAGCAGTAGGCAGCCGCGGCCGCTCTCGCGCAAACCCTCCAGGAGCTCCACGCCGTGCAGCTGCGTCTCGAACAGGTCGTAGCGTTCCTTGAGCAGGAACATGCGGTCGAGCGCCACCGTGGCGAAGGTCAAGTAGTGGCGAAACAGGTCGCGCCAGCGTGGCGGGCGTTGCATGGCGCGCGCCAGGTACTGGCGCGACGCGGCCCGCGCCCGCCGGGAAAAGACCAGGAAGTAGCCGCACACGGGGTAGAGCAGGACCCGTGCGGCAGGCCTCCCGAGCAGGCCGGCCACGCCGACCAGGAGACGGATAGCGAATACGCTGCCGCGTTCACGCTGCTCCAGCCATGCCTGGGTCACCCGGCCGCCCCCAGCGTGCACGCGGTCATCGGGACCCAGCTTTGCGCCCGGCGCAGGCGGCCGCCAGCCGCACCAGCACCTCGCGCGGGAGCTTGCCGGTGGCGTTGCGCGGCAGCGCAGACACGAAGTGCAGTGGCCGCGGCAGAAACACCGGGTCGACGCGCTCGCGCAGCGCGCCCAGCACGGCCTCGGGCGTGAGCCCTGGAGCCACGATGAAGGCCATGAGCCGTGTAACACCCTCGTCGCTATCCTGAGGCTCGAAGTAGACGCCATCCCGGACGCCCGGAATGCTGGCGAGCTGGTGGTTGAGATAGGCCAGCGAGGTCCGCTTGCCGGCGACGTTGACCATGTCGGCGTTGCGTCCGTGCAGCACGAAGCGTTGCGTATCGAGCGGCTCGATGACGTCGCTCGCCAGCGCCTCGACCTGCACATGCCCGCCACCGAACCACACACCATGCTCGTCCGGGCGCATCCGCACCCCGGGCATGGTGTGCCACTCCTGACTGCCGGCGGTCCGGCGTGTGGCGACCTGCCCCGCCTCGGTAAACCCATACACTTCCAGCAGCGGCGCGGCATAGCGGCGCTCCGCCTCTGCTGCCAGCGCAGCGGATAAAGGAGCAGTCGCGCATACGATCACCCGCAAGGCCGGCAGGCGCTGCTCTTCCTCGAGCAGCGCGCGCAGATGCACTGGCGTGGTGACCAGCACGCGCTCGGCCGGCACCTGCTCGAGCGCCTTGCGCATGTCGGCCGGATAGAACGGACGGCGCGTGTGCAAAGCGAGGCTGTTCTGCAACGCGAGCATCACGGTCGACTCCAGCCCGTACATGTGCTGGGCCGGCACGGTCCCGACCAGGGTCGCGGCGCAGCCGCCGTCGATACCGAGCGCGCGAGCCTCGGCGTGTGCACCACGCACCAGTGCGCCCCAGCTCTTCGGGTGCGGTGAGGGTGTCCCGGTCGACCCAGAGGTGAACGCTATCGCGGCGAGCTGCTCGGCATCTATGGTGGGCATGGCGACCTCAGCGCCTGCGCCGTTGAGCGCCGTGGCGTCCACCAGCTCGAGCGGGCAATCCGGCACCTGCGAGTCGGCCACGGCATACAGTCCCGGGTAGCTCGCCGCGAGCTGGCGCAGGAGTTCGGGTGCGACGCCGGGCGGCAGGAGACTCACCTGTCCACGCGTCAGTGCGGCGGCGAAGCCCACCGTGAAGCGATAGCGGTCGCTGCACAGGTTGACCAGGTGCGTGCGTGCCGGCAATCGCGCAGCAAGCGCGGCGACATCGGCCAGGAACGCATCGACTCGGATCGGCTGCTCGTCGCGAAAAGCCACCGGGCTGGCGCGATCCGTGTGGGACAGGAGGGGGAGGCGCATGGGACCGGCTAGAGGCCCGAGACCCTCAGGCGGCCGGGGGCGCGCCCGCGCTTCATCGCGCAACGCAATAGTGCACCGGGATCCGCACGGTCGTACTCAAGATCGGTGCAGCTGCCTGCCATGGCCACGCAGATCCGGTCGCACCCGTCCGCCGGCGACCGTCAACCCGGCGGCACGTCACGCGTGCCCGTTCTCTCGCGGAACGCGCGCACGGCTGCCGTGATCGGGAAATGACGCAGATGGCGGAGATGGGTGATGCGCACGAGGTACTCTGCGACGAACATCGACACGACCAGCGGCAGGTTGAGCAGATTAGCGAACAGCGACCAGACCGGTAGCGGTGCGAACAGGAACAGCAGGAGCGATGTGGCCGCCATGGCGGCGAAGAAGACACACCACGCCGCGGTCACCCGGCGCGTGTAGCGTGCGACCTCGGGCGGGAGGGCGCCGCGCACGCGCCGCGCGATCCCCGTCACCAGGGGCTCACGCCCCCGCCGCAGGGTGCGGGCGAACATCCCCAGCAGCCCCAGATAGACGGCCAGATGCACCGCCAGCAGCGCACCGGCGACGCCGGCGGGCCGTGTCCACAGCCAGATCCCTGCGGCGGCAGCCAGCGCAACCAGAGGCCAGCGCAGACGGGTACGCCAAGTCAGAACGACCGCTGCAAGCAGCGGCACCAGAGCGACCCAGGAGCCCGCCGCGCCCTGAGCCAGCGCCCGGTCGGCCAGGACTTGATATCCGATCAGGCCGCAGACCGCGCCAGCCAGCCACCAGGCATGCTCACCGCGTCCGGTGACGCTGGACATGCTCGTTGAGAGTTCGCAGCGAGCTGAAGATCCGCACGTTGTCGGCGTCGTCCGATTGCAGCTGGAACCCGTATTTCTTGGAGATGCTGAGCGCGATCTCGAGGATGTCGATCGAGTCCAGCCCTAGCCCTTCCCGATACAGCGGCGCCGTCGGATCGATGTCCTCGGCCGTGCTCTCGAGGTTGAGCGCTTCGACCATCAACTCCGCCAGCTCTCGCTCCTGCGTCGTCAGCATCTGGGCGCTGTTCATTGCCTCGCGTCCGGTTCGTGTGTGGATCCTTGCATGCAGCGGATTCTACTATAGGCGGCCGGAGCGGTGGTTGACGCCACCTGGTGCAACCGCGTAGGCTCCCGCCGACAGCGGTTTATGTGACAACCCACTGCGCAGGCGCCCGCCGGATGCGGCGGCGACACATGGTGGCGCGCAGGTGTGGTCGGTCTAGCTCGCGTGTCGCGCAGTCTGTCCACGGGAGCCGTCGGCCATCGGAACCCAACCCC
>DAIQQA010000039.1:0-9506 GCA_036787045.1 Burkholderiales bacterium | reverse complement strand
ATCACACTCGTCAGCAGCATCGGAATCGGGCTCGCCGCCACGCTGGAGGCGTTGCGCGAGCGCCGCTCCGGGCTCGCGCCCTGCGCCTTCGAGACGGTCGACCTGCACACCTTCGTAGGTCAGGTCGCGGACAGTGCGCTAGCGCCGGTGCGCGAGGACCTGCACCGGTTCGATTGCCGCAACAACCGTCTCGCCCAGCTCGCGCTGAAGCAGGATGGGTTCGTCGCCGCGGTGGCCCAGGCACGCAGCCGCTTCGGGCCCGCACGCGTGGGTGTTTTCGTGGGCACCAGCACCTCTGGCATCCTCGAGACCGAGCTTGCGTACCGGCGACGCGACCCGCTGACCGGCGCACTGCCTGCGGACTTCGAGTACGCAGGCCGGCACAATACGTATTCGCTGGGGGCCTTCGTGCAGGCCTGGCTCGATCTGCGCGGGCCTTCCGAGGTGATCTCCACCGCATGCTCTTCCAGCGCGAAGGTGTTCGCAGCCGCTGCGCGCGCCATCGCCGCGGGCGTGTGCGACGCCGCCGTGGTGGGGGGCGCAGACAGCCTGTGCCTGACGGCGTTGTACGGCTTCCATTCTCTCGGGCTGGTCTCGCCCGCGCCTTGCCGACCGTTCGACCGGGAGCGTTCCGGCATCTCGATCGGAGAAGGCGCAGGCTTCGCCCTGCTGGTGCCCGAGGCTGGAGCCACCGACCTGCGCCTGCTCGGCGTGGGTGAGAGCGCGGACGCCCACCACATGTCCACTCCTCACCCGGATGGGCTGGGTGCACGGCTGGCCATGCAGCGCGCACTGCAGTCTGCCCGACTGGATGCCGACGGAATCGACTACATCAACCTGCACGGCACCGCCACGCGCACCAACGACGAGTCCGAGGCACGTGCGGTGCACGATCTATTCGGCACCGTGACGCCATGCAGCTCCACCAAAGGCTGGACCGGACACGGCCTGGGCGCGAGCGGCATTATCGAGGCAGCCATCTGCTGGCTCGCGCTGCGCCACGGGTTCCTGCCCGGGAGCTGCAACACGCAGGTGCGGGACCCCGCGCTGGAGGTGAACTACCTGCTGGACAACCGCAGCGCGAGAGTCGATCGGGTCATGAGCAACTCCTTCGGGTTCGGCGGGAGCAACTGCAGCATTGTGCTGGGACGCGCGTAATGCGAATTTTCGTGGAAGGGGTTGGCCTGCTCGGACCGGGGCTTGGAAGCTGGGAGTCGGGACACAGTTGCCTTTGCGGAGCCGCTGGCTATGCGCCGACCGACGCGAGGCTGCCGCAGATCGACATCCTGCCGGCGGCCGAGCGGCGGCGCACCGGCGCGCCGGTCAAGTTGGCGCTGGCGGCCGGCCTGGACGCGCTCGCCCATTCACGCAGGCCACCGAGCTCGCTGCCGACGGTATTCACTTCCTCCGGAGGAGACGGACAAGTCCTGCACGAGATCTGCGAGACGCTGGCTGGCGCCGACCGGCAGGTCTCCCCGACGCGCTTCCACAACTCCGTGCACAACGCGCCCGCGGGATATTGGAGCATCGCCACCCAGTCGCGCGAGCCGTCCACCAGCCTGTGTGCCTATGACTGGAGCTTTGGGGCCGGCCTGCTGGAGGCGGCGGCCCAGATCGTGACAGAGCACGAGGCTGCGTTGCTGATCTCATTCGATCTGCCCTACCCCGCGCCTCTGCACGCCTTCCGCCCCATCCATGGAGCGCTGGGCATCGCGCTGCTGCTGGCCCGTGAGCGCGGCGATCAGGCTTGGGCGAGCCTGGAGGTCACCGTATCAGACTGCGCCACGGCACCAACCGTTTGCGCCGACCCGCAGCTGGAGCGGTTGCGCGCGCACAA
The DNA here is from genome assembly GCA_036787045.1 of Burkholderiales bacterium. GTDB lineage: Bacteria > Pseudomonadota > Gammaproteobacteria > Burkholderiales > SHXO01 > SHXO01. The sequence continues at coordinate 7,669 of DAIQQA010000039.1, read as the reverse complement.
CCCCACCGGCCGCGCGCTGCCGCTGCTTGCGGCTCTCGCCGCCGGCATCGAGGCGCAGATAAGCCTGGAGTACGTCGCGCAGCAGACGTTGCAGGTAAAGGTGCTGCCCTTACAGCTCGAGGCGTAGTTCCTAAGAGCAACCCGGACCGGCCGCCAAGACGCCAAGGCGCCAAGAACACCCTCTCTTCGCCCTGGCACTTTGCAGAAGGGGCGGAATGGGCGCGCAAGGTGGTCGGTGCACGTACGTTGCCACCGGCTCGCGTTTCTTGGCGTTTTGGCGGCAGATCCAGTGCGAAAAAAAACGCCGGGCAAGCCCGGCGTTTCAGTTGGTAACAGGCGCAGCGCTTAGCGCGCGATCGACAGCCCCGATCCCACCGCTCCGGCACGCAGCGCCTCGATCCGCTCATCGAGCGGCGGATGCGACATGAAAAGTCGCTTCAGGCCCATGCCTTCCCCTCCCGAGATGCCGAAGGCCTTGACCGAGTCTGGCAGGGTCGACGGCTCGTAGGCAGCCTTCAGTCGCTGTAACGCGGCGATCATCTTCTCGCGGCCGGCGAGCTGCGCGCCGCCTGCGTCGGCGCGGAACTCGCGCTGCCGGCTAAACCACATCACGATGATCGAGGCGAGGATGCCCAGAATCAGCTCGGCGGCGATGGACGCGATCCAGAACGCCGGACCGTGTCCGTTCTCGGTCTTGAACACGACCTTGTCGACGATGTTGCCGATGACGCGAGCGAAGAAGATGACGAAGGTGTTGACCACACCCTGAATCAGCGCCAGCGTGACCATGTCGCCGTTGGCCACGTGGCTGACCTCGTGACCCAGCACCGCCTCGGCTTCTTCCCGGTTCATGCTGTTGAGCAGGCCCGTGCTCACCGCAACCAGGGCATTGTTCTTGTTCATGCCGGTGGCGAACGCATTGATCTCGGGCCCGTCGTAGACGGCGACCTCGGGCATGCCGATCCCGGCCAGTTGTGCCTGGCGGCGGACCGTGTCCATCAGCCATTGCTCGACGGCGTTGCGCGGCGTGTCGATCACGTGCGCTCCGGTGGCGCGCTTCGCGATCCATTTGGACATCGCCAGTGAAATAAACGAGCCGCCAAAGCCAAACACGGCTGCGAACACCAGCAGTGCGTTCAGATTCAGCCCGCCACCCTGCGCGAGGTAGGAGTCGATCCCGAGCAGGCGCAGCGTGATGCTGAGCACGATCAGGATCGCCAGGTTGGTGATCAGGAACAGGCCAATGCGCTTTAACAAGGTTCGCTCCTATTGCTATTGCCTAAAGAATGCAAAAAAATCTGCTATTTGATGGCGCCAGTCGGCTGCAAGTTCCGTCCCTGCAGCGATGACGAGCGCATTCTATCCTGCGTTGCTCGCCAGCGCCTCCAGCTGGGCCTGCAGTTCCAGCCAGCGCTCTTCGGCCTCCTGCAACTGGGCGCCGACTAGAGCCTGGTCGCGCAGACAGGCCTGTAGCCGCTCGCGGCTCTCCGGCTCATAAAGTTTGGGATCGGCAAGCAGGGTTTCAAGCCTCTCGCGGTCCCCGCCGAGCCGCTCCAACTCGCGCTCGACCTCATGCAGCTGCCCCTCCAGAGGCTTGCGCTGGGCGGAGAGGCGGTTGCGCGCCTGCGCCTCCACCCGCCTCTGCTCCCGGCGAGAGATGGCCACCGGGGCCTCGGGCGACCGCTCCTCGGCCTGGCGGCGGCGCGCCTGCAGCCAGTCGCGGTAGTCGTCCAGGTCGCCGTCGAACGGCGCGCACGCGCCGTCTGCCACCAGCAGCAAGCTGTCGGTGCTGGCTCGCAGCAGGTAGCGGTCGTGAGAGACCAGCACCATCGCGCCTTCGAATTCCTGTAATGCCATGGTCAGAGCCTGGCGCATCTCCAGGTCGAGGTGGTTGGTAGGTTCGTCCAGCAGCAACAGGTTGGGGCGCTGCCAGATGATCAAGGCCAGCGTCAGCCGCGACTTCTCTCCACCGGAAAAGCGCCCCACCGGCGCGTCGACCACGTCGCCGCGGAAATCGAAGCCGCCGAGGAAGTCGCGCAGGTCCTGTTCGCGGGCTCGGCCGTCGCTGCGCATCAGATGTTGCAGCGGGGTTTCGTCCGGGCGCAGCTGCTCGAGCTGGTGCTGCGCGAAGTAGCCGATTTTCAGGCCCTTGCCTTCAGTGCGGCATCCGCCTGCAGGCGCCAGTTCGCCCGCCAGCAGCTTGACCAGAGTGGACTTGCCCGCCCCGTTGGCGCCCAGCAGGCCGACGCGGGCACCCGCGGTGAGCGTCAGGTTCAGGTCCGAGAGCACGGCCCGGCCCGCATAGCCGGCCTGCGCGTGCTCGAGCGTCAGCAGTCGCTCCGAAGCGGGCTCTGGCGAGCGGAACGAGAAGCTGAAGGGCGCAGCCACGTGTGCTGCGGCGATCACCTCCATGCGCGCCAGCATCTTCAGCCGGCTCTGTGCCTGCCGCGCCTTGGTCGCTTTGGCGCGGAAGCGGTCGACGAAGCTGCGCAGGTGAGCGATCTCGCGCTGCTGTTTCTCGAAAGCGGCCTGCTGGTTGGCGAGATTGGCGGCGCGCTGGCGTTCGAACTCGGCGTAGTTGCCCTTGTACAGGCGCAGGCTGCGGCCTTCCAGATGGCAGATGTAGTCCACCGTCGCGTCCAGGAACTCCCGGTCGTGCGAGATCAGCAGCAGGGTTCCAGGGTATCGTTTCAGCCATTCTTCCAGCCAGAACACCGCGTCCAGGTCGAGGTGGTTGGTAGGCTCGTCGAGCAGCAGGAGATCGGATGGGCACAGCAGCGCCTGCGCCAGGTTGAGCCGCATGCGCCAGCCGCCGGAGAACTCGGCGACCGGCCGTTGCAGGTCGGCCTGGCTGAACCCCAGCCCGGACAGGATCCGGGAGGCGCGTGAGCGTGCGCTGTAGCCATCGAGCTGCTCGTACTCGGCGTGCAGGTGCGCGATGGCCACATGGTCATGCAGCGCTTCTGCCTGTGCAAGCGCCTGCTCCACGCGCCGCAGTTCCCGATCGCCGTCCAGAACGTACTCGAGTGCGGGGATGGGCGATGCGGGCGTGTCCTGCATGACGTGCGCCATGCGCAGCCCCGGCTGGATCTCCACGTCGCCGGACTCGGCGTGCAGCTCCCCGCGCAGAAGCTGGAGCAGGCTGCTCTTGCCCGTGCCGTTGGCACCCGTGATCCCGATCTTCTGGCGCGCGAAGATCGTGAGGTCCACACCCGCCAGCAGGGGTTTGGCGCCACGCTGGAGGACGACCTGGCGCAGTGTGATCACGGGACAGCAGGGGGCGCGCAGCTGCGCGCGTGGCGTAACAGGGAGAAGATGGGGTGGCTGATGGGACTCGAACCCACGACAACCGGAATCACAATCCGGGACTCTACCAACTGAGCTACAGCCACCAACGAAATACGTTCCGGCGTGCGCGTCCCGGCTCTGGCCTGCCCGACGGGACTCGAACCCATAACCCCCAGCTTAGAAGGCTGGTGCTCTATCCGGTTGAGCTACGGGCAGGGCTCACCGCATGCACAGCGCCGTACCGCGTGCCGCTCGCCGCCTGGCGCACGCCTATCAGGGTGCCGATGCTGGTCGGGGTGAGAGGATTCGAACCTCCGACTTCCTGCTCCCAAAGCAGGCACGCTACCAGGCTGCGTTACACCCCGGAAGCCGTGCATTATGCCCGTCGGCGTCCGGCTCGGTCAATTTGCCCCAGCCCGGATTCTTCACCAGGCCACCCCCGAACAGGCAGCAAGTTCATATGCCACGCCCTGATGAAATATCCGGGCCAGCCAATTCCGCCGTTGGCGGCATGGGTTTGAAAGTTGCTTGCACCCCCCCAGTTAATCTGCTATAGAAGCGCCTTTTTCGAAATCGGAACACGCAACGGGGATACCAGAACATGGTCGCTGAATTTCACACCCAGCAGTTCAAGCCCTATCACCCGAAGAAGGGCGAGGCGTACATGAACCCCAAGCAGCTCGAGCACTTCCGCAAGATGCTCTCGGCGCTGAAGGACGAGCTCAGCCAGGACATCGACCGCACCGTCCACACGATGCAGGATGAAGCGACGATCTTCGCCGACCCGAACGACCGCGCCAGCCAGGAGTCGGACATGGCGCTCGAGCTGCGCAACCGCGATCGCGAGCGCAAGCTGATCAAGAAGATCGAAGAGACCATCGCCAAGATCGACGCTGGCGACTACGGCTACTGCGAAAGCTGCGGCGTGGAGATCGGGCTCAAGCGCCTGGAGGCCCGGCCCACCGCCACGCTGTGCATCGACTGCAAGACCCTCGACGAGCTGCGCGAGCGGCAGGTCGCGAAGTGACCGTGGCCACGCCCGAGCCCTCCGGGCTCAAGCTTCGGCTCACCATGCCGATGAGGAGCCGGACGGTTACGCATCTGGCATTCTCGTCGGGCCGCAGGCCCTGAAAAGGGGCGTGACGCCCGCGCACGGCGGGTCTGCCGATGCGCTATAGTCCGTACAACTGCGCCGGTCCCCGGCACGCGTGAAGTGCGTCGTTGCGGGACGACCCCAGGCTCACTTGGCGGACATCTGGCGACCACCATGCGCTGCGCCCTTTCGGTGCGCCTTGGCTATGAGGAGAGCTTCATGAAGCGTTGGCACAAACGGATGGGTCGGGCCGCAGCGGCCGTTGCTATGGCTGCTGCCACGGCACTCGGCGCGAACGGCCTGGTGCACGCCGCAGACGTAACCCTGGAACGGATCCGCAACTCGGACAAGAATGCGGGCGACTGGCTCACCTATAACCGCGACTACAAAGGCTGGCAGTACAGCCCGCTCGACCAGGTCAGCAGCAAGAACATCGACAAGCTGCGCGTGGCCTGGACCCACGTGATGCCGCGGTCGGTGCGGGGCCTGCAGTCGATGCCGCTGGCGGTGGACGGCGTCCTTTACTACTCGGGCTCGTACAACCAGGTGTTCGCGCTCGACGGTGCCACCGGCGAAGTGCTCTGGTACCACCAGCAGAAGCTCAATGAGGACCTGGTGTCCAAGCAGACTCACTCGCCCTACAACCGCGGGCTCGCCGTCGGCCTGGGCTACGTCTACATGGGCACGCTCGACGGGAAGCTCGTAGCGCTCGACCGCAAGACTGGCCAGCTCGTGTGGGAGACCAAGCTGCTCGACTCCGAGCGTCTGACGGTTGGCTTCACAGGCGCGCCTCTGTTCGTCAAGGACAAGGTTGTCATCGGCTCGCAGGGCGGGGAATGGCCCTACCGCGGGCCCATCTTCGGGGTGGACGCGAATACCGGGCAGGAGGTGTGGAAGTTCTACACCGTGGGCGGCAACGACGGCACCAAGTCCGACGCCCGCAATACCTGGGGCAACGACTCCTGGAAGACGGGGGGCGGCGGAGGCTGGATGCCCGGGAACTACGACCCCGAGACAGACACCGTGTGGTGGGGAACCGGCAACCCGGCTCCCCTGTACGACTGGTCGGGGCCCGACTTCATGACCAACGGCGCGAGGCCAGGGACCAACCTCTACACGACCTCGGTCATTGGACTGGACCCCGACACCGGCGAGCTGAAGGCCTACCACCAGGAACTGCCCCATGACGCGTGGGACTTCGACAGCGCCGTGGGCGAGTTCGTGATGCTCGAGCGCGGAGGCAAGAAATACATTGTGCACCCCAACAAGAGCGGGTTCGTGTTCGTGTACGACCGCAAGGGCAAGGTGCACAACGTCTGGCGTCTGGTGAAGAACATCAACTTCGTGCAGGACATCAAGCCCGACGGCACGCTGGTGGGCCGGCGCGATCTGACCGAAGGCGCACACAAGAGCCTGTGCCCATTCATCGCTGGCGGGATAAGCTGGAACGCGGGCACGTACAACCCCAGGAGCGGGCTGTACTACAAGGTCGGCAACGAGTGGTGCATGGATCTCACCGTGACCAAGACCACCCCGATTCTCGAGCCCATGGCGCAGCTGAACATCGGCGCCAGCTTCTCGCTGGTCAACCCGCCGGGCGACAAGGCGCACGGGCATGTGTCGGCGCACGATCCGCTGACCGGCGCCAAGAAGTGGGAGGTGCGCTTCCCCGAGCCGCCGCTCGCCAGCCTGCTGTCGACGGCCGGCAATCTGCTGTTCGTGCCCGACGCCCGCGGCTATCTGCGCGCGTTCGACGCCATCACCGGGAAGGAGTTGTGGAAGCACAACAACGGCCAGGGACATAACGGTGGCATCATCAGCTACAAGGGCAAGGACGGAAAGCAGTACATCGCGGTGGCCACCGGCTGGGGCGGGCTGGCAGGCGACGACTATGCCAGCTTCTTCGGCAAGCCCTTCAATACCTTCCCCAAGGACGCCGGCGTGCTGGTAGTGTTCAGCCTGCCGTAATCCTTACGGCATTTCGGGCGTTGAGGGAGTGGGTCGGCCCACTCCCTGTCCGATCCTGATCTTAAGCCCCGGCAGAGTCCGTGGGGCCAGCGGTGCTTCCGCAACAGGAGCCGATCACCACGGTTCCTGGACTACCCGATGTATGGGTGGCGGGCTCTCCGGTGTCGGCAGGCGCCGACGCACGCGAGGGCACTTTTCTTGCAAAGGGCGGTGTGCAGCAAGGCCCTGGAACTTCCCAGGGGATTGCAGGACAAAGGGATAAAGCGCGGGTTCGCTCGGATCCGTATTCGTTGAACCTTCGGACATGACACACACATGAAACAAACTGACAGAAGCCTCAACCCGCGACAGATCCGACACCGGCTCGGTCTCAACCAGCAGGAGTTCTGGGGCCGCATCGGCGTGACGCAAAGCGGCGGTTCCCGCTACGAGAGCGGGCGCGCCATGCCCAAACCTGTCAAAGAACTGTTGCGGCTGGTGCACGTGGATCAGATCGACGTGCGCAAGATCAACCGTCACGACTTCCAGGTGCTGTCCTACCTCAAGAGCGCCGAGCCGGCCCTGTACAAGCGCCTGCGCCAGCAGGCCTCGTCAGGCTCGGTGCACAAGCGCTCGCGGCACCGCGCCTGAGCCCAGCAGGCCGCGCGCAGCGCGGACGGCTCGGCTGCGCAGTGTGGCCGGCGGCCTGCGTTGCGGCCCGCTTTCGCCCCCAAACCCCCGCTGGTCTCGACCACTCCGCAGGGTCACAGCGGGGGTGAAAACCTCGCCCGCGTCGCGGACTTGGTCGCGTGCACGCGGTGTTGCCTGTATCATCCCCCCCGACAGCGGCCGTCCTGATGACCTGACCGCCCCAGCGGCCTGGCTCGACGGAGGCTGGTCTGCGGGGCTCTGTCGCAACTGGCTGCGCTGGACGGACACGGGGGAGGGTTGGCAGAGCGGTCGAATGCGGCGGTCTTGAAAACCGTTGTGGGGAAACCCACCGGGGGTTCGAATCCCTCACCCTCCGCCAGACAGACAATCAATTTTTGTGCTTAAAAAACAGAGCGCTGTGTATTACGCTCGCTTGTTACCCCCAACTAACCCACCAGCTAATAAATTCTGCCCGCGAGAGTCATCCGGGCAGCTTGTATGCTAGCGGGATGGCGCTTGGGCGTCCTTTCATGTGTCGAGCAAACTCCATTGTCATTCGATTCTAATTGCCTAGCCTCAGCACTGAGGCACCCATAGTTGCGCTCACCTTTCGCCATCTAAGACCCGCTACTCTGGATCCCGTCTTCGCTTCGCCCACCAGCGCCTGAGGTTCTCCGCGCTACGCCTCTT
>DAIQQA010000143.1:0-12243 GCA_036787045.1 Burkholderiales bacterium | reverse complement strand
GCCGCCGCGACCACGGCGGCGTGATCTTCATCGACCTGCGCGACCGCGAGGGCCTGGTACAGGTCGTGATCGATCCCGACACGCCCGAGACCTTCGCTGTGGCCGATCGCCTGCGCAACGAGTACGTCATCAAGGTCGAGGGACGGGTACGGCCGCGGCTCGAGGGCACGGTCAATCCGAATCTGAGAACCGGCGAGATCGAAGTGCTTGCCAAGCACATCGAGCTGCTCAACGCCTCGCTCACGCCGCCTTTTCAGCTCGACGAGGACACGCTGGGCGAGAACGTGCGCCTGGAATACCGCGTCATCGACTTGCGCCGCCCCGAGATGCAGCGCAACCTGCGGCTGCGCTACCGGGTGGCGATGGCGGTGCGACGCTACCTCGACGCGCAGGGCTTCATCGACGTCGAGACGCCGATGCTCACCAAGTCCACACCCGAAGGCGCGCGCGACTTCCTGGTGCCCAGCCGGATGCACGCAGGGCACTTCTACGCCCTGCCGCAATCCCCGCAGCTGTTCAAGCAGCTGCTGATGATCGCCGGCTTCGACCGCTATTACCAGATCACCAAGTGCTTCCGCGACGAGGACCTGCGCGCGGACCGTCAGCCCGAGTTCACCCAGATCGACGTGGAGACATCATTCCTGGGCGTGGCCGAGATCACCGCGCTGATGGAGGAGATGATCCGCTCGGTGTTCAAGGAGGTCATGGGCATCGAGCTGGCGAGCCCGTTCCCGCGCATGAGCTTCGCTGAGGCGATGTCGAAGTACGGGTCGGACAAGCCGGATCTGCGCGTGCCGCTGGTGTTGACCGAGCTGACCGACGTGATGAAGGACGTGGAGTTCAAGGTCTTTAGCAGTGTGGCCCACAGCGCCGGCGGTCGTGTGGCGGGGCTGCGAGTTCCCGGCGGCGGCGAGCTCACGCGCGGCGAGATCGACGGGTACACGCAGTTCGTGGGGATCTACGGTGCCAGAGGGTTAGCCTATATCAAGGTCAACGAGATCGCCAAGGGCCGCGACGGACTGCAGTCGCCGATCGTGAAAAACCTCTCCGATGCCGCGCTCAAGGCAATCGTCGAGCGCACCGGGGCTACCGACGGAGACCTGATCTTCTTCGGCGCGGACAAGGCCAAGGTGGTCAACGATGCGCTGGGTGCGTTGCGTGCGAAGATCGGCCACGAGAAAGGTTTCGCCGAGCCGGGTTGGAAGCCGCTATGGGTGCTCGACTTCCCCATGTTCGAATGGAACGAGGAGGAAAAGCGCTGGGACGCGCTGCATCATCCCTTCACCTCGCCGATGGACGGCCACGAGGAGTACCTGGACAGCGAGCCGGGGCGGGCGTTGTCCAAGGCCTACGACATGGTGCTCAACGGTTGGGAGATCGGTGGCGGCTCGGTGCGTATCCACCGCCAGGACGTGCAGTCGAAGGTGTTCTCCGCGCTCAACCTCCAGCCCGAAGAGGCACGCATGAAGTTCGGGTTCCTGCTCGATGCGCTGCAGTTCGGCGCTCCGCCGCACGGGGGTATCGCCTTCGGCCTGGACCGGATCGTCACCCTGATGGCGGGTGCCCCCTCCATCCGCGATGTGATCGCCTTCCCGAAGACCCAGCGCGGCCAGTGTCTGCTCACGCAGGCGCCCAGCCTGGTGGACGAGAAGCAGCTGCGCGAGTTGCATATCCGTGTGCGTTCCTCCGAAAAGCCGAGCTAGAGCGAGCCTCTCACCACGAACACACGAAGGCACGAAGAACAACATGAGAGAGCATCCGGTGTACGTACTTTCAGACCCATTGGGCTGGGTGAGCGGATCGGCGACGGCAGACGGCATTCCCGCGCGCAGGCATCGCTGTCTAGCGCTGGATCGGAAGCGCTTGTGACAGTTCTTCGGTTTTCTTCGTGCCTTCGTGTCTTCGTGGTGAGCGGTAGTTGAAGTCGAAGTACAAAACCCCGAGATCGGTCCTCGTCGTGGTTCACACCCCCGACCTGCAGGTCCTGCTGCTGGAGCGCGCCGACCACCCCGGCTACTGGCAGTCGGTGACCGGCAGCCAGGACGAAGGCGAGACGCTGGAGCAGACCGCAGTGCGCGAAGTACACGAGGAGACGGGGCTGGACGCGCGTGCTTATGCGCTGCACGACTGGGAGCTGCGCAACCAGTACGAGATCTTCCCGGAATGGCGGTGGCGCTACGCGCCTGGCGTGACACACAACACCGAGCATGTGTTCGGGCTGACTCTGCCGCGTCCGCTGGACGTCGAGGTGGCCCCGCGCGAGCACCTGCGCTTCATGTGGTTGCCCTGGGAAGAGGCGGCTGGCCGTTGTTTCTCCTGGAGCAATACCGAAGCGATCCGGCGGCTGCCCGCACGGACTCAATCGCGTTGAACTGAAGCCCCTGAACACCCTCGACGCCGACACCCGAGACACAACACCGGCCCCGCCAGAAGACCGACCGAAATGGAGACGCTGCACATCCTCACCTACAACATCCACAAGGGATTCCCGCAGTTCAACCGGCGCGTCTCGCTGCACGACGTGCGCGAGCGATTGCAGTCGGTCGAGCCGGACCTGGTGTTCTTGCAGGAAGTAGTGGGGTTCCATGCCCGTTTTGCCGAGCGCCACCGCGACTGGCCGACCACACCGCAGTACGAGTACCTCGCCGACTCGGTATGGCATGACTTCGCTTACGGCCGCAACGCCGTGGTCGACGACGCCCATCACGGCAACGCCATCCTCTCCAAATTCCCGATCGTGCGCTGGGATAACGAGGATGTCTCCATGCACCGGCTGGAACGGCGTGGCCTTCTGCATTGCGAGATCGACGTCCCGGGTTGGAACCAACGGCTGCACGCCATCAATGTCCACCTCGGCTTGCTCAAGATCTGGCGTCAGAGGCAGCTCGACGCGCTGGTCAGCCGCATCGAGCGCCTGGTGCCGCACGATGCGCCCGTCATCATCGCCGGAGACTTCAACGACTGGACGCGCCGCGCCAGCCACTATCTGATCCGCTCGCTGGATGTCTCCGAGGTGTTCGAGACCTACGGTCACGGTCCGGCGCGCAGCTTCCCCGCGATGCTTCCGGTTCTGCACCTGGACCGCATCTACGTGCGCGGCTTCCGGGTGAAGCTGGCTCACGTCCATCGCGGCCAGCACTGGGCGCGCATTTCCGACCACGCTGCGCTCTCTGCTCTGCTCACGCGCGAGTAGACTCCGTCCTCCACTTCTCAACGCAGAGGCGCAGAGGACGCAGAGGGCTGCGAATGCCGCGTTTCGGCGGGATCCTTGGGTGCGACGTGGTGGCTCTGCATTTGACACCTCAGCCCGGGACTGTGCGGGGCGCGGAGCTCCGCGTGGAAGCTTGGGCGGACGCGTAGGTTAGCTTTGCCCGATGCCCCCGAATCGGCCCCCACGGTGTCGGGTGCACGTTTCTTCTCTGCGTCCTCTGCGTCCTCCGCGTCTCTGCGTTGGATTTAGGCTGCCTTTGGGTTGAGCGTCGTTGTCGGTGTGAGCCCCGATGGCACAGGCCTTGCTGCCCATGCCGCTTGGATCACCTTCTCGAGACCTAAAGGGTGCGTTCCCCCTTCAAGCGCAAACCCCCGGCGCCCCGCGCCAACGACACGGCAGTGCTGGCTCAGCCCATCGAGCCTGCTCCACTGCTGTGGGTGCTGGGCAGCCTCTGCCAGCTCTATCGCATCCCGTTCGACGCGAAGCTGATCCTGCAGCGCTACGCGCCGCCGTACACCCTGGCGACGCTGGGCGAGGCAGCCGAGGCCCTCGGCCTGCAAGTCGGGGAGTGGCGGCGGGTCACCGAGTTCGTGCAGGTCTCGCTGCCGAGCGTCGCACTGGTCAAGGCGCCCCTTCCTGGGCAGGCCGCCAATGACCCCGACGAGGTGCCGGGGCCGGCCATGCCGGCGCTGATCCTGAAGAGCGACGGCACCCGCTTCCTGTATTTCCGCGCTGGGTCGGAGAGCGGCGAGACCGCGCCAGTTACCGACTTCAGGGTCGTGTTCGAAGGCATGGTGCTGCCGGTGGGGCGGGCGCCGCAGGCGGCCAATGAGCCCGGCGCCGAGGAGGACAAGCCGGAGGTGCAGCCGCGCAGCTTTGGCTTCGGCTGGTTCGTGCCCGAGCTGCTCAAGCACCGCAAAGTGTGGCGCGACGTCCTGCTCGCATCGCTCGCCATTCAACTCATGGCGCTGGCCACGCCGCTGTTCACCCAGGCGATCATCGACAAGGTGATCGTGCACCAGACCCGCAGCACCCTGATGGTGGTGGGCTTTGCGCTCGGCATGTTCATGCTGTTCTCGGCCGCCATGACCTGGGTGCGCCAGTTCCTGGTGATCCACACCGGCAACCGCATCGACGCGGTGCTGGGCACGCACGTGTTCTCGCACATGCTGCGCCTGCCGGTACGTTACTTCGAGCAGCGCCCCACAGGGGTGATCGTGTCGCGCCTGCATGGAGTGGAGACGATCCGGGATTTCCTGTCCGGCGCCGCGGTGTCCCTGATCCTGGACCTGCCGTTCCTGGTCATCTTTCTGGTGGTGATGTTCTGGTACAGCTGGCAGCTCACCATCGTTGCGCTGGTCGGATTGCTGCTGATCTCGCTGCTGAGCCTTGCCGCGACGCCGGTTTTCCGCAAGCGCCTCAACATCCAGTTCCTGCTGGGCGCGCGCAACCAGGCGTTCGTCACGGAGTACGTCGCGGGCATGTCCACCGTGAAGAGCATGCAGATGGAGCCGACCCTGGAGCGCCGCTACGGCGACTACTTAGCGAGCTATCTGAAAGCCGGCTTCGGGGCGCGTCAGCTTTCCAACACCATGAACGTGATGGCCAACGCGGTGGAGCAGGGCATGACCCTGTCCATCCTGGTGCTGGGCGCGCTGCTCGTCATGACCAACGCCGGGTTCACGATCGGGATGCTGGTCGCGTTCCAGATGTTCGCCAGCCGCATGTCGCAGCCGATGCTGCGGCTGGTGGGGCTTTGGCAGGAGTTCCAGCAGGCCTCGGTGGCGATCAAGCGCCTCGGGGACATGATGAACATCCCCACCGAACCCTATGCAGTAGTGCCGGCGCGCAGCCAGCGCAGCGCCGGCCGCATCGACATGGTCGGTGTGAGCTTCCGCTACAGCGATCAGCATCCGTTCGTCTACCGGGATTTCAGCGTGACGCTGCGCCCAGGTCAGCTCACCGCGCTGATGGGCCCTTCGGGTTCGGGCAAGAGCACTTTGTCCAAGCTGCTGCTGGGGTTCTACCCGCCGACCGAGGGGCAGATCCTGATCGACGGACGCGACCTGCGCAACCTGTCCGCCAACGAGCTGCGCTCTGCCTTTGGCGTGGTGCCCCAGGAGACCGTGCTGTTCTCGGGGACCATCTATGACAACCTGGTGATGGCAAACCCCCACGCCAGCTTCCAGGATGTCATGGACGCCTGCCGTAAGGCCGAGATCCACGATGTAATCGAGCGGCTGCCGCACGGCTACCAGACCATGCTGGGCGAGCACGGCGTCGGCCTTTCCGGCGGGCAGAAGCAGCGCTTGGCCATTGCCCGGGCGCTGCTCAAACGCCCCGCTGTGCTGATCTTCGACGAAGCGACGAGCAACCTGGACGTGGAAACCAGTGAGCACTTCGCGCGGACGATCAATCAGCTCAAGGGCTCGACGACGATCCTCTTCATCACGCACCACGTGCCCCGCGGACTGGCCGTGGACTCCATTGTTCGCCTCGGCGACCAGGGGCGGCCGCTGTCCGATCCCAATGCCGCCGGGACCCCCCGTGGGCTCGCGCCGGCCCCCCGCCTGAGCGCGTCAGGCGACGCCAAGACGTCGGCGGTCCACTAACCGGCTGCTGGAGTAAGCACCTGCGCAGCCCGCGGGCAGGATCCTCGCGGGGCGCACAAGCGCTTGATTGGTAAAGTCCTTACGCCCGCTCGGCGGGCCTGGCAGCGAAACCCGGCCGGCAACGTAAGCTGCATTCAAAGTCTTTGACGAATTGCATGACGCCGCGCGCACCCAGGCGTGCCCATCCGCGGCACCTCTGACGGCGTTCGTCGGTCCGAGGCGACCGTTTGACCTTCCCTTAAGGAGTGCGACAGCGCCTGCACCCGCCGCGGTCCCCTGAAGCCAGGGGTTTGCCGGGTGACTTTCAACTAGTGTCAACGTCCGCTTGCAGTTGTGTCATACCGCGCTTGCAGCATCGTCACAGCCCGCCACATCTTCACATTGCTTCACAGACCCGTGCAATCAGTGGCATGCCGCTTGCGCCACTGTCGGCGGGAAACAACAGGGTGGGTGCCCGAGCAGGAGTCCGGACCAAGGGAGCCGGATTTTGGGACCCCGCCATTAGGCAAAGCTTGGCGCGTGTCGGGGTGGATGCTGGCGATCCGGCGCTGACACCAAACGAGTTCAAAAAGCTGAAGTCTGGAGGTATGTCATGGCAACTGAGTACTTCAACGGCACGTCCGACAGTGATTGGATGGACCTCCGCGACGGCCAGAACGTCTACGACGGGGGCGGCGGCAACGACTATATCAATGGTGCCGACGGCCAGAACACGATTATCTATGAGCTCGGCGACGGTACCGACTCCATCACTTTCGCGGCGCCACGCACCTATCAGTTCGCCGGCTTCCTCGACGCGGCCATGACCGCGCTTGCCAACGACTTCGGGGGCACGCCAGGGGACTACAGCAACGACTATTTCGCAACGGTCGATTCCAGCCTGTTCGGGCTGCTGCCGCCAGACATCGCAGCAGTTCTCTACGACCTGCAGGGACGCAACTCGGACGGATACTGGGCGCCGGGCACCGTGGACTCCGCCAGCGCGCAGGCCGCCTTCGAGGCGCTGGTCGCATGGATCAACACGCCGGTTACCAACGTGATCCAGTTCGGCGCCGGCATCACGCTAGCGGATCTTACCGTGCAGCTTGGTGAGCCGACCTCTTTCGGTGTGCCAGCCACGTTCGCGGTCGCGATCGGCGGCCAGGAGGGCATGGTGTTCAACATGCTCTCGACCGACGTGGCAGCCGGCGCCGTGCCGCCGCCTCCACCGATAGACGTCGTGTTCCAGTTCGCCGATGGCACCAGCGCTACCCTCGCAGACGTGCTCGGCCTTGACAGCGACGGCGTGGCCGGCTCGCAGGATGGGATGGAAACAGGCGACATCCTGGCGGGCAGTCTCGCCGACGACCAGATCTCCGGCAACGGCGGCAACGACATGGTCGACGCACGAGGTGGCAGCGACTGGGTCTACGGGGGTGCCGGCAACGACGTGCTGTCTGGTGGCGCTGGCATGGACTTCCTCTTCGGCGACGACGGCAACGATGTGATCGCGGCCGGCAGGGACGGCGGATTCGTATCCGGTGGCACCGGCGACGATGTCTATCTCTTCAACGCCGGCGACGGCACGCTGTATGTGGACAACGCCCCGGGCATGGCGGCCGGCGACGTGGACACGATTTCGTTCGGCGGAGGCATTGCCCCAGAGAACCTGATGGCCTACGTCACTCCCGACGGCGCCCTGACCCTCTTCGTACCGGGCAGCGCCGATCAGGTGCAGCTGACCTGGTTCATGGATAACGGCGACGGCACGTTCAGTGTGAGCGACGGCCAGACAGTCGCCAACGTGCAATTCGTCGACGCCGAGGGCAACGTGCGGGTATTCGACCTCGCTGCGCTGGTGGCGGATAACCAGGCCGCTCTCTTCGGGGCGACCTCGGACACGCCGGTCGCCTTGTTCGGGCTGGGTAGCGGCGAAGTCACTGGCACCGTCGCCCCCGCCGGCGGCGAGTACGCCACCAGCTACGCCACGACCGGCAATATGTTCGACGGTTCCACTCCGCCTGCTGGCAACCAGGCGCCTGTGGCCAGCGCGCCGCTCGCGAGCCAGACCTTCCAGGAAGGCGACAACATTTCCCTCACGCTGCCGGACGGTGCTTTCAGCGATCCAGACGGGGACGCGCTCAGCTACTCGGCCACGCTTGCCGACGGCAGCATGTTGCCCACCTGGCTGCAGTTCAACGCCACGAACCGCACCTTCAGCGGCACGCCGGACGATCCCCAGCTCGGCACCCTGACCATCATGGTGACCGCCAGCGACGGGACCGACTCCGCCAGCCAGACCTTCGATCTGACAGTGACCAACGTCAACGACGTGCCGACGGTAGCCAACCCGGTAGGCGACCAGAGCGTGGACGAGGACAGCAGCTTCTCGGTCGACCTGGCCAACCTGTTCGCCGATGCGGACGCGGGCGACAGCCTGACCGTCAGCGTGGGTGGCCCGGCCTGGCTCACCTATGAGAACGGTGTGCTCTCTGGCGCGCCGGGCAATGCCGAGGTCGGTACCCACTCGGTGACGCTGACGGCCACCGACGACGCCGGCGCGACTGCTCAGCACGTCTTCAGCATCACGGTCAACAACGTCAACGACGCGCCGACTGTAGCCAGCCCCGTGTCCGACCAGACCGCGAACGAGGACAGCGCTTTCACCTTCACGCTTCCGGCCGGCACTTTCGCCGACGCGGACCTGAGCGACAGCCTGACGTTGGCGGCACGGTTGGCCGACGGCTTGGCGCTGCCGGCGTGGCTGAGCTTCGACGCTGCTACGCGCACCTTCAGTGGCACGCCGACCAACGCCGACGTGGGCACGCTGAGCGTGCTGGTCACCGCAACCGATGGCAGCGATGTGTCGGTGTCGGATGTCTTCGACATCGCCGTGGCGAACGCCAATGACGCACCGGAGCTGATGCAGCCGGTCGGCGACCAGAGCGCCACAGCTGGCCAGGTTTTCAGCATGACCATCCCCGCAGCCGCGTTCCACGACGCGGATGCCGGGGACACGCTCAGCTACTCGATGCGCATGGCGGATGGCTCGGACCTGCCGTCGTGGCTGACCTTCGACGCCACGACCCGCACTCTGAGCGGCACACCCGAGGCCCCACCGGCCGACGCTCGTGTCGCCAGCTTGCAGCTGCAGGTCATCGCCACCGATCGGATGGGGGCGACCGCGAGCGACGTGTTCGCCTTGAGTGTGAGCGGTGAGGCAGCGCCTGCGCCGGGCCAGAACCTCCGCGGAGGACGGCGCAACGACGTCCTGAACGGCGGTGCCGGTGACGACACGCTCGACGGCAGGGGTGGCAGGGACATCCTGAACGGTGGTGGCGGCAACGACACGCTCCAGTTCCACCGGGACGACACCTGGAGTGGCTGGTGGAGGTCGAACCGTCGCAATGCGGGCAGCCCCGGCTACAGCGGCAGCGGCGAGAGCGTCCGCATCAGGGGCATGGGCCAGAGCCAGGACGTGTTCAATGGCGGCGAGGGCATGGACACCCTGGTGGGCACCGGGGGAGCAGATGCCATCCTGCTGGACGACAACCGCAGTGGTGCCCTCCAGTCGGGCCCGCGCCTGTCCGGCATCGAGATCATCGACGCCGGGGGCGGTGACGATGTGGTGGACCTTACCAGCCGCCGCTATAGCTACGGTGACGTTACCATCGACGGCGGCAGCGGCAACGACGTGATCTGGTCTTCCGAGGGCAACGACGTACTGCTGGGCGGTTCAGGCAATGACCGCATGGACGGCGGCACCGGCAAGGACTATCTCTACGGCGGCAGCGGCAACGACACGCTGTACGGGGGCTGGATGGAAGACATCCTCCAGGGCGGCAGCGGCAACGACTACCTGCAGGACCGTTCTCCGAGCGCCAGCAACGTGCTGGACGGTGGCAGCGGCAACGATGTGCTCGAAGACCGGGGCGGGAAGACGCTGTTCATCGGCGGCGCCGGCGACGACGAGATCCGCCTTGGTGGAGGCCGCGACATCATCGCCTACAACCGCGGTGACGGGCGCGACACCATCGTGGCCGGGCAGGGCGGCGACGCCACCCTGTCGCTGGGGTCCGGCATCCGCGTCCAGGACCTCGCTTTCCGCCGCTCGGGCGACAGCCTGCTGCTCGAGACCGGTGGTGGCGGCACCATCACCTTCGAGCGGTGGTACCGTGGCCGCAGCTATCAGGCCGTGTCTACGCTCCAGTTCATCACCGATGGCATGACGGGCAGCAGTAACCTGATGGACGATGCAGTCGAGACCTTCGACTTCAAGCAGCTGGTGGGCGCGTTCGACAGGGCGCGCAGCCGCAACCCGGGCTTGTCCAAGTGGGCACTGACCAATGGCCTGGCGAGCTTCGACCTGGGCGGTAGCGACACCGAGGCCCTCGGCGGCGACCTGGCCTACACCTATGGCACAGCGGGTTCCCTGGCGGCTGTCGCGGTTAGCGCGGCCCAGGAGCTGATCGCCGCCAGCAGCTTCGGCAGCAAGCAGGCGCTGCGGCCCCAGGACGAGCTGTCCGCCGGAGCGCTCAAGCTGGCCTGAGCAGCGTAGGTCCTTAGCATGATCCTTGCAGGCGTGCGCGGCATGCCTGCAAGGATCGTTTCATGAGCGAGGCCGCACCGCCTGCGGCGGGGCCGGAAGCGCTCGACTTCTCCCCTGCGATTCTGCGCCTGCAGCGCGAGCCGCCCTCGCCGCTGCCGCGTCTGGTCCTGTACCTGCTCGGGGCCCTGTTTGCCGGACTCCTGATCTGGGCACTGGTCGGACGCCTCGACGTCATCGCCGTCGCGCCGGGCAAGCTGGTGCCCACCAGCTACGTCAAGGTGGTCCAGCCGGCAGATGCCGGCATCATCAAGGAGATCCTGGTGCGCGAGGGCGACCGGGTCCAGGCCGGCCAGGTGCTGGTACGCATGGATGCCAGCATCTCGGAGGCCGACACCCGCCAGCTCGAAAGCCAGCTCCAGGTCACCGGCCTGCAGCTGCGCCGCATCGACGCGGAGCTCGGCGGCACGCCCCCCGAGGCGCTGCCCGACGACGATCCCGCTGCCTTCGACCAGATGCTGGCCCAGTACCGTGCCCATCGCCAGGCGCACCTGGACGCGCTGGCGAGCGAGCGGGCCGCCTTGAGCCGCGCCGAGCAGGACCTCATGCGGGCCCGCCGCGAGGAAGCCAAGCTGCGCGAGACCCTGCCGATCTACGAAGACCAGGAGCGCGCCTGGAAGCAGCTCGTCGACGAAGGCTTCGCCGGCCGGCTGCAGGCCGAGGAGCGCAAGCGGCAGCGCATCGAGGCCGAGCAGGAGCTGAAAGGCCAGGCGCATACCATCCAGGGCGCGCGCGCCAGCATCCAGCAGTCGCGCGAGCGGATTGCACAGCTCGAGTCGACCTACCGCCAGGGCCTCTACAGCGAGCGCGTGGAGCTGCTGGCCCGCTATCAGACGCTCACGCAGGAGTGGGAGAAGCAGACGCACCGCAACGAGCTGTTGGAGCTCAAGGCCTCGCAGGAGGGCTTCGTCAAGGACTTGGCCACGCATACGGTGGGTGCGGTGCTGCAACCGGGGACCGTGCTGATGACCATCGTGCCGGCCGACGAGCCGCTGCGCGCGGAGGTCTGGGTGGACAACCGCGACCGCGGATTCGTTCACGAGGGTCAGGCGGTGAAGGTGAAGGTCGCGCCGTTTCCATTCCAGAAGTACGGCATGGTCGAGGGCGTGGTCAAGTACGTGAGCGCCGATGCCAGCGAGTCGCAGCGCAATGCCGGACCGGACGCGCAGAACGGTCCGCCTACGCCCGCCTACCAGTTCCGCAGCGTCCTCGAGCTCAAGGATCAGCATCTCGAGGCCGACGGGGTGCGCTACGAGCTCATGCCGGGCATGCAGGTCGATGCCGAGATCTCACTGGGCGACCGGACGGTGATGGAGTATCTGCTCTCGCCGGTGCGCAAGGCGTTCCACGAGGCCGGGCGCGAGCGGTGACTCCAGAACGGAAGATGAACCGCAGAGACGCGGAGAACACCAAATAGACCGTGTAGGCAAGCGCGCTCCCGATGGGCGAGCGTACTGATCCGGAACCCGGTTGTTCTTATCCTCTGCGTCCTCCGCGTCCTCTGCCGCGCAGACTCCTAGCCCTTGCCCGCGAGCGATGGCGCGAGCTAGCCCGTGGCGAACAGCCAGCCGTCGCGTCGCTCCACCGCCCCGACTTTCTCGAGCTCGCTCACCAGCAGCTGCGCCAGCGCCGCGGGCGGGCGTTGCAGGTAGCGTTCGTTGAACTCCCGATAGAAGGGTATCTGGCCCAGGTATTCGGGCAGCTCGGCGAGCGGCATGCCGCCCTTGTCGAGCAGAATGAACGTGAGCATAGCCTTGAAGGCATGCCGGGTCATTCGCTTGGGATTGCCGCGCGAGGCCTGCACGCGCCCGAAGCAGCGCTCCAGCGCCGCGCCC